>CAMDRT010000001.1 GCA_945906815.1 Bordetella parapertussis
ATGATGTCCATCAGCACCACCTCTACCTCCGGTTGGGCGCGCAACTGCTCTAGGCCCCCCGCGCCGTTCTCGGCGTGGTAGACGGCCATGCCGCAGGACTCGAGCGTGCCCTCGGTGCCGACCTCGCGCGCGACGCGGGTGACCTCGCCGGCGAAGCCGTTCAACTGATCCACCATGACGTTGATGGTGTTCTTGAGCTCGAGCACCTCGCCTTTGACATCCACCGTTATTTTGCGCGAGAGGTCGCCCTTCGCCACCGCGGTAGTCACTTCGGCGATGTTGCGCACCTGACCGGTGAGGTTGTTAGCCATGGTGTTGACGTTGTCGGTGAGGTCTTTCCAGGTGCCGGCGACGCCCGGCACGAGCGCCTGGCCACCGAGCTTGCCGTCGGTGCCGACCTCGCGCGCCACGCGGGTGACCTCACCGGCGAAACCGTTCAACTGGTCGACCATGGTGTTGATAGCCTCCTTGAGCTGGAGGATCTCGCCGCGCACGTCTACCGCGATCTTCTTGGAGAGATCGCCGCTGGCGACGGCGACGGTGACCTCGGAGATGTTGCGGACTTGGGCGGTGAGGTTGCCGGCCATCTGGTTAACGCTGTCGGTGAGTTCCTTCCAGGCGCCAGTGGCCCCCGGCACGGCCGCCTGACCGCCGAGCTTGCCCTCGGTACCGACCTCGCGCGCCACGCGCGTGACCTCGTCGGTGAAGGTGGAGAGCTGTCCGAGCAGGCCGTTGATCGTGCGGGCGCCGCGCAGGAACTCGCCCTGGAGCGGGCGGCCGTTTGCCTCCAGCGACACGCTCTGGAGCAGGTCGCCCTTGGCCACGGCGTCTATGGTGCGCGTGACCTCCACGGTGGGCCGCACGACGTCGTCCAGCAGCCCGTTGATGGTCCTCACCTTGCTGGCCCAACTGCCGCGCAGCGCCGGCATGGCCATGCGTTCCTGCAGCCGCCCCTCCCGGCCCACCGCGAGGCCCAGGCGATCCACCTCCTGCGCCAGCGTCTGCTCGCCGGCGACGATGTCGTTGAAGGTGTCGGCGAGCTTGCCGTGGAGGCCGCTCCAGTCCCCCGGTAGCCGCACGGCGAAGTCCCCGTTGCGGAAGGACTGCAGCGCGGCGAGGAGGACGCGGAGCTGCGGGCCGGCATCGCCATCAGGCGCGGCGTTTGATGCGGATGGCATGGGCCGTTTTGAGGTGGTCATGGTGACTCCTTTAGGTTGGCGGCGTCCCGCTCGCAGTTGCAGTTGAGGCCCGGAGCGGGTGGCAAAAATCAGTATGCGACGTTTTGAATTTGAAGGGTAGAAGCAAGGCTAATCGTATAAAAACCTTTTATGAATTAAATGGTTATGCTATCGGTCTTGGGCTTAGACTTGCCCGGACAGATAAAATTCACTAAGTAAACAGTAGTGGGCCCCTCTAAAAGTCCGTCACACCGGCGAGTGGGATTTTTAGAGGTCCCCTATTGAAACCTGATACTGTTTCGCGGTAGCGGCTGGGGTACACCATGTTTCAAGGAGAATTTGTGATGCAACGCGTTTTTGGTTTCGGCATTATGGTGTGGGCGCTGTGGTGCGTAGCAGCGCCGGCATTGGCGCAATCCTATCCGTATCGTCCGATTCGGCTGATCGTGCCGTTTCCACCCGGCGGCAGCACCGACACCTACTCGCGCATCATCAGTATCAAGCTGTCCGAAGCGCTGGGGCAGCAATTGGTGCTGGACAATCGCGCCGGCGCTGCGGGTGCGTTAGGGGCGGAGATTGCAGCGCATGCGGCTGCGGATGGCTACACCATAGTGTTGGGGCAGGACAGCAATCTGGTGGTCGGCCAGGCGGTGCGCAAGCAGAAAAACTATGACACGCTCACCGCCTTTGCGCCGATCTCGCTGGTGGTGCGTACGCCACAGGTGTTTGTGGTGAGCGACAAGTCGCCGCTGCGGTCGCTCAAGGACCTCATCGCAGCCGCCAAGGCGAATCCCGGCGTATTGACATTTGCATCGGCGGGTACCGCGGGCAGCAGCCACGTGCTCGGTGCATTCTTCAACGGCGCCATGGGCATCAATACCCTGCATGTGCCGTATAAAGGCGGTGGGCCGGGCATGCTCGATTTGTATGCCGGACGCGTGTCCTACATGATCACGTCCATGGTCTCGGCGCTAACCTATGCGCGGGATGGGCGCGCAAGACTGCTGGCCGTAACCGGCGTGAAGCGATCCCCTTTATTTCCCGACGTGCCGACGGCCGCAGAATCTGGTATGCCCGGGTTCGAGGCCATCCTTTGGCATGGCCTGCTGGCACCGGCCAAGGTGCCGCGGGAAGTGGTCATGCGCCTGAATCGAGAGACTGTAAAAGTGTTGGCCATGCCCGAAGTGCAGAAGAGTCTGCAGTTTGAAGGCGGCATGGTATCCCCCAGTACGCCGGAAGAGTTCGCCGTTTTTCTGCGCGCCGATATTGTGCGGTGGGAGAAGATGATCAAACAAACGGGCATCACCCTCGACTGACGGTTGCCGCGCGCACACCGACAAGCTGAGGTTACTCCACCCGGGTGAACGGCAGCATGCGTTTTAACACGTTGTCGCGGTCCCAGTAGTGGTGCTTCAGCGCCGCACCGACATGGATGATCAATAGCAGAATCAGCGCATTGCCCATCATCACGTGCGTGTCGTGCAATAAATCGGTCAGGGTTTTGCTCAGCAGCGGAAAATGCGGCACTTCGAACAGGCCGAACCACAGCGTCGCAATGCCGTCGCGGTCGGTCGACACCCGCAGCCATCCGCTTAGCGGCAGTCCCAGCATGAGTGCGTAGAACAGGAAATGGCTGGCATGCGCCGCCCGCCGCGCCCACGCCGGCATCGCATCCGGCAATCGCGGCACCGGATGCTGCAGTCGCCACACGATGCGCAACACGCTCAGCAGCAGCACCGTCAAGCCGAACGATTTGTGCAACTGATAGAGCGCTAACTTGTCGGGGTTGCTGTCGGGCAGCTCGTGCATGGTTTTGCCGACGATGAGTAGGCCGACCAGTGCGACCGCGATCAGCCAGTGCAAGGTCATGGCGATGGCGCCGTAACGGGCGGCGGGGGTTTCGGTCACGCTAGTCTCCTGAGGGTCAGCGAGGCCTGCTACGCCGCAGCAAGGGTCCTGATTTGCTGATACTTCTTCTGTTGTCCCAACTCCCACAGATCAAGCGTCTGCTGCATACGTAGCCAAATTTGCGGCCCATTGCCCAGCGCTTTGCCTAGTCGCATGGCCATATCCGGGGTGATGGTTCGCTTCTCGTTCAGGATCTCAGAAACAGTTAAGCGAGAAACGCCAATCCAGTCGGCAAATTCCTTCTGGGTCATCCGCGTTGCCGGCAGGACATCTTCACGCAGGATGGCGCCAGGATGGGTAGGACGCCGCCTGGGATCGCGTAGTGACCGAGTGTTCATTAGTGATAGTCCTCCAGGTTAACAATGATTACGTCCTCGCCATCAAAGGCAAAGGTAATACGCCAATTCCCTGAAACCGTCATGGCCCACTGCCCTTTTCTGTCGCCCTTGAGGGGATGCAGATACATGCCAGGGATCATCAGTTGCTCAGGGTTGCTCGCCTCGTCCAGGGCATCAAGAATGCGCGTGACCCTTCCGGCATGCTGGGCTTGAATGCCCTTCGCTTCTCCTTTGCGGAAGAAACGCTCAAGTCCTTTGTGGCGGAAGCTTTTGATCACAGCGCACAGTGTAATCTAGGAGCCTACGAAATGCAATGTGTAGGATTACACCAAGCGTGCGGTGCACCACTCCTGACTCTATGTCCGGGAAAGCGAAGGACGCGGGGGCGGAAATCGCCGGGTGACGTTCCAAGCGTGATCGAATTGCGTCAGGTCGCCAGTTTCGCAGACGCCAGTCGGTTGATGCTCACGCCCTGTTCGGCCGCTTCGGTCGCCAGTGCGCGATGCACGAGAGGGGGCACGCGAACGATGAAACGTCCGCTGTACTGCCTCTCGGCCAGCGCCTCGGGGACGGGCTCTTTACTGGCCTGTAGGTCCGCGACAGCTTCAGCGACCACGCGGCGAATACCGGCCAACGCCTTCTCGGGCGTAGGCGCCAGCCAGGACAAGGATGAAAACTCTGCGCACAGACCGACATGCTCGTGGTCTTCCTGCGACCAGGTTACGCGGTAGGTGTAGTGATTGACGTTCATGATTTGATCTCCAATCGTTCGATGGCCAGCAGCACCTGGTGCACCTGATACGCCTTTGCCTTGCCCTTGTCGTCTTGAATATTGACCCGCGGGTCACCGGCCCACGGCGTTTTGAATATCGAGTGGCTGCCACCGCGGTGCCGGGCCTTGCCGAAGTAGACCTCGCAGACCTTGTGCAAATCGCCGAAGCGAACATTGGCTGGCTCACGACGCATCTGGTCAAGGATTTTTTCGACGCGGCTCATCCATAGATAGTATCACTAATGATATCTCATCACAATGTCGAAGGTGAGGGAAAGACTTTGAAAGAACCGCAGGAACCTGAACAGTTACGATTTTTTTAGCAGCCGATCCACGACGATTCAGGCAAGCCGACATAATTCTCGGCGAGGCTGGTCGCTGCCGCGCGCGAGTTGACGACGTATTCCAGTTGCGCGCGCTGCAGGCGTTGCTGGAAATCATCAGCGCCTGGGAAGCGGTGCAGCAGGGAGGTCATCCACCATGAAAAATGCTGGGCCCGCCAGACGCGCTTGAGGCAGGTCGCGGAATAGGTATCGAGCAGGTCGCTGCGCCCGGTTTTGAAGTATGCCGCGAGCGCGTGGGCGAGCACTCGCACGTCGGCGACGGCAAGGTTGAGTCCTTTGGCGCCGGTCGCCGGAACGATGTGGGCTGCGTCACCGGCAAGAAACAGCCGGCCATAGCGCATCGGTTCCACCACATAGCTGCGCATGCCGGTGATGCCCTTTTCGATCACCGGTCCCTGGTTAAGAGTGCCCTCGGCCCCGAACCGGGTATGCAATTCCTGCCAGATCCGCGTGTCCGGCCAGTTCGCGATGTCTTCTGCGGGGGGCACTTGAAGATAGAGCCGAGCGATGTGGGGCGAGCGCATGCTGTAGAGGGCGAAGCCGCGTTCATGGCAGGCGTAAATCAATTCGTCGGACGGCGGCGGCGCCTGCACCAGGATGCCGAGCCAAGCCAGCGGGTAGTCGTGCTCATAAACGCTGAGCGCGCCAGCGGGAATCGACCCCCGGCATACCCCGTGATAACCATCGCAGCCGGCAATCACCTCGCACTGCAGTTCGAGCGCTACACCCTCCTTGCGGTACCGGATTAGCGGTGCAGTGGAATCGAGGCCGTGCACACTCACATCTTCGACTTCGAACAGAATTGGGCCACCCGCGGCCAGTCGCGCTTGGATGAGATCCTTGATGAGCTCCTGTTGGCCGTATACCGTGATCGCGCGTCCGCCGCTGAGCTCGCTCAGGTTGATGCGATGACCGCGCCCGCCGAAGCGCAGCTCGATACCATGGTGGATCAGTCCTTCCCGTTGCATGCGCTCACCGACACCCGCTGCCGCTAACAGATCCACCGTACCCTGCTCGAGCACACCCGCCCGCACCCGCTGTTCGACGTAGTCGCGGCTGCGGTTCTCGAGGACGACGGATTCGATACCCTGCAAGTGCAGCAGATGCGACAGCAGCAGACCTGCCGGTCCGGCGCCGACGATACCCACCTGAGTGCGCATGTGCATAGTTAGTTATAAGATCCGAGTATGGTAACGTGATAAATCCTAAGAGGAGTAACCATGAAATTCAAGTCCACCATTTTTGTCCTGCTCTCGGTATTCACTTGTGGATGGGCAGGTGTCGCGCAATCGCAGGAGGTGACGCTCAAGATACACCACTTCCTGCCGCCACCCTCCACCGCGCATGCCAAATTCATTGTTCCCTGGTGCGAGAAGATCGGCAAGGAATCCGGCGGCAGGCTCGCGTGCCAGATTTATCCCGCGATGCAACTCGGCGGCGCGCCGCCGCAGTTGTATGGTCAGGTGACGGACGGCGTCGCCGATATCGTGTGGACCCTGCCCGGCTACACCGCGGGCCGCTTCCCCCTGATCGAGGCTTTCGAGCTGCCGTTTACGATGACCAACGCCGAGGCCACCTCGCGCGCGCTGTGGCTTTACGTGCAACAGCATGCCAAAGGCGAATTCAAGGACGTGCATCCGCTGGCTTTCCACGTTCACGGTCCGGGCTACATCCACATGCGTGAGAAGCAGATTCGCACGCTTGCCGACATGAAGGGCGTCAAGGTGCGCGCACCCACCCGGCTCACCAACAAGCTGATCGGTGCGATGGGTGCCACGCCCGTGGGCATGCCGGTGCCGCAGGTGCCGGAGGCGCTCAGCCGGGGCGTGATAGACGGTGCGGTGATTCCGTGGGAGGTGGTGCCGGCGGTAAAGGTGGAAGAACTGACAAAATTCCATACTGAAACCGATGCTAAATTTTTCGCAATGTACACCTCGACTTTCATTTTCGCGATGAATAGCGCCAAGTACAAGGCGCTGTCGCCGGAGCTGAAAAAGGTAATCGATCAGAATTCGGGCGAGGAACTTTCAGCGTGGATCGGTAAGGTATTTCAGGAAGCGGATGTGCCTGGGCGCAAGCTGGCGGAGGCTCGCGGTAACCAGTTCTACACCGTGCCGGCGGCTGAGCTGGAAAACTGGCGCAAGGTGGCGCGGCCGATCACGGACGAGTGGATCAAGGATATCGGTGCCAAGGGCCACGACGGCAAGGCGCTGATTGAATCTGCGCGCGCGCTGATCCAGAAGCATACGAAATAGCACTGCGCCCACGCCGTCAGCTTGACGTTGCAGATCGTTGCAGATGCCTGAAGAGTTGCACGCGCAGGCGGCCACTACGCTCGGCCGCGCACTCGGGGCGGCGTGCAAGCTCCTCGCCCTCCTCGGCGGTGCGGTGCTGTCGGCGCTGGTGCTGATGTCGGTGGCTTCTATCGGCGGGCGCATGATAGGCAGGCCGATCCAGGGCGACTTCGAGCTGGTGCAGTTTGGCTGTGCGGTGGCGATCGCTTTTTTTCTGCCTTATTGCCAGCTCAATCACGGCAATATCATTGTGGATTTTTTCACCCTGCGCGCGCGACCGCGGACGCGAGGCGTGCTCGATGCACTCGGCGCCGTGCTGCTCGCCGTGGTCATGGCGCTGGTGGCGTGGCGCACGGGCGCGGGCGCAGTGGCGATGAAGGCGGGCGGCGAGACCTCGATGATCATGAGTGTGCCGCTGTGGTATGCCTACGCGCTGATGACGCCCGCCTTCGCGCTCACCGCGATCGCCGGCCTCTACACCGCGTGGCGCACCTGGAAGGCCGCATGAGCGCGCTGAGTGTCGGCATTGCACTATTCGCAGGCATGCTCGCACTGATGGCGTTGCGCGTGCCGATCGCGATCGCCATGTTCGTCGCGGGCGCCATTGGTTATGCAGCGCAGGCGAGCCCGGACGCGCTGCTCAACCAGCTCAAGGGTATGGCCTATGCGCGGCTGTCGGTCCACGACTTGTCGGTGATCCCGCTGTTCCTGTTGATGGGCCAGTTCGCTACCCAGGGCGGCCTGTCGAAGGCGCTGTTCGGTCTGGCGAACGCACTGATCGGCCACCTGCGTGGCGGGATGGCGATGGCAGCGATACTCGCCTGCGCTGTATTCGGCTCGATCTGCGGCTCATCGGTGGCGACGGCGGCCACCGTGACGCAGGTCGCGCTGCCCGAGATGCGCCGGCACGGCTACTCCGGCCGGCTGGCCACCGCCACGCTGGCTGCAGGCGGCACACTCGGCATCCTGATTCCGCCGTCCGTGGTGCTGGTGGTTTACTGCATCCTCACCGAGCAGAACATTGCCAAGCTGTTCGCCGCCGCATTCATACCCGGCTTACTGGCAGCGGCCTTGTACCTCGCCGCCATCGCGATCTACGTCAAGTTAAATCCGGATCATGGGCCCGCCACCGAGCGCCATAGCCGTGCCGAGTTGCTTGCCGCTGTGCGCGGCGTGTGGCCGATCATGGGCATCTTTCTGTTGATGTTCGGCGGTATCTACGGCGGCTGGTTCACGCCGACCGAGGGCGCTGCGGTGGGTGCGGCGAGCACCCTGGTGGTCGCGCTCGCCACGCGCGAGCTCGATAGTGCCGGCCTGATGCGCTGCTTCTATGGCACGGCCGTGACCACCGGCATGATTTTCATGATTTTTCTGGGCGCCGATATGCTCAACTCGGCGCTCGCGCTGTCGCAGATGCCGGCGCAATTCGCCAAGGCCGTCGCTGGCAGCAACCTGCCGCCGCTCGCAGTGGTGCTTGGCATACTCGCGTTTTATCTGGTGCTCGGTTGTGTGATGGATGAACTGGCGATGATACTGCTGACCATACCCATTCTTTTTCCAGCGGTGATGGCTCTGGACCTCTACGGGCTGAGCGCCACGCACAAGGCGATCTGGTTCGGCATCCTGGTATTGTGCGTGGTCGAAGTCGGGCTGATCGCGCCGCCGGTGGGACTCAATGTCTACGTCGTGAACAGCTACGCGCGCGACGTGCCGATGGCCGAGACCTACCGCGGCGTGCTGCCCTTTCTTGCCGCCGACGCGGTGCGTATCACACTGCTGATCGCTTTCCCGGCGCTGAGTCTGTGGCTGGTGGGGGTGTTGGTACCTTGATCGCCACAGCGGTGAACGGCCTGTACCACTTACCTATGGCGCCGGCTTCGGAAACGCTCCGATCTCGTTGAAGAACTCCTTGTACTTGTCCAGGCGCTGGTAGAGGAACTTCAAGTATTCTGCGCTGGCGAGGTAGCGGTCCTCGTAGTAAAACTTCCGCGCATGATCCTTCCACTGCTGCGTCTCGTGCGCGCGCTTGAGCACGGTTTCCATCATCGCCGCGGTTTCCTTCGGCACTCCGGGCGGGAAGACGAAGCCGCGGAGGGTGCCCTCATCGATCTTGTAGCCTGCCTCCGTCGCGGTGGGCAGGTCCGGCAGCTGCGGCATGCGCTTTAACGAGGTAATGGCAAGCGTGCGCAGCTTCTTCGCTTCGAGCAGAGCCAGGCCTTCGCTCAGGTTCTCGGTGGTGAAATGCGTATGCCCCCCCGCGACCGACAGTACCGCTTCGCCGCCGCCCTTGAACGTGACGAACTTGAACTTCGCGCCCGGCGCAAGTTTTTCCAGCGCGTGGATGACCATGCGCCCCGAGCCCAGCGGATTGGTGATGGCGCAAACGATGGTGTCGGGCTGCTTGCGCGCCGCTTCCGCGAGATCCCTCAGCGTCTTGTAGGGTGTATCCGCGCCCACCATGATGGCCTGGGGATCCATGGCGAAGAGCGCGAGCGGCGTGTAATTCTCGAGTCCGATGTTGACGTCGGGCCGCACCGCCATGATGGCGATGGTGCCGGTTGCGGCGAGCATCACGTAAGGATCGCCGCGCTTGGTCTGAAAGTAGTTGTAGGCAATGAGGCTGCCGCCGCCGGTGCGGTTCTGTACTACGAACGGCTGCGGCAGCAGCTTGTCCTGGCGGACGATTTCGGCGAGCCTGCGGGCATAAATATCGGTGCCGCTGCCGGCCGAGGTCGGCGAAACCAGTTCGATCGGACGCGTGGGGTACGGCTGGCCGATGGCCGTTGCGCATACGCCTGCGGCGAGCGCACCACCCACCAGAAATGCGAGTACACCGAGGGAATTCGTCATGCGGCTCTCCTTCATCAAGTTAGAGTGTTTAAAAATTAAATAAAAACAATAAGTTATGGAAATTCTGCGATGCATCCATCGCGTCAGATTTGTCACCGGCGGTCACGGCGCTTTTAACCCTGCCGCCCGCGCCACTTCATCAAACGTTACCAGCATTTCGCGCATGATCTTGTCGAACGCCTCCGGTGTGGTGGGTGCGGGTGTAAAGTCTATCGTCGCCATTTGCTTTTTAACGTCGGGCATGTCAAGCACGCGCGCGACATCTTTGCTGATCTTGTTCACGATATGTCGCGGTGTTTTCGCCGGCACCAACAACGCGTGTGAAGCATCACGGCGGAAGCTGGGCAGAATTTCCAGCACCGTGGGAACATCCGGCAACAAGGGCGAGCGTTTGGGCGTCACCACCGCCAGTGCCAGCAGCCGCCCGTCCCGGATCATGCCTAGCGCGGGGCCCAAGCCGGGAATGCCGAATTGTATGCGTCCGGCGAGAATCTCGATCAGCATTTCCGACTGCCCCTTGAAAGCGACATGCGTGCCCGTTATTCCGGCGGACATGCGGAACCGCTCGGTAGTCATGTGAGTGCCGCTACCCGCCCCGGCTGAACCGTACAGAATCTTGCCGGGCCGCTCATGGGCGAGTGCAATCAACTCTTTGACTGACTTGATACCCAGCGATGGCGTAACCACCAGTGCGCTGGTTGAATAGCCGATCTGCGTCACGCTGGCGAAGTCGCGCAGCGGATCGTATCCCGCATTGGATCGCAGCACGGCGTTGATGGCAATCGAAGCCGATGTGAGCAGGATGGTGTAGCCGTCGGGAGTGGCTTGTGCCGCCATCACCGAGGCTATCGAACCGCCGGCGCCCGTGCGATTTTCAATGACCACAGGCTGTCCCCACAGTTCCGCGAGTTTGGGCGCCAGCAAGCGCGCCGAGATATCCAGCGGACCGCCGACGGAAAAGCCATTGAGGATACGTACCGGCCGCAAGGGCCAGGCCTGAGCGGCGCCTGACGACGCGGTTTGCGCGCCTGCGATCGGCGCCAGACCCGCAACCAGCAACAACCACAAAACCCGTTTCATCATAGGTCCTCCGTGTCGTCTGCGGAAACGCCCGCGACTCACGGGTTAGTTGAGGCTGATGCTAAAAGAAGAATAGGGAAATCAATCCCGGTATGCCTCAGATGCGGTAGAAAGACGCCGCAGTGTCGTGGAAATATTTGCGCAACTCTGCGTCCGGCCGGTCTTTGAGTATGCGCTTGGTGGTGGTGACGAGGTCGTCATAACTCGCCCACAATTTCTCCAGCGGGAAATTGCTGCCGAAGTAACAGCGGTCGCCGCCGAATCGGTCCAGCAGATGATCGAGCGTAATGCGCATGTGGTTCTCGTCGCACTTTGCGGTAAAGAAATTCAGGCCCGAACACTTGATCCATAAATTGGGCAACGGGTGCAGGTGTTCAAGGCCTTCCTTCCAGGCGTTGACGGTTGCGTCATCGTCCGCCGTCAGCATGCCGGCATGGACCAGGCAGAAATCGGTCTGCGGATGGTTACGGATCATATCGGCAAAATACTTGAACTGGTGAGAGAAACCTTGCACTTCAAAGCTGAGCTGGTATTTTTTCAGCAGTTCGATGCCGCGCTGGAATTCATCCGTGATGCACAGATCGGGACGGTCGGTGCGGCTGCGCAACGGGTCGCCTTGCCAGAAATGCAGTTGGTGACGCACGCCGCGTGTGTTCGCGTGCTGCCGGTGTCCCTGGAGAATTTCTTCGACGTGCGGGTCAGTCATCTCGGCATGGCCGATGATGGCGTGCGGAAAACCGGTGCGGTCAGCTTGGGTTTGTAACCATCGGGTTTCGCCGACCGGATCTGAGGGCTCGTAATTCGCCTGTACATGAACCGATTTGATCACATGGTTCGCGCTGAAATCCGCCAGCAAATCCTCAACCAGATAATTCTGCCGCAGGGGTTGGTAATTGCTGCCATACATCTTCGGTGTGATCGGCGCCACCAGCCACGGATAATTTTGCCACTCCCACAAATGGTGATGGCTGTCGATGATCGGTCCTTCATACATGATGGTCTTCCTTTGCTCGAATAAGCACCAGACCGGTTTTACCCTAAAATCGGCAGCTCAGCCACAGAGAGCACCGAGGAACAAAGAGAAAACAAGTGCTTGCACCCTCGCGAAAGTCAGTTCGACCCGATCGAGCGCGGCAACCGCTTAAGATAGCGCCATTGAACTCTGTGTTCTCACAAGAAACAAAAAACGCTCGTCACCCCGGCGTAGGCCGGGGTCCAGAAACGTACTGGATGCTGGCGTACGCCAGCATGACGAGGTGGTTTTGGTAAGAGCTGCGGTAAAGTATATTCATGCTCACAAGAAACAAAACGCTATTATTCACCACCCCGCCCCATGTTTCTTTGCGAACGCCTGGCCCGCGCGCGGGATTGGGAGACTCTGTGGCTAAATGCTTTTTCTAGGTTTACAGGACCCACCCATGAGCATCACGTCCCAAACTACGCGACCCCTGTCCATCACCGGCCCGCTGGCGCAATTCGCAAGCGCGTGGCGTTGGGAGGATATTCCTGCCGCCGTGCGTCACGAGGCCAAACGTTCATTGCTGAATTTTTTCGCGGTTGCGCTGGGCGGCTGCAACGACCCTACCCTCGCTAAAGCGGCGGCTGTGCTGGAGCGTTTTCGCGCCGGCGCAGTGGCGACGGTGATAGGCCGTGGTGTACGCACCGATTTGCTCAATGCCGCTGCGCTAAATGCCATGAGCGCCAACGTCTATGACTTTGACGATACCCATATTCCCACCATCATTCATCCGACGGCGCCGGTAGCCTCCGCGCTGCTGGCGCAGGCGCAGTGCGCACCGATCAGCGGGATGCAATGGTTGCTCGCTTTTGTGCTGGGCGTTGAAGTGGAATGCCGTATCGGTAACGCGATTTCACCCGGCCACTACAACCGGGGCTGGCACATTACATCGACTTGTGGCGTGTTTGGCGCTGCCGCCGCGAGCGGGCGCGCACTGGGACTGGACGCGCAGGGCATGGCCTGGGCGTATGGCAACGCTGCGGCGCAAGCCTGCGGTCTGGTGGAAACGCTGGGCACCATGTCCAAGAGCGTGAGCGTCGGCAACGCTGCCCGCAACGGGTTGTTGTCAGCGATACTCGCGCAGGCGGGCTTTGACGGGCCGGCGGCACCGCTCGAAGGCGTGCGTGGTTTTCTGCACGTCACCGGCGAAAACCCCGACTTGGCGGGGGTGATCGAAGACTTGGGGCAGCGCTGGGAATTGAGCAATAATACTTACAAGCCTTACCCCTGTGGCGTAGTGCTTAACCCAGTGATCGAAGCCTGTCTACGTCTGCACGCGCACAGCGCGCTTGCGTTGCCGCGCGTCGAGCGCATTGAGGTCAGCGGCCACCCCTTGTTGCGCCAGCGCACCGACCGCCCCGGCGTGCGCACAGGACGTGAATCGCAAGTCAGCGCGCAACATGCCGTGCCCATCGCATTGATGACAGGACGGGCCGGGCTGGAAGAATTTAGCGATGCTGCGGTGTCGCTGCCGGCAGTGCAGGCGTTGGGGCGCAAGGTCTGCATGAGCGACGATCCTGCACTGTCCATTGATGCCGCGCGGGTGGTGATTACGCAAACCGGTGGCGAGACGTTAAGGGCGGTTATCGACTTCGCGCGCGGCAGCCTCGCGCAGCCGCTGACCGACCGCGAGCTGGAAGTGAAGCTGATCGCGCTGTGCCGCTATGGCCGCTCCGGCTGCGCCGCAGAACCGCTGATCGAAGCGGTATGGGCGCTGGATCACGCGCACGACGCGGGCGCGCTGATGGTTCTGGCCCAGGGTGCGGCACACTGAATAGCCATCGAACACCCGGGGTATCTACTGTGCGAGTAGCGGGATCTCGATAAACGAAGGCGTAGCCTCGCCCTGGTGCACCACGTTTCTGGCGACCCGGATATCCGCCGTGGTGTCGTTGGCGAGCACGGGATTGCCGCTGTTGGTATTGCGCGCACGGCGCGGAAAATTGCTGCTGGTGACATCGACCTCGATGCGGTTGCCGGCGCGGATGGTGTGATGAATGTGCGCGAGGTTGATGCGCAATGGGTAGATGCGATCGGCTTCCAGGGGCTGCGCGATGGGTGAGGACACATCCCGATACATCGCGCGCACCACACCATCCATCAACAGCATGGCTCGGCCATCTGCTTCGACTTCGATCAGCTTGGCGACAAAATCGGTATCCGGGCAATCCGACTGCACATGCAGCGTGACGCGGACCTCGCCGGCAATGGTGAGATCTGCGCTCAGCGCCTCGCTGCGATAGATGAGTCCGTAATCCGGCAGCGCCTGGGCGGGGCGCTGATCGCGCGGGCCGGCATCGATCAGCATGTTGCGCCCGCCCAGTGTCGGTATGGGGCGGTGCGGATCGTAGGTGTAGCTGCGCGTCGAGCCACCGGGAGCGGATGCCGACAAGCTTGCGTCGCCGCACAGATAAAACCGCTGCGGCGCTGCAGCGGGCGGCGGCCAGCGTTCGGCGTAGCGCCAGTCATTCGCCACATAAGTGCGGCGATTCTCCACCCAGGCGCGCGGGGAATAGAACACCGCGGGTCGTTGCATGATTCCAGTCTGCTCACCCTTTAACCAGTAATCGAACCATTCGAAATAAGGGTCGCGCGGCCAGAAGGGGGTCTCGTAAATAAAGTAGTGGTCGTTGGGACCGATCCACAGCAACTGATTGCCCACGCGCGACTGAATGTCGCTGAATGCCGCGATCACGCTGGTCTGAAAAATGTCGTACCAGGTGGTGGCATGGAATCCGGGAATCTCGATGCTGCAACGAAAGTTGTGCTGTGCGCGAAAGGCGTCGGGCGCGGGATGGGTAATAATCTCGTCCAGAAAAGGCTGCCAGGTGGAAAAATCCGGGTAGTGCGTCAGCGGCAGGCGCATCCAGTCCTCACTGCCAACAAAAGGCAGGCTCGTGCGGCAGGCCGCTTCCAGCCGCGTATAACGCGCATTGGCCGCAGTGGCCGCCTGCTCCAGGTCTGCCGCGCTGATGCCGAGTTTGCGCATGACGGCTGCACGGTGGGACTGCGACAGGCCTGGAATATTCTTCGCCACCCATAACCACAACCGTTCCATCTCGATCGCGTTGCCCTCGTAGACCACGTCGTCGTAGATGCTGGATCCGCCGACTTGCGCGAAAAAAGCGCGCAGGTTGGGATGACGCTGGGACGCTGCGGCCAACGTCGTCGTCGCACCCGCCGATGAACCGGACATGCCGATCATGCGATTGCACCAGGGCTCACTGGCGATCCACTCCAGCGTGTCGTAACCGTCTGCGGCATCGTCTGCATACACATGGTCTTCGCCTTCGGATGCGTAGCGCCCGCGCGTGTCCTGATAGACGGCTACGTAGCCTTGGGCGACGATATGCCTGTAGCCTCTCAAAATGGATCCGCGCATCGGCGCATCGGCGGCCGGCAGCCAGCCGCGCGTGCAATCGGTGTGGGTATTGCCTGCGGGCGACGTGCTGCCAGTGCTGCCAGTGATCCCGTAGGGCGTGCGCTGTAGAATCACCGGAAAACGCGGCCCGCCGCTCGGCGGCAGATAAACGAAAGTGTTGAGCTTGACGCCATCGCGCATCGGCACGCTGGTCTGAAATAAGCGCACACCGTTGAAACTTTGCATCACGCGCTCTCCACTGTCCGGCACTAGCGCAGCACTATGCCATATCGGCGCTTGAACTTGTGCGTGGTTGACCGCTGGCTGAGCCGGCGATACATTGCCAGTTGCTCAAGCGTGGCGTTCAAAAAAATCAAGCAAGGAGTAAGGCATCATGGACGAGGTGAAAATACTGGCGCAGGGACTGGGTTTTCCGGAAGGACCAGTGGTCTGCGCCGATGGCTCCGTAGTGTTGGTGGAGCTGCGTAATCAGCGCTGTTCGCGCGTCGCGCCGGATGGCAAGGTCAGCCTCTATTCCGAGTGCGGTGGCGGGCCCAACGGGCTCGCGGTGGGGCCGGATGGATTTTTCTATTTGTGCAACAACGGTGGCAACCGTTATGTCGAAGGCCATCCCCTGGGCATGGGTCCGCATGCGGATTACCAATTTGGTTGCGTCCAGCGCATCGATCCCCAAAGCGGTGTCGCAAAACTGCTGTACAAAGAAGTGAACGGCCATCTGCTGTCGGCGCCGAACGATCTGGTGTTCGACCAGGAAGGCGGGTTCTACTTTACGGATCTTGGTAAGCGCATGCCACGTCACAAGGTTTACGGCGGCGTGTATTACGCGCTGCCTGACGGCTCGAAGGTGGTCGAAGTGGCCTATCCCGTTTTGAGTCCCAATGGCTGCGGTTTGTCGCCTGATGGCAAAACCCTCTACGTCGCAGAAACCGATGGCGCGCGGCTGTGGGCGTTTGAGGTGCTAGGTCCTGGCAAGCTGAAGCCCAAACCCGAATATGCGCCGCACAGCGGACGCGTTATTGCCGGGCTCGGCGGCAATGCCAAGTTCGACAGCCTTAAGGTTCTGGCGAATGGCAATATCGTGGTGGCGACTTTGATCACCGGCTACCTCACGGAATTTTCGCCGGCAGGCGAAATTGTGCGCTCTGTAAAAATGCCCGATGACCATCCGACCAATCTGTGCTTTGGCGGAGCGGATATGCGCACGGCGTACATTACGCTGTCCGGCTCCGGGCAGCTGGGCGTGATGCAGTGGCCGGAGCCAGGGCTAAAGCTCAACTTCAACTAAAGTCTGCCCCGGCAGCTACGGCAGCCAGTTGGATTAAGCTATGCTTTGTGCGAAGCTTCGGGCAGTGATGACATAACCAAGGGAGGTAGAACCGTGTCGAACAATAGTGCTGATTACGATTTTCTCGCCGGTGTAAGGGTGGTTGACTTTACCCAGTTCGAGGCGGGGCCGTCCTGCACCGAAGCCCTCGCGTGGTTGGGCGCAGAGGTGGTAAAAATAGAAAATCCGCGGACCGGCGATCCGGGGCGGCGGCTGCGTCCGGGCCAGCCCGATGATGATCCGTATTATTTTCACGAGTTCAACGCCAACAAGAAATCGATCACGCTGAATTTGAAAGCGCCGGAGGGATTGGCGCTGGTCAAGGATCTGCTGCGCAAGGCCGACATCGCGGTGGAGAACATGGCGCCCGGCACGATAGAGCGGCTCGGCCTCGGCTATGACGAGGTCAAGAAGATCAATCCAGGGATAATTTTTTGCCAGGTCAAAGGATTTGGCGAGGGTAGTCCGTACGAGACCAACCTCGCATTCGACATGATCGCGCAGGCGATGGGCGGAACCATCAGTGTGACCGGCGAGCGCGGGCGGCAGCCGGTGAAGCCCGGGATTTCTCTGGGTGACACCGGGACGGGCATGACGATGGCGATTACCATCCTCGCTGCGTTGCGCAAACGTGACAAAACCGGCGAGGGTTGCCGCTTGCAGGTGGCGATGCAGGACGCGATGCTGCACTACATGCGCACCAACTTCTCCACCCAAGCACGCTCTGGCAAGGTGGTGGAGCGCGACGGCACGCGCTCGGGCGGCGGCTCCAATGCGCCCTCGGGGCTATTTCCCTGCGCGCCGGGCGGGCTGAATGACTATGTTTGGATCATGACCAGTCGCGCCAATCCCGAGCACTGGTCGCGCCTGTGCAAGGTGATCGGACGCGAGGATCTGGTCAACGATCCGCGCTTTGCCACGCCGGCGTTACGGGTGAAGAACGACGCTGAACTCGACCCCATTATCACTGCCTGGACCAAAGCGCGTACCAAGCATGAGGCGATGAAATTGGTGGGCGGCGCGGGCATACCGGCAGGCGCGGTGCTGGATACCATGGAACTGCAGAACGATCAGAGCTTCGAACAACGCGGCATCATGCAGGTGATGGAGCGCGAGGGTTACCCCCCTTTCAAAATGTCATCCTGGCCGGTGCGGATCAACGGCAAGCCGCCGAAGATAAAGGCCTCCCCGGGTCTGGGCGAGCATACCGCGGATGTGCTCAGCGGCTGGCTGGGTCTTAGCACTGATGCCATCGCTAAACTGCAGGCGGATAAAATCGTCTGAGCGAATGAATGCACTACCCTGAATTGACCTGACATGGCGGCACTACCAAACCGCTAACGGTCAGGTCAGTTCGAAACGTTTACCTGTAATCAGCGCTACGCTTTATTTCCCGAGACGCGCGCCGCTGTCGCCCAGCACCCGGGTCCAGTGCTCGGTGTCTTTTTTCAAAAACGCAGCGAACTCCGCTGGCGTGGAACCCACCGCTTCGGCGCCTACCGCGAACATGCGTTGCTGCAGATCCGGGTTCTTCAGCGCTTTGACCAGTTCGGCGTTGATCCTGGCGATGATCTCTGGTGGCGTGCGCAGCGCCACGTTCATCCCGTACCAGCCCAGCATTTCAAATCCGGGCAGCGTATCGGCAACCGGTGTCAGGCCCGGCGCGAGCTTGGTCGGTTTCTGATAGGTGACGGCCAGCGGCCGGATTCTGCCGCTGGCGGTGAAGGCCGGCAACGAGGGCACTGCCGGACAATAGACATGAATATTACCGCCGATGAGATCGGCAAGCGTGGTTGCGGTATTGGCGTACGGCACGTGGGTGAGCTTGAGACCCGCCATGGCGTTAAGTTTTTCGATACACAGATGCGACGAACCCCATTGGCCGCCGGAGCCATACAGCAGTTGGCCGGGCCGCGCCTGCGCATAAGCGATCCACTCCGCAATAGATTTCACCGGCAGCGCGCTACTCACCACAATCGCAAACGGCGTGGTGCCGACCAGTGTCACCGGTGCGAACTCGGTGGCCAGCATATAGCGCTGGTACATCAGCGTGCCGATCAACTGCGTCATTGTGCTCAGAAACAGGGTATGGCCATCGGGCGCCGACCTCGCGAGCAACTCCGCGGCAATCAGGCCGGTTGCGCCGGGGCGGTTGTCGATGACGACATTCTGGCCCCACGATTCGCTGAGCTTGGCGCCCAGCAGGCGCGCGATCACATCAGGCGCGGAGCCGGCACCGTTGGCGACGATCATGCGCACCGGGCGGGCGGGATAGGTTTGGGCAACACTTTGTGTGAAGGAAAGTGCAAACATTGCGCCAGCGACTATTGCAGACAAACGCATATTAGATCCCCGGTGAATATGGCGATTGCGTAGAACGGTAAATTCGCGTCGTGCATAAAAACCATTCGATTGCACGCTCAGTATAGTTTAGGCTGCCGCCTATCGCAATTTTGGCCGTTCACTTGCGATAGTAATTACGCAATGCGAGTAGTATTCATGGTGTAGCAAAGCACGACCACCGCAACGGTTGAAGGGGAGGGCAACGTGCCAACTCAGCGCCGTATCACCAGTGCCGTTTTTGTGTTTACGCTTGCCCTCGTTGCTGGCGTTGGGGGTTGTAGTGAGCCGGCCGCCCCGGTCGCTGCGCAGGAGGAGGGCGTAGCGTTGACGCCGGAGCAGGCGTTTGCCGCGAACCTAAAGAAGGCCGAGGCACGTGATGCCGAGGCGCAGCAACTCACTGGATTTTCGTATCTCTACGGTATCGCGGTTGCCAAGGATGTGGCCAAGGCCACAGGTTGGTTGAGGAAGTCTGCAGCACAAGGCAATGCGGAGGCGCAATTCATTCTGGGGTGGATGTATGACGAAGCTGTCGGTGTCCCCCAGGACGCGGCCAAGGCGGCGCAGTGGTATGAAAAAGCTGCCGCGCAGGGGCATGCAAAAGCGCAATTCAATCTGGGTTCGTCCTATTTAAACGGCGATGGTGTGCCCAAGGATGCGGCCAAAGCAGTGCAGTGGTATGAGCAGGCTGCCGCGCAGGGGCATGTAACAGCGCAATTCAATCTGGGCTGGGCCTATCTTAACGGCACTGGTGTGCCCAAGGACACGGCCAAGTCTGTCGACTGGTATGAAAAGGCTGCCGCACAGGGGAATGCAAAAGCGCAATTCAATGTGGGCTGGGCTTATTTCAATGGTGAGGGTGTCACCCGGGATCCGTCCAATGCGGCGCAGTGGTATGAGAAGGCTGCTGCGCAGGGGCATGCCCATGCGCAATTCAACCTGGGCTGGTCCTACTTCAACGGTGATGGTGTGCCCAAGGACGCGGCCAAGGCAGCGCAGTGGTATGAAAAAGCGGCCGCGCAAGGGCATGCCCACGCGCAATTCAATCTGGGCTGGGCCTATTTCACCGGCGATGGGGTGCCCCAGGATGCAGTTAAATCGGCCGAGTGGTATGAGAAAGCGGCCGCGCAGGGGAATGCCCATGCGCAAACCAATCTGGGTTGGTCCTATTTCCACGGCGATGGGGTGACGACGGATGCGGTGTTGGCTCACGCATGGTTTACTCTCGCGGGAGATTTGGAAAGGGCGGTAAAGGCTCGCGCCAGTGCCGCATCGCAATTATCCCAAGCGGAATTAGCCGAAGCCCAACGTATTTCATTGGGATGGAAAAGAGGGCAGAGTCTCGTGCGTGAAGCAAAGCAGGGCGCCGCAAACGCATCATCGGCCTCGGGAAATACAAAATTCTGAGGGGGCGAATCCAAGGAGGGCTGGCGGTTAGCGTCGGCATGATTGAGATTGATACTATAAATTGATACTATAGCGTTTTGAATAACAAACACCGGAAAACACTGCTAGCGATCTTCGATGAACCTACTCGCTCAGATATTGAGTGGAAGGCGA
The DNA here is from genome assembly GCA_945906815.1 of Bordetella parapertussis. Lineage (GTDB taxonomy): Bacteria > Pseudomonadota > Gammaproteobacteria > Burkholderiales > SG8-41 > UBA5216. The sequence continues at coordinate 20,389 of CAMDRT010000001.1, forward strand.
TAGAGGGCATGCTGCTAGCGGCGGGCGCAGAAATCAGCGAAGGTAGCGGCTCGCGGGTGCGCATTGGCTTGAAGGGCGTGCGTGCCGTGTTCCACCGGCCGCACCCGCGCAAGGAGACTGACCGGGGCGCGGTTAAGTCGATGCGGCGTTTTTTGGAGTCAGCGATGGTGATGCCATGATGGAATACAAGGGTTACATCGGTGTGGTCGAGTTCGACGACGAGGCAGGGATTTTTCACGGCGAAGTGGTCAATACGCGCGACGTGATCACGTTTCAGGGTAAGTCCGTGGCCGAGATCAAAAAGGCGTTCCGGGAATCGGTTGACGACTACCTGGAGTTTTGCAAGCAGCGCGGAGAAGAACCCGACAAGCCGTTTTCCGGAAAGCTGATGCTGCGCATGGAGCCGTCCCTTCATCGCGCGCTGGCGGTCGAAGCGCGGCGCGGTAAAAAAAGTATCAACAGTCTCATCGTGGAAAAGCTGCAAAAGAACCGGATGGCAAGCAATGCGTAGCCAGGCGCAAAGGGATCAAGTCTTTTGTTATCGTACGATAACGGCGGTGTTCTGAATTTTGTGTTTCTTGCGCATCACGCCGCGATTGCATCAAGCGTGCGCTTTTTCCCTTTGCGCACCGGCTTGGCGGTTACGATAAGTTGCAGCCCCGTGGCGTCCAGTATCCGCGTGAGGCTGCGCAGTTCGGGATTGCCATCACTGGAAAGCGTGCGGTAAAGCTGCTGGCGATTGAGGCCCGCGCGGGCCGCTACTTTGGTGATACCGCCGTGCGCTTCTGCCACGTTACGCAAGGCTTGCAACAGCGCGCCGGGGTCTTCCTCGCTGGCGGCTGCATTGATGTAGGCCGCAGCCGTGGCAGGGTCGGCCAGCCGTTGCAACAGGTAGGGTTTATGGGGTACTGCGGGGGATACGTGTTCTTTGCGCATAATCGCTCCAATACGCTTTCGCGTTTTTAATGTCCGCTTTCTGCGAACGTTTGCTGCCGCCGCAAAGCAGAATCACAACTACCTTGCCCGCCCGCGCTTTTCGCTCGCGTTACGCGGCCTTCTTCACCCGCAGTTGCACGCGCAGGCCCGCGTGCGCCAGCATGTTCACCAGCGCATCAAGGCTGAATTTGTCTATCCTGCCGCGCACCACGTCATTAAGGCGCGGCTGCGTGATGCCGAAGCGCTTGGCTGCTTCGCGCTGCGTTGCGCCACGCGCGGCAGTGCGCACGCGCGACATGAGTTGTGCGCGCAACATCAGGTTGTTCGCTTCGTCGGACGCAAACCCCAAGTCCTGAAAAACGTTGCCGCTGCCGCGCGTCATTTTCAGTTTGGTGTTCATCTTTGCTGCGGCGTTGTTATACCGCTCTTTGCACCCGGCCCGTGCGGGTTGTAACGCGGGTGACAGGCAGTGAGGCGCGGAATGCCGCACGAACCGCAGCGGGCTGCTTTGACGCCACCAGCAACAGTGCGCGCGCTGGCCCGTGAGGCTCACGCCGCGCCTGTTCCCAATTGCGCAGCGTTCCCACGCTTACCCCCATGAACCCGGCAAATTCGGTCTGTGAGAGGCCAAGTTCCTTGCGAATCATAGGCACGTCCGAGGCCGAGGGCATCTCAACCGTGTGTGTTTTGAGCTTTACTTTGCCTTGCCGCCACGCCTTGAGCTCTTGCAAGCCTTCGATGATTTCTTTGCCGATATCGCGCTTTTTCATTTGAATTCCTCAATCAGTTTCACCATGCGCTTTAGCTGTGCTGCGCTGAGATTTTCTTGCTCGCCCTTGGCATACATCGTCAGCAGCACAATCTGCGCCTCAGTCGTTATCCAGTAATAAATTACCCGCACGCCGCCAGACTTGCCTTTGCCGCCTGCGCCCCAGCGCACCTTGCGCACACCGCCTGATTCCCGAAATGACGCGCTTTTACAACCCCGCTAACAGGTTGTGCCATCAAATGGTTTCGCAGGCCGCAGTTAGCCGATTTTCAACGCCAGTTCCGCCGTCCGCAGGTGCGTGTAGCGTTTCAACATTTGCAGTGTCTCTCGATACTGGCCATTCCACGCTCCCGATTGAGATGGGCGTGTGATGGAAAGGGAAGGTGTGATGGCGGCTTAACGCTAAGCCCTTGAATCTATTGGCGCCCCGAAGACGAATCGAACGTCCGACCTGCCCCTTAGGAGGGGGCTGCTCTATCCACTGAGCTACCGGGGCGTGCAGCCTGATTATACAAGCGCCTGCGTTACTTCCAGTTCCAGAAATCCTGCCGTTCTTTCATCAACGCTTTCGCCAGTACCATCTTGTGCACTTCGGACGCGCCATCAACTAGGCGCGCCTGCCGCGCGTAGCGATACATCCATTCCAGTGGCGTGTCTTTCGAATAGCCGCGTGCGCCGTTGAGTTGTATGGCGGTATCCACGGCGTGATGCAGCACATCGGCGACGACGATTTTTGCCATCGACACTTCCTTGCGCGCGTAGTCGCCGGCGTCGAGTTTGGCAGCCGCGCGCATCACCAGCATGCGGCCGATTTCGATTTGCATGGCGGCGTCGCCCAGCAGCCATTGCACGCTTTCCTTGTCGCCGAGTTTGCCGCCGTGGGTCATGCGGGTGTCGACGTAATCGGCAGCGATCTCCATCGCGCGGCGCGCGAGTCCCAGCCAGCGCATGCAGTGTGTGAGGCGCGCGGTGCCGAGCCGGATCTGTACGAACTTGAGTCCGTCGCCGACGTTCATCACGCGATTTTCATCGGGAATTTCGAGGCCGTCGAATTCAAGTTCGCAGTGGCCGCCGTGTTCTTCCGGCCCCATGATGGGGATGCGGCGCAGGATGCGCCAGCCGGGTTGGTCTTTGTGGAACAGGAACGCGGTGAGTCCTTTGCGCGGATCGTCCGAGGTCTTTGCCAGCAGCAGAAAATGTGAGGCCACACCCGCGCCGGTGATGAACCATTTACGGCCTTTAATAATCCAATTGTCGCCCGATTTTCCTCGCACTGGGGTGGCGGTGGTGAGCGTCATGGTCGGATCGGAGCCGCTGCCCGGTGCCGGTTCAGTCATCACGATGGAGGAGCGCACTTTGCCTTCGACGATGGGCATCATCCAGCGCGTTTTCTGCGCGGGCGTGGCGACTTTGTTCAACACCATCATGTTGCCGTCGTCGGGCGCGGCGCAGTTGAACACCACCGGGCCGAAGATCGAGTAGTTCATTTCTTCGTAACATGCGGCCATGCCGACCACGGACAGGCCCTGACCGCCGACGGCTATGGGCATTTGCGGGCACCACAGGCCAGCGGCCTTCGCCTTGGCGCGTAGTGTTTCGAGTAAATCGAGGCGTATGTTTTCGTGATCGTCGAACGACGCCGCGTCGCGTTCGAGCGGTAGTATGTGCGCGGCGACAAAGGCCTTGTAGCGTGCGCGGTAGCTTTCTATTGCGGGAGGCAGAGTGAAGTCCATGGGGGTTCCGGTTAGGGGAAGGGCAAGGGCAAGGGCATTTTTAACCACAGATGAACACAGATAAACACAGATAAGTTCAAACGCAATAAATACTCTATCTCACTGTTATAGAAGGGTTTTTCATTTATCTGTGTTCATCTGTGTTCATCTGTGGTTCATATGGTTTTTCAGTCTTTCAACGCACGTGCCATCTCGCGCAACACGAATTTCTGGATTTTTCCAGTGGCGTTCTTGGGTAGTTCACCAAACACAATTATTTTTGGCGCTTTAAAACGCGCCATGTGTTCCTGCGCATAGGCGATCAAGGCCGCCGCATCGAGTGTTTGCCCGGGCTTGAGGGTGACAAATGCGATCGGCACTTCGCCCCATTTTTCATCCGGCGCAGCGACCACCGCGGCTTCCAAAACGGCAGGGTGTGCCGACAGCGTGCGTTCGACCTCCACTGAAGCGATATTTTCGCCACCGGAGATGATGATGTCTTTGGCGCGATCTTTGATTTCGATGTACCCGTCGGCGTGCAGCACCGCGAGGTCGCCGCTGCGAAACCAGCCGTCGGGTGCGGCTTTGCGCGTGGCGTCATCATCGCGATAGTAGCCGAGCATTACGTTGTTGCCGCGCAACGCGATTTCACCCAGCGTGGCGCCGTCGTTCGGCACATCGCCGCCTTGGGCATTCACCACGCGCAGGGATTGCGCCACCACGTTGCCTACACCCTGACGTGCTTTGATCTGCGCTTGCTGCGCGGCGGGCCACTGATCCCAATCCTTACGCCATTCGCAGATGACGGCGGGGCCAAAGGTTTCAGTCAGGCCGTACAGATGGGTCATGTTCATGTTGAGTTCGGCCATGCGGGCGAGCAGCGCCGGCGTGGGTGGTGCGCCACCGGTGGAGACGTTGACGGTGCGCGCGAGCGGCTGCGCGCCGGGGTGCCACGCCAGCATGATGAGTATGGTGGGTGCGGCGTTGAACTGGGTGACGCCAGAATCGCGCAAGTGGTTCCAGATCAGCGCCGGATCGGCTTTACGCAGGCACAGGTGGGTGCCGCCCGCGGCGGTTACCGCCCAGGTGAAACACCAGCCGTTGCAGTGAAACATCGGCAGCGTCCACAAAAAAACACTGCTTTCATTGAGCGCGCTGTGCATCGCCATCGCCAGCGCCTGCAGGTACGCGCCGCGATGGTGGTACATCACGCCTTTGGGTTTGCCGGTGGTGCCGCTGGTGTAGTTGATGCTGAGCAGGCTGCGTTCGTCGCTGACCGCTGCAGAGTAGGGCGTGGCAGTAGCGAGCAAGTGTTGATACTGATCATCGCCGCCGGCGCGGATCAGCGTGATCTTGCATTTTGCGTTGGCAGCGATAGTGCGTGCGGTGTCCTCGAATTCAAAATCGTAAATGAGTGTCTGCGCGTCGCAGTGTTCGATGATGTAGGTCAGATCAGCGGCGGTGAGCCGTACGTTCAGTGCCACCAGCACGGCGCCCGCAAATGGCACGCCGTAGTGCGCTTCGAGCAACACGTGCGTGTTGGGCGCGAGTACTGCCACGCGCTCGCCGGGGCGCACGCCGGCGTTACGCAGCGCACCTGCAAGCCGTGTGCAGCGATCAAATAGTTGCGCGTAGGTCCAGCGCTGATCGCCGTCGATAACGGCCGTTTTGTCGGCGAAAACCAGCGCCGAGCGGCGCAGAAAAGCGCTCGGGGTGAGCGCTTCAAACGCCATGGGGGTGTTAAGCATAAGCTATTGTTTTTAAATGAATTTTTGGAATTTTATGTCGTTTCCTGCAGACCTTTGGGATAAGTTATGGCGAGTTGGGCGCGCGCCCCGGCCAGCAGGTGTAGCCGCAGCCGGGTTTGCTGATCGGCGCTGCTTTCAAATTTGCCGTGACGTATGTCCAGCGCCAATTGGCGATTGCGTGCAGGCAAGGCGGCAGCATGCTGCGCGTCGTTGTAAAGCCAGTCGAGGCTGCGCATTTCTTCGCCGGTATTTTTGTCGTGTGATGCGAGCTCGCGCGCGGCGATGCCGAGCGCGTTGGCGATCATGTGCAGGGTATAGCGTTGCTCCGGCTGTGCGCTGGGCAATATCTCCTGCGCCAGTGTTTGATGGGCAATACGCAGCAACTCCAGTGCGTTGGGTCTGTCGGTCATGGTGATGGGGTTGGTGAGTCGGTCAGTTGCATGATTTCCCACTCAAGTTCGGCGACGATTTTACCGGTGAGCGCCAGTTCAAGCGACGGCTCGACGCCGGATAAATGCCGCTGCGCCTGCTGTAGCGCGATAACAGACCACCGGATATGCGCCATCACCTGCCAGTAGCGCAGCGCCGCAGCGGGCACTTTGCGTCCGCTGGCGGCCTCGTAGGCCGCTATGAAATCATCGAGATCGGCCACACCACCGACGCTGTAATGTGAATGTCGAAAGCACCAGCACTTGGCGCAAATCCAGCCGATGTCTTCAAGCGGGTTGCCAAATGCCGCGAATTCCCAATCGAGCAAGCCGGCGAGCTTACCCTCATGCAGCAGATAGTTGCCGGTACGAAAATCACGATGCACGAAAGTGGTTTCTTCCTGCGCAGGCGCGTGGCGTTCGCACCAGCGTAAGCCCCATTCCAGCACCGGATGCGGTTCGTCCAGCGTGTCGAGATAGGCGCGGCAGGCATGGATGACATCGCGCGCGAGTAAGGTTTTCAGGAAAGGCAGTTCATTAAGCGGCGGACGGATGGCGTGGATGCGCGCAGCGGTTTGCGCCAGTGCTTGCGCCAGCGCGCGGCGGTCAAACGCGAGTCGCACCACTTTATGGCCGGCGGCGATGCCGGGCAGCTTTTCCATTACAAAAAAAGGTTTGCCGATAACGGCGACATCGTTGCACAGGAACAGCGGTGTGGGTGCCAGCAGTCCATGCTCGTGCGCAAAGCGGATGATGGCGAATTCGCGCTCGCGCGGCAGGCTCGAGGCCACAGTTGCCGGCGCGTCGGTGCGTAGCACCCAGGTATGTGTGCCGGCATGCGCGCCGCCGTCAACAGCGACATTCAGTTCCCAGTTTTGCTGAATCGCGCCGCCGGACAACAGCTTAAGTTGCGTGACGTTTACCGTGCGCGCAGCGCATGCATGGCGCAGAAAACGCTCGATCGCGTCCTGGGCTGGTGGGGTGTTTTGGCGCGAGGTGTTAGACATGCGAGGGGATTAGGCTGAACCAAATCCTATTCTCCCTGTATCGGAGGCAACCTACAACCATCGCCAGTGCTATGATTGCATACAGCACAAAGCGATGGAGGTTTTCATGATCAAGGATTTCGATCACGTGGTGCTGACCACGGCTGATCTGGACAAGTGTCTCGACTTTTACACCCGCGTGCTGGGCATGCGGGTGGAGCATTTTGGCGCCGGGCGCATTGCGCTGCGCTTTGGCGAGCGCAAGTTCAACGTGCATCCGCCGGGTTTCGAGGCCGGGTTAAAGGCGCATAAGCCGACACCGGGTTCGCTGGATTTTTGTTTTCTTGCCGACAAACCGATGGCTGAAGTGATCGCGCATCTGCAAGCGTGCAACGTCACCATCATCGACGGACCGGGCAAACGCACCGGCGCGCGTTTTGATCTGCGCTCGGTGTATGTGCGCGATCCGGACCAGAATCTGGTTGAAATTTCCGAGCCGTATTGACACCTGAACTTGCCATGACACTCGCACGCACCTGGCAGGAAATTGTTGCGGCGCCGCGCGCGCAACTGAACCTTGCCCACGCCGCGCTGGTGATAGCCGCCGACGAATATCCGCAACTCGATGTCGCGGCGTATCTGGCGCGTATCGATGAACTGGCAGCGAATTTCCGCAAGCGTTTGCGCGAGGACATCACGCCCACGGAAACCCTGGCGTTGCTGAATCATTATATGTTTGAGGAGCTCGGTTTCGCGGGCAACAGCGACGATTATTACGATCCACGCAACAGCTATTTGAACGAAGTGCTCGAGCGCAAACTCGGCATACCGATCACCCTGTCGCTGTTGTATATCGAGGTCGGCCGCCGTTTGAGTCTGCCGTTAAGCGGGGTGTCGTTTCCGGGACACTTTTTGATCAAGTGCGCGTTGCGCGACGGCGCGGTCATTCTCGATGCCTATGCCAAGGGCGCATCACTGGGCATCAAGGATTTGCAAAAGCGCTTGCGGGTGCTGAGTGGCGGCCGCGATGTCGCGCCGGAAGCGGTGATGCGTCTGCTGACTGCCGCGCCGCCCACCGAGATACTCGCGCGCCTGTTGCGCAACTTGAAAGCGAATTACTATGAGCGCGGCGACAAAATGCGCGCGTTGACGGCGCTGCACCGCGTGCTGGATCTGTGCCCCGGCGCGGCTGATGCGGTGCGCGAGCGTGCGCGCCTGCATGAAGAGCTGGAATGTTTTCGCGCGGCATTGCTGGATTTTGAAACGTATTTGCAGTTGGCGCCGCAGGCGAGTGATGCGTCCGCGGTGCGCGAGAAAATCGCACTGTTGCGCGAGCGGGCGTCACGGCTGAATTGAGTGTTTTAGTTCACGTTTGATGCAAGCGATGGCGCACGTCGTTGATAACGCGATGCGACGCGGGTTACGGTGTTCATGTATGCTATACAGGACTGGTGGCGCTAAGCGCGATGGCATCAATCCGGCAACAAAAAAGCGGGGGACATGATGGAACCTCATGTGTGGTGGGCAGTGGCCGGCATCGGACTGATCATTGTGGAGATGATGTCGGGCACCTTGATATTGCTGGTGCTGGGGCTGGCGGCGTTTGCCGGTGCGGCGGCGGCGTGGTTCGGGTATTCGTTCTGGGTGCAGGCGCTGAGCGCCGTGGTACTGGCGACTGGGGGCATGATAGTGGCGAGCAATCTGAAAAAGAAAAAAATCGCTGGTGACAAAGACCATAATTCGCTGGACATCGGGCATACCGTGATACTGGAATCCTGGGTGAGCGAGGCCGACGGTGTGGCCAAGGTGCGCTATCGCAACGCCACCTGGGACGCCAGGGTTGCCGGCACGCGCACCCCCGGCGGCACGGTGTTTTATATCGTCGCGATGGATGGCAGCACGCTGCACATTGCGAGCAACAAACCACAGTGAAGCTGTAAATTTACAACCGGGAGACGAGCATGATCGGAAAAGTCATAGGCGTTGCAATCCTTGCGGTGGTGCTGGTGGCAGCGAATCTGACCGCATACGCCATACCCTTTTTTCTCATTGGTCTGGTGGTGGTGGCGGGCTGGGAATCGATGCGCCAGGTGCCGCAGCAGCAGGCGTGGGTAGTGGAACGGTTGGGGAAATTTCACGAGGTGCTGGAGCCAGGCCTGAACTGGATCATGCCGTTTTTAGACCGGGTGGCGTACCGTCATTCACTCAAGGAAACGCCGCTGGATGTGGCGGAACAGGTGTGCATCACCAAGGACAATACGCAACTCGGCGTGGACGGCATCATCTATTATCAGGTGACCGATCCCAAGCTGGCATCGTATGGATCAAGTAACTATATCGACGCGGTGACGCAGCTTGCGCAAACCACGCTGCGCTCCGAGATCGGCAAGATGGAGCTCGACAAGACCTTTGAAAGCCGCGATGAGGTCAATCGCCAGGTAGTTTCGGTGCTGGATGAGGCGGGGCGCACCTGGGGCGTGAAAGTACTGCGTTACGAAATCAAGAATCTGACGCCGCCGGAAGCGATTTTGCGCTCGATGCAGGCGCAAATCACGGCGGAGCGCGAAAAGCGTGCACTGATCGCCAAATCCGAAGGCCAGCGCCAGGAAGAGATTAATCTGGCTGAGGGTGTGAAGCAGGCCGCAGTGCTCGAATCCGAAGGGCAAAAGATTGCCCAGGTCAACAAGGCGGAGGGCGAGGCGAAGGCCATTACCACCATCGCTGACGCGACGGCAGCCGCCGTGCGCACTGTGGCGTCGGCGATGAGCGAGCCGGGCGGTATGAATGCGGCGAATCTGAAGGTTGCGGAACACTACATCAGTGCGTTCGGCAATCTTGCCAAGACCAATAACACCATGATCGTGCCGGGCAATGTCGCGGATGTGGCGACGATGATCGGCACCGCGATGAATACGCTGAATACGATTAAGGCGGGATCGGGAGCGCCGGCGCAGAAGTAGGAGATTGGACCAGGACTGAGGGCCGAGGACTTGGGACTGAGTAGTCCCCCAGCCCTGAATCCTCAGTCCCTAGTCCTGCCACTAATCCGCGGCCGACGACACCCAAACCCGCACCACAGGTCGCAGGGTTGGCTGCAGTGTCTCAGCGGCTACACCTCTGCGGCGGTGGGTGCGCTGGGCAGAACGATTTCGGCTTGCGGTGCGGCGGTCGGCGCAGTCGCCGCGGGGTCTGACTGCACAGCAGGCACGGTAACTGTTTGCGGCGCGGGCGTGGCAGGCATCGCCGCTGCTGCGGCGGCCTCTTGCGCCGCAGCGCGCGCGGGGGTCCAGTCTTCGGCGCGTGCTGCATAGCCCAAGGGCGTGCCCACCGGCGTGTCACTGCTGGCACTGCGCGGGAGGGGATGGCCGTGCGCGCGCGGTTTAATGTTCAGTTCAGTGTCGTCTTTTTCGCGCGGCGGTGCGCCGTCGTGGACCAGGTTGCGGCGCCGCTGCAAGTAGGCGTCACGTAAAAACTCATAGGGATCGAGTGCTGCGGTTTCGAGTATCTTCGAGGTGTCCAGCAGATCGGCGCGGTGGCTCAACGCGTGTGTGCCCCACAGGCTGTTGCGTAGCCGCATCGAGCGCACGTAGGTGATGGGGTCGGTTCTGTAATCCACTATACGCGCCGCGGCGTCGCGCAGATTGCTGGGTCCCACCACGGGCAGCATCAGAAAGGGTCCATCGCCCACACCCCAGTAGCCGAGCGTCTGGCCGAAATCCTCGTTGTGTTTTTCCATGCCAAAATGGGTGGCGACATCGAAGAAACCCGCGATGCCGGCGGTGCTGTTGATCAGCACCCGGCCGACATCAGAAATCGCGTCTATGAATTTTCCCTGCAGCAAATTATTCAACGAGATTAAGACATCGTTAATGTTGCTGAATATGTTGGCGACACCGGTGCGCAAAAACTGCGGCAGCAGCGCACGATAACCCTCAGCTACCGGCCTGATCAACGCCGTATCCACAGCGTCATTAAAGCTGTAGACGACGCGGTTCATCGGTTCGAGGGGATCGCGCGGATTGGTGCTGGCGCAGCCGCCCAGCAACATCAGCGGCAACAGTAGCGAAAGCAAAAAAGTGCGCAGCGCGCGCGCGGCTGAGTGTGACACGGGCGACATTTCGTAAGGCCTTGTTTTTATGGGTTTTACTATAACTGGCGCGAGATCAGCAGGAGGAACATTATAACAAGCTAAACGGCATGCTTACGCTCATTATGCGCCGCCAAGTGTGGGTTTTGCACAAAGCTTACACCCTACGCTGACGGGATTGTATTTGCCGCATAATTTTGGTGGATGGTAAAATGTAAGATATTGATATTTATATGATTTTTAAGAATTATCCGATAATACTCCCGCGCCTTTGCTAGAATACCAAGCTACTCTGGCTACGTGCGACTGCAGGTGTGTAACAGCGCCGCTTTTACCCTGCTTCTTGAGCTTTACGCCAGCCGGTTACTTTATTCCTTATTCCTTATCGAGGCCTTCATCATGTTAGACAAAGTCAAATCTACCGTGCAGTTGAAAGACATGAGCCTGTTCCGCCAACAGTGTTACATCAATGGCGCGTGGGTGGATGCCGATGATAAATCGACGTTGACGGTTTATAACCCTGCAGACGGCTCGCTGGTAGGCACGGTGCCCAAACTGGGGCTGGCGGAAACGCGGCGTGCAATTGAAACCGCACACCAGGCGTTTACACTTTGGCGCGCGAAAACCGCCAAGGAGCGTTCCGCGATTCTGCGTAAATGGTTCGATCTGATGATCGCCAACACCGAGGATCTCGCGATACTGATGACCCTGGAGCAGGGCAAGCCGATCAGCGAATCGCGCGGCGAAATCGGTTATGGCGCGTCGTTTATCGAATGGTTCGCCGAGGAAGCTAAGCGCGTGTACGGCGACGTGATTCCGGCGCAGGCAACCGACAGGCGCATTGTCGTCATCAAGCAGCCGATCGGCGTGTGCGCGGCGGTAACGCCGTGGAATTTCCCCAACGCCATGATCACGCGCAAGGCCGGCCCCGCGCTTGCTGCCGGTTGCACGATGGTGATCAAGCCCGCCTCGCAAACACCGTTTTCCGCGCTGGCGTTGTGTGAACTGGCTGAGCGCGCAGGTATTCCGAAAGGCGTGATATCGGTGATTACCGGCGCGGCAGGTCCCATCGGAAAAGAGCTCACCACGCATCCGCTGGTGCGCAAGTTCACCTTCACCGGCTCCACTGAAATCGGCAAGCTGCTGATGGCGCAGTGCGCGAGCACGGTGAAAAAAGTCTCGCTCGAACTCGGCGGCAACGCGCCGTTTATCGTGTTCGACGATGCGGACATCGATTCGGCGGTGGAGGGTGCCATGGCCTCCAAGTTTCGCAACACCGGACAAACCTGTGTGTGCGCGAACCGTTTGCTGGTGCAGGAAGGCGTTTACGACCAGTTCGCGGCCAAACTCGCCGCAAGAGTGGCCGCGATGCCGGTGGGCAACGGTCTCGAAAGCGGCATGATGCAGGGGCCGTTGATCGATAAAAACGCAGTACTGAAAGTCGAAGAACATATTGCCGATGCGCTGGCCAAAGGCGCGCGCGTGGTGACCGGTGGCAAGCGTCACGCTAAAGGCGGGCAGTTTTTTGAGCCGACAGTACTGGCCGATGTGCAGCCCAATATGAAAATTACCCATGAAGAAACCTTCGGTCCGGTGGCGCCGTTGTATCGTTTCAAGAGCGAAGCGGAGTTGCTGGAACTGGCGAACAACACGGAATTCGGGCTCGCCGCGTATTTCTACAGCCGTGACATTGGGCGCATTTGGCGCATCGCGGAAGGTCTGGAATCGGGCATAGTTGGCATTAACGTCGGTATTATCTCAACCGAGGTTGCGCCCTTCGGCGGGGTCAAGGAATCCGGCATCGGGCGTGAAGGTTCCAAGTATGGCATCGAGGAATTCCTCGAAGTGAAATACCTGTGCATGGGTGACGTGACAAAATAGAGCCGTATCACCTAACACACAAAACAAATCGTTATGTGCATTCCCCGCGACAGGTTCGCGGGAATTTTTATCTGGAAAACCCATGAACACCGCACCTAAAATATATCTGGTTCACGCTGCTGCCGTTTCGATAGCGCCTGTCGCTGCGAGTTTTCGTACGGCATGGCCCGAGGCCAGGGTCGCGAATCTACTGGAAGATTCGTTCATGCCTGACCTCGCGGCAGACGGCAAACTCACCGACGCGATGATCGGCCGTTTTGTGCATATCGGTCACTATTGCGTAAAGGCTGGCGCCGACGCGATACTGTTCGCGTGTTCGGCATTTGGTCCGGCGATTGAAGAATGCCGTCGTCAACTGAAGATCCCGGTGTTAAAGCCGAACGAGGCCATGTACGAGCAACTCGTCGCCAAAGATTGCAGCGTGAGCCTGCTGGCGACATTTCCGCCGTCGATTCCGTCGATGGTGACGGAGATCACAGATACCGCCAATGCCGCCGGCACCAAAATCAAGCTCAACGCACATCTGGTCGACGGCGCGCTCGCGGCATTGCAAAGTAACAACGCGGACGAGCACAACCGGTTGATTGTTGAATTTGCCGCGAAACAACAAGGTGACGTGATCGCGTTCGCGCAGTTTTCGATGGCGCCCGCACTGAAGGCTGCGGCCGCGCGCACCAGCACGCCGATACTGACCACACCGGATAGCGCGGTGGCCAAGTTAAAGCGGATGCTGGCTTAGGCCGCATAGTGGTATTCGAGGTGCGCTGCGACGAGGCGTATGGTATGAACTGGGTCGTGGTCGCGATGCGTTTTCTGGCATTGCTGATACTGGTTGGCGGCGTGACTGTAGCCGCCGCTCAAACCATCGAGATGCAGCTCGACCAGGCGCTGGCAGGCGCACATCGCAGTGAGGCGAATCGCGCACGCGACCGCTACCGTCATCCGCGAGAGACTCTGTTGTTCTTTAGCCTCAAGCCGGACATGGCTGTGCTGGAAATCTGGCCCGCAAGCGGCTGGTATTCGGAAATCCTCGCGCCGGTGCTGCGCGACAAAGGCAAGCTGTATCTTGCCGGCAATGCGCTCGAGAATCCCAGGCTTCCCAATTGGCAGCGCGAGGCACGGGAAAAGCAGGAAGCCGCATACGCCAAGCGCCCGGAACTTTACGGCAAACCGGTGTTTACCTCGCTAGGCCCGCCGGATTATGTGGCAATCGCGCCGCCGGGCAGCATGGATATGGTGCTGACGTTTCGCAACGTGCATAACTGGAGCCTTCAAAACACCGATGCGCAGGTATTCAGGGCATTTTTTGAGGCGTTAAAACCCGGTGGTACGCTCGGCGTGGTGGAGCATCGCGCGCATCCGGGTACCCCGTTCGCACAACAGGTTAAGTCGGGCTACATGACCGAAGCGTATGTGATCGAGCTTGCGGAAAAATCCGGATTCAAGCTGGTGGCGAAGTCGGAAGTGAACGCGAATCCCAAAGACACCAAAGATCATCCCCATGGTGTGTGGACGCTGCCGCCGCTGTCGCGCGGGCGGCTCGATCCGCAGAAGTATCTGGCTATCGGCGAAAGTGATCGCATGACGCTCAAATTCGAGAAGCTGGCCGCCGTCAAGGAAGTGAATTAATATTGTTTAAAAACATATACTTACGTATTATTATTGGGCTTATTTTGATGCCCGGTGGCGCATCTGCTGCGGTCCCCGAGACCGTAACATTCGCCAGCCGCGACGGCAAAACCGAACTCATCGCTTATCTGTTCCTGCCCGCAACAGCGGGGCCGCACGCGGCGGTCGTCATGCTGCACGGGCGCGCGGGGCCGTATTCGTCGCTCAAACCCGGTGTGGTGTCGGCAGAAAATCTTAGCGCGCGTCACCGCATGTGGGGCCATTTCTGGGCCGAGCGCGGGTTTCTCGCGCTGCATGTCGATAGTTTCGGTCCGCGCGGTTATGCGCAGGGTTTCCCCAAAGGTTCTTACCAGCGGCGTCCCGCTGAGGTTAATGAACAGACCATGCGCCCGCTCGATGCCTACGGCGCGCTGGATTATTTACACACACGCAGCGATGTGATTGCAGATCACATTGGCGTGCAGGGCTGGTCGAACGGCGGCATGACCTTGTTGGCGGCGCTGGGGAAAAATCCGCCGCGCGCAGCGCCCGACCTGGTGCATCGCGCCCTGCTTGCCGAGCCGGCACCGGTCCGTGACTTTCGTGCGGCCATCGCGCACTACCCCGGGTGCACCGTGCAACGTGACCAGGGTGACTACCAGCCTTATGCGCCGTTGCTGTTACTGGTGGCTGCCGACGACGATGAGGTTTCACCCCAGGTGTGTGCCGCATTGGCCGCGCAACTGAAACAACGCGGCGCTGCTGTTGATTTCATGGTGTATGAAGGCGCGCATCATGCCTATGATGATCCCGGCAGGACTAAACAAGGCCACGCCCCCAACAAAGCTGCAATGGAAGATACGCTGCTGCGCGCGGCAGCGTTCTTCCGGCATCATTTGCAGACCCGCAATTGAAGCTTTTTGGGTGGTCCGTTCAAGGCAAAATGATTCCTAAAAACAAAACGGTAATGTTCTTGTGCGCATGGCTGTGGCTGGCACCGCTCAGCCCCGCGCAGGCGCAGCAGACGGCGGCGATTGCTTCGGCGCATCCGCTGGCAACCGCAGCGGGTAACGAAATTCTTAAACGCGGCGGCAACGCGTTTGACGCAGCGGTGGCGGTAGCTGCTGCACTGGCGGTGGTGGAGCCGTATGCGTCGGGATTGGGTGGCGGCGGGTTTTTTTTGTTGCATCGTGCGTCGGATGGCAGGCAAGTAATGGTCGATGCGCGCGAGACAGCTCCGGCTGGGGTGAAGCATGAGCATTACTTCGACGCCGCAGGTAACCCGCTGCGCGGTGCCACACTCCACGGTGGCACCGCATCGGGGATACCCGGCACAGCGGCGGGGTTGGTGCATGTGGCGCAGCGCTACGGTACGTTGCCGCTGGCGGCATCTCTCGCGCCTGCGATACGTCTGGCACGCGACGGCTTTGCCGTGGATGGCCGCTATGCGCGCATCGCAAAAATGCGTGCAGCGGTTTTGCGCAAATGGCCGGATGCTGCGCGCATTTTTCTGGCCGAGGGGCAGGCACTGACCGCGGGTTATAGGTTGCAGCAGGCGGAACTCGCGCAGACGCTGTCGCTGCTGGCGAGCGAGGGTGTGCGCGGATTTTATGCCGGGCCGGTGGCGCGCGCGCTGGTGGATAGTGTCAATGGCGCGGGCGGCGCGTGGCAGTTGTCGGACCTTCAGCGCTATCGCGTGGTCGAGCGCGAGCCGATGCGTGTTGCCTATCGCGGCGCGACCATCACCACGGCGTCGCTGCCCTCCGCGGGCGGCATTGCGCTGATGCAGGCCTTCGGCATGTTGGAACACCTCGAACTCGCAGGTGTGTCCGACAGCGAATCCGCACACAAGGTGGCGGAAGTGCTGCGCCGCGTGTTTCGCGATCGCATGCAATTGGGCGATCCCGATCAGGTCCCGGTGCCGGTGGTGGCTCTTGTCGATAAAAATTATATCCAACAGCGAGCGGCATCCATTTCATCACAGGCAGCTACCGCCAGTGACACACTGGGTGTGCCGTTGGCGGCAAAAACCGAGAGCTACAACACCACGCATTTTTCGGTGATTGACAGCGCGGGTAATCGTGTCGCTGCAACGCTCACGGTAAACTTGATGTTTGGTTCGGGCCTGGTCGCCAAAGGGACCGGCGTGCTGCTGAATAATGAGATGGATGATTTCACGCTGCGGCCCGATCTGCTGAACAGTTACCGCTTGCGCGGCAGCGCAGCCAACGCGATCGCGCCAGACAAGCGGCCGCTGTCGAGCATGACGCCGACCTTTGTGGAAGATGAGCGCGGGGTGCTGATACTGGGTGCGCCGGGCGGCTCGCGCATTATCAGCATGGTGTTGCTGGGCGTGCTTGAACATTTGCGCACGCCTGAGGTGAATGTGCAACGCCTGGTGACCCTGCCGCGCTACCACCATCAATACTGGCCCGATGCCATCGAAGTCGAACCCGAAGGTTTCAGCGCCGAGTGGCACGCTGCGCTGCAAGGCAAGGGCCACCGCATCCAACAGGTCAATCGCAAGTGGGGCAATATGCAGGCGGTGTTCAAGTCGGCGCAGACCGGTGTCGCGCAGGCGGCGAGTGATCCGCGGGGGAGTGATGTGGGGTGGTACTAACTGCGTGAACGAGTGAACGGGTTAACGAGTGAACGGGACAGGCCGGTGCAGTGGTTACTCGTTCACCCGTTCACTCGTTCACTCGTTCACCCGTTCACTGTATGATCCCCCCATGAAGCAAACCTTTCTCGATTTCGAAAAACCTGTCGAAGCACTCGAATCCCGCATCGAAGAACTGCGTTTTGCGCAGGACGATTCGGCGGTGGAACTTTCCGATGAAATAGAAAAACTCAGCAGGAAAAGTCAGCGCCTGACCAAGGATATATATGCCAAGCTCACGGCGTGGCAAATCTCGCAGGTGGCGCGACATCCGCAGCGGCCCTATACGCTCGATTACATTAACAGTCTGTTCACAGGATTTGAGGAATTACACGGCGATCGTGCCATGGGCGATGATCCGGCGATTGTCGGTGGCGTGGCGCGGTTCAACCAGCAAAACGTGGTGGTGATCGGTCATCAAAAAGGGCGCGACACCAAAGAACGCACGCTGCGCAATTTCGGCATGCCCAAGCCCGAAGGTTATCGCAAGGCGCTGCGGTTGATGAAACTGGCCGAAAAATTCAGTCTGCCGCTATTCACGTTTATTGATACGCCCGGGGCCTACCCAGGGGTGGACGCCGAGGAGCGCGGGCAGTCGGAAGCCATCGGCCGTAATCTGTATGTGATGTCGGAATTGCGCACACCCATCATCTGCACGGTGATCGGTGAAGGCGGCTCGGGCGGTGCGCTGGCGATTGCAGTGGGTGATGTGACACTGATGCTGCAGTATTCGACGTACTCGGTGATCTCCCCGGAGGGGTGCGCGGCGATTCTGTGGAAGAGCGCAGACCGGGCAGCGCAAGCGGCCGAGACGCTGGGCATTACCGCGACCCGTTTGAAAGCGCTGGGACTCATCGACAGGATAGTCGCCGAGCCGCTGGGGGGGGCGCATCGTGATTCCGATGCGATGAAGCAGCTGATGAAAAAAGCGCTGGCCGAGACCTGGCAGGCGCTGCGCGAAAAATCCATCGACGAATTACTCGCGGCGCGTTTTGAAAAGCTGATGGGTTATGGCAAGTACAAGAGCGCCTGACACGGCGCAGTTGCCCTGGGTTTCGCCGTATCCGCGGCTGTGCACAGGGCGCAAGCAAATAATCTGCTACTTTGTCGATGCGTGCCGCAGTGAAGTCCGCGCAGGCCACTGAGCGTCTCACGGGGTGTGTGGAACGCACGCTCGCGGCGCATGTGGCGCCTGGGGCAAGCGTGTGCGTGGGCTTAAGCGGCGGCGTGGATTCCGTGGTGTTGCTAGCCCTACTGCACGCGCTCGCGCCGCGCTATGCTTGGCGTCTGTCGGCGATTCATGTCAACCACCAGTTAAGTCCGCATGCGGCCGAGTGGGCGCGCTTTTGCCGGCGCCTGTGCCGCGGCCACGGCGTGCCTCTGCGCGTGGTAAAAGTTCAGGTGGCGCGCGGCGACAGTATCGAGGCGGCGGCGCGTGCGGCGCGTTACGCGGCGTATCGCGCGCAACCTGCCGCACACGTGGTGCTGGCGCAGCATCAGGATGATCAAGCGGAAACGGTGCTGCTGCAGTTGTTGCGTGGCACGGGGGTCAAGGGCCTCGCGGCGATGCCGGTGGCGCGCGCGGATGCGCTGCGCCCGGGCCTGTGCCTGCTGCGCCCTTTGCTCGAATTTACACGGGCTGAAATCGAGCAGTATGCCGCGGCCCGCGAGGTGGCGTGGATCGAAGACGAAAGTAACGGCGACGCTTATTATCTGCGCAATTTTTTGCGCATCGAAATACTGCCGCGCCTCGAAAAACGCGCCCCGGACTATCGTAAAACGTTGTCGCGCACGGCGGGTCACATGGCTGAAGCGGCGCGCTTGCTGGATGCGCTGGCGCAAATCGACGGCGCCGGCGCGCTGGCCGGCGGCACGCTGGCGGTGGCGGCCCTGCGTCATTTGCCGCTGGCGCGCGCGCGCAACCTGCTGCGTTATTTTCTCGCCCAGCAACACCTGACGATGCCTGACGCGCGGCGGCTTGACGAAGCGTTGCGGCAGGCGCTTACCGCGAAAATCGATGCGCGTGTATGCATCGACCTGGGCACGCAGGGCACGCAGAACACGCATAGCCTGCGGCGCTTCGGCGGCGCGCTGCAGGTGGCGATAACACAGCCGCGGCAGTTGCCCGGTGCAAAAGCGTTTTCGCGGCGCTGGCTTGAGGAACAGCGCTTGGTGATTCCCGAATTGCACGGCGTGCTGGAAATGCGCCGCCGGCGTGGTGCGGGCATTGATCTTGAAATGCTGTTGGCAAAGCCGGTCACTGTGCGCCTACGGCGTGGCGGCGAGAAGTTGCAGCCGGATGCCGCGCGTCCGCGCCGGCAGGTGAAGGATCTGTTTCAGGAGCACAGCGTGCCGCCGTGGCGGCGTTCGCGCCTGCCGTATTTGTGGTCGGGCGAACGGTTGGTGTGGGTGGCGGGTTTGGGCATAGATTGCGCGTTTAAGGCGCACACAGGCGCCGCCGGGGTGGTGCCGGGCTGGGTGGAGTAGCGGTTGCGGGAAACGCAATGATCCCGCGTATCGACAACTTGGATTCTGCAGGGCGCTGCGTGTCCGCTACCCACGCACTGGTCGCGCCGGGGCAATAAGCACACCTCGGCGGTTGTTGGGAAAGCACTGGTTGTTGCACTGCAACCAGCCCCGAAGTGTCTTTATTTCAACAGCTTATCGTGATATCCTGCGCGGCCATTTTAAATTCGTGGCGAAGGGTAGGAAATCATGGCTGTAGAACGTACGTTGTCAATTATCAAGCCGGATGCCGTTGCAAAAAACGTCATCGGGCAGATTTACACGCGGTTTGAAAATGCGGGGCTGAACATTATTGCGGCACGCATGGCACAATTATCGCGCGCGGATGCCGAAGGGTTTTACGCCGTACATAAAGAGCGTCCTTTTTTCAAGGACCTGGTGGATTTTATGACCTCCGGACCGGTGGTCATTCAGGTGCTCGAAGGTGAAAACGCGGTGCAGAAAAATCGTGATTTGATGGGCGCGACGGACCCTAAGAAAGCTGCCAAGGGCACCATTCGTGCTGACTTCGCCGCCAGCATCGACGCAAATGCCGCGCACGGTTCGGATTCAGCGGAAAATGCCGCGGTCGAAATTGCCTATTTTTTCGCCACGCTGGATATTAGCCCCCGCTAACAGGTATAGACAGGTGATATGCCGGTCAATTTGCTCGGACTAGGAAGGCCAGAACTCACCTCGTACTGCGCGGATTTGGGTGAAAAGCCCTTTCGCGCCAAACAATTACTGCATTGGATGCATCAGGCGGGCGCGAGCGATTTCGGCGTCATGAGCGACATCTCCAAGCGCTTGCGCGAACAACTGGCGCTGCAGGCGGTCATCAGCGGCCCGACGGTGGTGCGCGACACGGTCGCTGGCGACGGCACCCGAAAATGGTTGATGGACGTAGGCGCCAGCAATGCCATTGAAACGGTGTTCATTCCCGAAGCCACGCGCGGCACCTTGTGCATTTCTTCGCAAGCCGGATGCGCGCTGGAATGTTCTTTCTGCGCCACCGGGCGCCAGGGTTTTAATCGCAACCTGAGTGTCGCTGAAATCATTGGCCAGTTGTGGTGGGCCAACCAGTGTCTGGGGGCCTACGACAGCCGCAACCACGGCGATGCGCGTGCCATCAGTAATGTGGTGATGATGGGCATGGGCGAGCCATTGGCGAACTTCGACAATGTGGTTGCCGCCATGCACTTGATGCTGGACGATGATGCCTATGGCCTTTCGCGTCGGCGAGTGACCTTGTCCACCTCGGGGCTGGTACCCGCAATGGATCGGCTGCGGGATGCGTGCCCGGTGGCGCTGGCGGTGTCGCTGCACGCGCCCAATGATGCCTTGCGTAATCAACTGGTGCCGATCAACAAAAAATATCCGATCCACGAGCTGCTTGCGGCGTGCGTGCGTTACATCGAAAAAGCGCCGCGTGATTTTGTCACCTTCGAGTATGTGCTGCTCGACGGCGTGAACGATGCTGTGACGCAGGCGCGTGAGCTTGTGGAAACGGTGAAATCCGTGCCCTGCAAAATCAATTTGATTCCATTTAATCCGTTTCCCGCGGCGGGTTACCAACGCTCCCGGCCCGATGCGGTGGCGCGGTTTCGGGACGTATTGCTGCGCGCCGGGCTGGTGGCGACGACGCGCAAGACGCGCGGCGACGACATCGCGGCGGCGTGCGGACAACTCGCCGGGCAGGTGGCGGATAAAACGCGCCGCGTAGAACGATTCAATGAGCGTTTCAATGCGCGCGCAGCGCTTGCTGAAAATGTGCAGAATAGGGATGCCGGAGCCACCCCATGAAGCGGCTGGTGGTGTGCCTGGGTGTTCTTTTGAGCGCAGCATGCGGCGTGCAACCGACGGTGCAAAACAGTCAACTTACCCAGTCCACCACCTCCGACACGGACCGCGATGCGCGCGGGCGCGCGCGCATCCATACCGATCTCGCGGTGAATTATCTGGAAATACGCAATCTCGCTGTGGCGCTTGAAGAAGCGGGTATCGCGCAGCGTGCTGATCCCAGCTATGGGCCGGCGTTCAATGCAGCCGGGCTGATTTACATCGAATTGCAGGACGATCGCATGGCCGAAGACAGTTTTCGGCAGGCGCTGCGCGTCAATGCACGCGATGCCGATGCCAATAACAACTACGGTACATTTTTGTGTCAACGCAAACGCGAAGCCGAGGGCATCAAGCATTTTCTGCTCGCGATCAGCGATCCGCTCTACCAGAACCCCGATCGTTCTTATGTGAATGCCGGCGTCTGCGCGCGTCTGCGCGGCGATCTGGTCAACGCGGAAAATTATTTCCGCAGCGCGCTCAAACTGCGCCCGCATCAAGTGCAGGCGCTGTATCAAATAGCCGACATGTCATACGCGAGCGCGAAATTCGCCGAAGCACGCTCGTTTCTGACGCGCCTGAACCCGGTGTCGTCGGGCAGCCCGGAAATTCTGTGGCTTATGCTGCGCACCGAACGGCGCTTGGGAGACAACCATTCGGTGGCCAGTCTGGCGCACCAGTTGCGCTCGAATTTCCCCGAGTCGAAGCAAACCGAGTTGCTGACGGCCGGGCGTTTTGATTGAAGTGCATGGAAAATGCCAGCGAGCCGATGGAGGCTACCCCTACCGCTGCCATACCCGCCGCCGAGGCGTCGTTGCCTGGCGCCGTGTTGGCCGCCGCACGCGTGGCGCAGGGCGTGTCGCTGGAAGAGATCGCGCGCCAGCTCAAGTTGTCGGTGGTGCAAATCCGCGCGATCGAGGCGGACGATTACGCCAAATTGCCATCTGCGGTGTTTGTGCGCGGCTTCATTCGTACCTATGCGCGCACGCTGAAACTGGATGCCGCGCAATTGTTGCTGCCCAGGATAGTCGCCGCTGAAGCAAGCGATGCGCGGATGATGCAAGATGCGCCGCGCCCCTCGATCGAGCCCAGCGCGTACCGGCGTGTGCCCCAGATCGTCGCCGGCGTCGCCTGTGTGCTGCTGGCGCTGGCGTTCTACGAGTTCGTGCTGAATGCGCCGCCGGTAGCCGCGCCGGTAAGTGCTACGCCTGCAGTTGCGTCTGCGGCAGCTGCAGTGCCCGACGCTGTACAGACGGTGACGCCAGCCGTGCCCGCCAACGTGGTTGTGGCGGCCGCGGCAACGCCCCAACCTGCGCTTGAGCCTAGCGCCGCGACTAAGGGCAGGGAAACGCCGACAGCGGATGCCCAACGCGCACTGCACTTCGTGTTCGGCGGCGAGTCCTGGGTCGAAGTTCGTGACGGCGATGGCAAAATCCTGCTTTCCAGAACCCATGCTGCGGGCACGGAACGCGTGGTGCGCGGCGAGCCGCCGTTCAGTGTGGTGGTGGGTGGCGCGGGTAAAGTCAAGCTGACCTACAATGACAGGGCAATTCAATTGGCGGATTACGCGGACAATGATGTGGCGCGCTTGCAGTTGCGGTGAAAAATACGTCAACGCTTACCGGTAGCCACAGGATATACCGGACAAGCGCCATGAGTTTTCATCCTGTATATCCTGTATATCCTGTATATCCTGTTCATGCCGGTTAAAAAAATGCACTTCAGATGAATTGTCTTCCCCTTTACGGTCCCATCCCGCGCCGCACCAGCAGCGCGGTGCGCGTTGGCGATAGCGCTTACGTGACGCTAGGCGGCAACGCGCCCATCGTGGTGCAGTCGATGACCAATACGGATACCGCCGACATCGCGGGCACCGTTACCCAGGTAGCGGCGCTGGCGCGCGCTGGCTCGGAAATCGTGCGCGTTACCGTCAACACCAGTGAGGCGGCTGCCGCCGTGCCGCATATACGCGACAAGCTGGATGCGATGGGTGTCTTTGCGCCGCTGGTGGGCGATTTTCATTACAACGGACATCGTTTGCTGACGCAGCATCCGGCGTGTGCCGAAGCGCTGGCCAAACTGCGCATTAATCCGGGCAATGTCGGACGCGGCTCCAAGCGTGATGAACAATTCGCGACCATGATTGAATTCGCCTGCCGTTACCATAAACCGGTACGCATCGGTGTCAACTGGGGCAGCCTCGATCCGGAACTCATCGCGCGCATGATGGATGACAACGCTAGGCAGGCGGCGCCCGATGAGGCCGCCGTGGTCACGCGGCGCGCGCTGGTGGCGTCGGCCATCGACAGCGCGGCGCTGGCTGAAAAACTGGGTCTGGCACACGACAAAATTGTGTTGTCGTGCAAGGTCAGCGGGGTGCAGGATTTGATCGCGGTGTATCGCGACCTGGCGGCACGTTGTGACTATGCGCTGCATCTGGGTTTGACCGAAGCCGGCATGGGATCCAAGGGCATAGTGGCGTCCACCGCGGCGATGGGGGTGCTGTTGCAGGAAGGCATCGGCGACACCATACGGGTGTCGCTGACACCCGAACCCGGTGGTGATCGCACGAAAGAAGTCATTGTTTCTCAAGAGATTCTACAGACCATGGGGCTGCGCTCGTTTACGCCGATGGTGATCGCCTGCCCCGGCTGTGGACGCACCACCAGCACGTTTTTCCAGCACCTCGCGGATCGCATTCAACGCTATTTGCGCGAGCAAATGCCGCAGTGGCGTGGCAAGCATCCGGGCGTGGAAAGCATGAATGTAGCGGTGATGGGTTGCGTGGTGAATGGTCCGGGCGAAAGCAAACACGCCAATGTCGGCATCAGCCTGCCGGGCTCGGGTGAGAACCCGGTGGCGCCCGTGTTTGTGGACGGCGTGAAAACGGTGACCTTGAAAGGCGAGCATATCGCCGAAGAATTTCAAGGCATCGTTGAAAAATACGTGCAGGATAAATATCCTGCTGTCGCACCATGAGTAGCGCGGGCGAGCAGATTCGCGCGGTGCGCGGCATGAACGATGTGCTGCCGGATGACGCCTGGCTGTGGCAATACGTGGAGGACACGGTACGCGACGTATTCCGCCAGTACGGCTATCGCAACATCCGCACGCCGATCGTCGAATCCACCAGTCTGTTTGTGCGCGGCGTAGGCGCAGTCACCGATATCGTCGAAAAGGAAATGTATTCGTTCGAGGATGCCATGAACGGCGATAAATTGTCGCTGCGCCCCGAAGGCACTGCGCCCACGGTGCGCGCGGCTTTGCAACACAACCTGCTCTACCAGGGCCCGCAGCGGCTGTGGTACAGCGGGCCGTTGTTTCGCCACGAGCGTCCGCAGAAAGGCCGCCACCGTCAGTACCATACCTTCGGCGTGGAAGCGTTGGGCTTTCCCGGACCAGACATCGACATCGAAATGCTGGTGCTGGCGCGCCGCTTGTGGCAACGCCTCGGCCTTGAGCACGTCGAACTGCAAATTAATAGCATAGGCAGCAACGACGAGCGCCGCATGTTTCGCGGCAAGCTGGTTGACTATTTCGAGCAGCATCGCGCAGTGCTCGACGAGGATTCGCAACGTCGGCTGTTGACCAATCCCTTGCGCATTCTCGATTCAAAAAATCCGGCGCTGCAAAGTGTGATCGACGCCGCTCCGCAGTTGATGGCGCATTTGGGCGAGGCATCGCGTGCAAATTTCGATGCGGTACTCGCAGGACTGGAGGCGGCAGGTATTCCGTATGTGATCAATCCGCGGCTGGTACGTGGCCTGGATTATTACAATCTCACGGTGTTTGAATGGGTGAGCAGTGCTCTCGGCGCGCAAAGCGCGGTGTGTTCCGGCGGACGCTACGATGGTTTGTTTGAACAACTCGGCGGCAAAGCCACAGCGGGTTGCGGTTTTGGCATCGGTATCGAGCGCCTGCTGCTGTTACTGGAAGCGCGGGCCGCTACACTACCGAAAGGGGCGCCGGACGTGTGGCTGGTGCATCAGGGCGCGGCCGCCGGCGCGTTCGCGCCGCTGGTGGCTGAACGATTACGCGACGCCGGCTTGAGTGTGGTGCTGCATTGCGGGGGCGGCGGTTCCAGCAGTTTTAAGGCGCAGATGAAAAGAGCTGATGCTGGTGGTGCGCGATTCGCGGTTATCATCGGCGACAGCGAAGCTGCGGCGGACACACTGACCGTGAAAGCGCTGCGGCACACTGCGGAGCAACGCACGGTGGCATTGGAAGAAGCCATCGTTATGATAAAAAATGGAACATAATCAATGGCTTATGATTTAGAAGAACAAGAGCAGATAGCGGTCATCAAGGATTGGTGGCGCAAGTACGGCAACCTGGTGACGACTGCTGTACTCGCGTTGGTGGTGGGGATCGCAGGGATACAGGGGTGGCGTTATTACCGTGCGCAGTCGTCGTCGTCGGCAGCCATACTCTACAGCCAACTAGACACCGCTGAAAAAGGTAGCGAGGCGAAAAAAGTTCAAGACATCGCTGCCACGCTTGCCACCACGCATGCAGGCACGCCCTATGCCGTCATGGCCGCACTGCGCGCCGCGAAGTCTCTGGCCAGTGCCAACGATCTGGCGAACGCCAGGCAACGCTTGCAATGGGCGCTCGACAATGCCAAAGACGATGAAATGCGCGATATCGCGCGGCTGCGTCTGGCTGGGGTGTTGCTGGATGAAAAAAAGCACGATGAGGCGTTGAAACTGCTCGACGCCAAACATTCCGCAGCGATTGACGGTTTGTATGCCGATCTGCGGGGCGACATACTCGCCGAGCAAGATAAACGCGCCGAAGCGCGCGCGGCGTATCAGATTGCGTTGGAAAAAAGCGAGCCGCGCGGCTCGTACCGGCAATTGGTGCAAATCAAGTTGGATGCGTTAGGCGAGGCGCAAAAGTGATGCAGGCCGCGTGGGCGACTAAGATGGTTGCGGCCGCTGTGTTGTTTAGCGCTGTGAGCGGTTGCGACACCCTTAAAAGCACCTACGACAGTTGGTTTGGCGCGCCCGCGCCTTCGGCTAAGCCCGCTGCACTGACGCCAATCAGCGCGCAAGCCAACGTGCGTATCGTGTGGCAGGGTGCGGCCGGCCCGGCGGGCAAGACGGTGTTGTTCCCGATGGTGACTGGCAACACCGTGTGGGTGGCGTCCGCCAATGGCCACCTATCAGGCTTTAATGCTGCCAACGGTTCCAGTGTGGGACGCTTTGACATCAAGCAGGCTATAGCTAGCGGTGTCGCGGCCAATGCCACACTGCTTGCAGTGGGTACAGCGCGCGGCGAGTTGATGGCGTTTGAGTGGTCTGGCAAACTGTTGTGGAAGGTGCAGGTGCCAGGTGAGATGCTGGCGCCGCCGCTGATTGATGGCGGGCTGGTGATGGTGCGGGTGGGTGATGGCGCGATCCACGCCTACGAGGCGGTCAGCGGCAAACGCCGCTGGGCCTATCAACGATCCGCGCCGACGCTGTCGGTGCGTAGTCATGCGGGCGTAGTGGCAAGCCGCGGTTCACTCTATGCCGGATTTCCGGGCGGAAGATTAATCGCGCTATCGATAGCGAATGGCGCCGTTAGCTGGGACAGCGTGGTAGCGCTGCCCAAAGGCACTACCGAACTGGAGCGGGTGGCGGATATAACCAGCCCGCCGGTGGTGGATGACAGCCGTGCTTGTGCTGCGGCATATCAGGGCCGCACCGCGTGTTTTGACGCTTCCCGTGGCACCGGTATTTGGGCGCGTGACATCTCGAGCTTTAGCGGGTTGGGTGCGGACTTTCGCAACGTTTACGTCACCGACGACAAAAATGCAGTCAGCGCACTCGACAAAAGCAGCGGCGGCGGCTTGTGGAAACAAGACAAGCTTTTTGGCCGTGGCTTGACGCGGCCACTGGCTTTTGGGCGTTATGTCATCGTCGGCGACTATCAGGGTTTCGTGCATTTGCTGTCGCGCGACAATGGCGCGTTTGTGGGGCGTATCGCGACCGATGGCAGCGCCATCGCGGCTGCGCCGGTAGCGCTAGACCTGACGTCCTTTATGGTGCAAACCCGCAACGGCGGTGTCTACGCCATCACGGCTGACTAGCCAGATCGACGCCTCGCGTGAAACCCACCGTCGTTATTGTTGGTCGCCCCAATGTCGGAAAATCAACGTTATTTAACCGCCTGACGCGCACCCGTGACGCCATCGTCGCGGATGTGCCCGGCCTCACGCGAGACCGCCATTACGGTGAAGGCCGCGTCGGGCAAAAACCCTATTTGGTGGTGGATACCGGCGGTCTGGAGCCGACGGACGCGATGGGCGTTTACCGCGAAATGGCGCGCCAAACACGGCAGGCGGTGGACGAAGCCGACAGCGTGTTATTTGTGGTGGATGGCCGCAACGGGGTGGCGCCGCAGGATATTTCCATCGCCACGGAACTGCGCAAAACCGGTCGGCGGGTGTGGCTGGTGGTCAACAAATCCGAAGGCCGCGCGCATGGCGCGGCAACCGCGGAATTTCACGAACTCGGCCTCGGCGATCCGCTGCCGATTTCAGCGGCACACGGCGAAAATGTCTCCGATCTGATGGACATCGTGCTGGCGGATTATCCGCATGCCGCGAAAGATGCCGATGACAACGAAAAACGCCCGCGTATCGCCATTGTTGGCCGTCCCAACGTCGGTAAATCCACGCTGGTGAATGCGCTGCTGGGTGAGCAGCGGGTAGTGGTTTTCGATGAGCCGGGTACTACTCGCGATTCGGTCTACGTCGATTTTGAGCGCGATGGGAAACGCTATACGCTAATCGACACCGCCGGTGTTCGGCGCAAGGGGCGAGTCACAGAGGCGATAGAAAAATTTAGTGTAATCAAAACGTTACAATCCATATCGGATGCTAACGTGGCAGTGCTGGTGCTTGATGCGCAACAGGAAATAGCGGATCAGGACGCACACATTGCCGGTTTTATACTGGAAGCTGGACGCGCCTTGGTGGTGGCGGTCAACAAGTGGGACGGTCTTCCTGAATATGAGCGCGAGCAGATTAAACTGCACTTGCTGCGCAAGCTGGATTTCTTGAGCTTCGCCAAACTGCATTTCATTTCCGCGCTCAAGGGGGAAGGGGTGGGCAGCGTGCTGAAATCGGTGGATGGGGCATTTGAGGCCGCGATGGCCAAGCTGTCCACGCCGCGATTGACGCGAGCCCTGATCGCTGCTGTGGCGAAACAGGAACCACCGCGCAAGGGCATGAACCGCCCCAAATTGCGCTACGCCCACCAGGGTGGATCCAACCCGCCGCGTATTATCATTCATGGCAACGCCCTCGATCATATCCCCGACAGCTACCAGCGCTATCTGGAACACTATTTTCGCGATATGTTCAAACTACAGGGTACGCCGCTCAAGGTTGAGTTCAAATCCGCGCGCAATCCCTTTGAACGCAAGCGGCGGCCCAACGCGAACTGGGCCGGTGGCGGGGCCAATGACAGGTCGTAACTCACTGGCGCAAAATGGTTTTTTGCAGTAGAGTAGGGCCGAATAACTACAAAATGCGGGGGGCATCATGAGCAATAAGGGCCAGTTTTTACAAGACCCGTTCCTGAATCAGCTGCGCAAGGAACATATCCCGGTGTCAGTTTATTTGGTCAATGGCATCAAGCTGCAGGGCCAAGTGGAGTCGTTCGATCAGTATGTGGTGCTGCTCAAGAATACCGTTACGCAAATGGTTTACAAGCATGCCATTTCCACTGTCGTTCCCGCACGCGCAGTGACGATTCCTATTGATGACGCCGGCGACTAAGCATTTGAAGTGGTTCCCACTGCCGTTATTTGCACCCGCGGATGTTTGAACGCGCAGGCGGCGCCAGCCGTAGCATAGATGCGGTGTTGGTCGCTCTCGATTTTGGCGACGACGATTATGCGGAGAGTCTCGCCGAATGCCAGTTGCTGGTTTCCAGTGCAGGTGTAACCACCAAAGAAATTATACGCGGCAAGCGTGAACGGCCTGATTCGGCCTTCTATGCAGGCAAGGGCAAGGTTGATCAGATTGCTGACGCCGTTGCCGAGACCCAGGCGCAACTGGTGGTATTCAATCACGAATTATCGCCTGTTCAGGAGCGTAATCTGAGCCTGCGGTTGCAGTGCCGGGTGCTGGACCGCACCAGTCTGATTCTCGATATTTTCGCGCAGCGCGCGCGTAGCTTCGAGGGCAAGTTACAGGTAGAGCTGGCGCAACTGGATCATCTGGCGACGCGCCTGGTGCGTGGCTGGACGCACCTAGAGCGGCAAAAAGGCGGCATCGGCATGCGTGGTCCCGGTGAAACACAGTTGGAAACCGACCGCCGCTTGCTCGGCAAACGCGTGAAAGTGCTGAAAGAAAAACTCGTGAAAGTGCAGGCGCAGCGCGCAGTGCAGCGCCGCTCGCGCAATCGGGCGCATGTGTTGTCGGTGTCGCTGGTGGGCTACACCAACGCGGGCAAATCCACTTTGTTCAACCGCTTGACCCGCGCGGACGTTTACGCCGCTGACCAGTTGTTCGCGACACTCGATACCACCACGCGCAAGGTTCACACCGGATCGGCGCACGCCGGCGCTACCGTGGCTGGCGTGGTGCTGTCCGATACGGTGGGGTTCATCCGCCGCCTGCCGCACATGCTGGTGGCGGCGTTTCGCGCTACCTTGGAGGAAACCGTGCATGCCGACATGCTGCTGCATGTGGTCGATGCCAGCAGCGCCGATCGCGATGCGCAAATTGAGGCTGTCAACCTGGTTTTGAAGGAAATTGGTGCTGAGGCTATTCCCCAGGTGCTGGTCTACAACAAGATTGATCTCACTGCTTTCCCACCTCAGGTTGAAGTGAACGAATATGGTAAGATTGCGCGGGTCTGGATCAGCGCTGAAACTGGGCAAGGTCTTGATGCATTACGGCAGGTGCTGGGGCAGATCGCCACAGACGCATTTGAGGCAAGTGAAGTGAGCGTCGCGGTGACAAGTGCGGATGGTAACCGCGTCGCCGCGGCCTGATCTTGACTTGATAACCGCAAGCTCCGCATCAAAGTAACGCATCACGCAACGCATCCCAACGCTACTGTAACCCCTTCATCTTATGGCAGGTCTTGTGCAATCTCTAAATGATTCGCTGCGTTTTTCCCTGCGTCAAGGTGCGGCGCGCATGCTCAATGCGCTGATGTCGCTTAACGATCCGCAATGGGGTAAAAAACCCGGCGGCGGTAATCAGGGTCCGCCAGACCTGGATGAAGTGTGGCGTAATTTTCAGAAAAAATTCGACGGACTGTTTGGTAAACGCGGTGGCGGGGGCGGACGGCGGGGCAACGACTCCGGTGCGCCCATCGGGCCGAAACAACTGGGCGGCGGTGCGATTGTGCTGGCAGCGCTGATCGTCGGCATCTGGCTGGCGAGTGGTTTTTACATCGTCAATGAAGGCCAGAATGGCGTGGTGTTGCGCCTGGGTAAGTATGCCGAAATTACCGGGCCGGGATTGCGCTGGCACATGCCGTATCCGGTGGAATCGCGGCAAGTGGTCAACGTGTCGCAGGTGCGCAGCGTCGAAGTGGGCTACCGCAACAACGTCAAGAGCAAGGTGCTTAAGGAATCGTTGATGTTGACCGACGACGAAAACATCATCGATGTGCAGTTCGCGGTGCAATACGATTTGAAGAGCGCAAAGGACTACCTGTTTGAGAATCGTTCGCCGGACGATTCCGTGCTGCAGGCTGCAGAAACTGCCATTCGCGAAGTGGTGGGCAAGAGCAGCATGGATTACGTAGTGCAGCAGGGCCGCGCCGATGTGCAGGACAAGGTGCACAAACTGATGCAGACGATACTGGATCGCTACAAGACGGGGATCAACATCCAGAAGGTCAACATGCAAAATGCGCAGCCGCCCGAAAAAGTGCAGGCCGCGTTCGATGATGCGGTGAAGGCCGGACAGGATCGCGAGCGCCAGAAAAACGAAGGCCAGGCCTACGCCAACGACATACTGCCTAAAGCCAAAGGTATGGCGGCGCGTTTGCAGCAGGAGGCCGAGGGTCATCGCCAGCGCGTCGAACAGGAAGCCGTGGGTGATGCTGAACGGTTTAATCAGGTGGTTGCCGAATACAAAAAAGCGCCGCAAGTCACGCGCGACCGGCTGTATCTCGACGCGATGCAGCAGATCATGACGAGTACCACCAAGATCGTGATCGAAAAAGGCGGCAATAATCTGCTGTATCTGCCGCTCGATAAAATCATGCAAATGGGTGCTGCCGCAGAGCCGTCGGCTGCTGGCGCGGCGCCGGCGGCCCCGGCCGCGGCGCCGGCACCAGACGCCTCCACCGCGCGCAGCCGCGAAGCCTTTCGCTCGCGGGAACGGGAGCAACGCCAATGAAAAAGGGAATATCCGCGCTGCTCTACGCTCTGCTGGGCGTAGTGATCATCGTTTTCACGTCGATGTTTATTGTGGATCAGCGCCAGAATGCGATTGTGTTCCGGCTGGGTGAAGTGGTCAGCGTCAAGACCAAACCGGGCTTGTTTTTCAAGATTCCGTTGCTCGACAATGTGCGTTTTTTCGATGTGCGCATTCTGACCATCGACACGCCGGAGCCGGCGCTGTTTCTGACCTCTGAAAAGAAAAACGTGCAGGTGGATCTGTTTATCAAGTGGCGCATTTCCGACGTGCGCCAGTATTACGGCAGTATCGTGCAAAGTGGTGGTGGCGAGGCGCAGGCGCAGACGCGCTTGCTGCAAACCATCAATCAGGGGCTGCGCGATGAGTTCGGTCGCCGCACAGTACATGATGTGGTGTCGGGCGAGCGCGACAAGATCATGGATTTGATGCGCAAAAAGGCCAGCGAAGACGCCGGCAACATCGGCGCCGAAGTGCTCGACGTGCGCCTGAAGCGCGTTGACTTGCCCGAGGGTGTGACCGATTCGGTGTATCAGCGCATGGTGGCCGAACGCACCCGCGTGGCCAACGAACTGCGTTCCACCGGTGCAGCTGAGTCCGAGAGAATACGTGCCGAAGCCGACAAAACGCGCGCTTTCATGATTGCCGATGCCTATCGCGAGGCGCAAAAAGTGAAGGGTGAGGGCGACGCCAAAGCGGCGGCAATTTATGCCAAGGCCTACCAGCAAAGCCCCGAATTTTATACGTTCTATCGTAGTCTGGATGCCTACAAAGCCAGCTTCAAGGGCAAGGGTGACGTGCTGGTGTTGGACCCCAATTCCGACTTTTTCAAGTATTTCAAATCCGGCGGACAGGCCGGCAAGTAGCGCCACCGCGGTTCGTGGTGTGACGCGGTCCCATCGCCCTTCGCTGCCGACATGAGCCAACAACTGCTGCTAACCGCGGTTGCCCTGATGCTGGTATTCGAGGGCATCCTGCCGTTTCTGGCTCCGGGAATGTGGCGAGAAACGTTTCGCCGTCTCACCGAGTTGAGTGATGGACAAATCCGCTTCATCGGTCTGACATCGATGCTGATCGGATTAATCCTACTATTGGTTGCCAAAAAGTGGCCGTTGTAATGCGCACCTGGCTGTTGCCCGAATACGTCGAAGATATACTGCCCGCCGAGGCCGCGCGCATTGAGCGCCTGCGCCGGACGATTCTGGATTTGTTCGCGGTGCATGGCTATCAACTGGTGATGCCGCCGCTGCTCGAATACGTAGACTCTTTGCTCACCGGCACCGGGCACGATCTAGATTTGTGCACCTTCAAGCTGGTCGACCAATTATCCGGGCGCATGCTCGGCGTGCGCGCCGACATCACACCGCAAGTCGCTCGCATCGATGCGCATCTGTTGAATCGCAAGGGCGTCACGCGCCTGTGTTACGCGGGCAGTGTGTTGCATACCTTGCCATCGGACCTGAATCGTACGCGCGAGCCGCTGCAAATCGGTGCCGAGATTTACGGCCATCGCGGCGTCGAAAGCGACATTGAAGTCGAGCGTCTACTGTTGCAGGCGCTGGCGGCGTCGGGCATAGTGCAAGCGCATCTCGATTTGGGCCACGTGGCGATATTCCGCGCACTGGTGCGGCGCGCGAAGATCGCTGCCGCACAGGAATCGGAGTTGTTTCGTGCCATGCAGTTAAAGGACGTGCCGGCGTTGCGCACGTTGACCCGCAAGCTCCCTCGCATCACAGGTGAGGCGCTGGTGGCGCTGGCGGATTTGTATGGCGGGCGCGAAGTGCTCGCCGCCGCGAACAAGCGCTTGCCGGATTATCCTGAAATTCGTGGTGCGCTGCGTGATTTGCGGCGTTTGTCGGATGCGCTGAGTGATGCGGCGGACATACGTTTCGATCTGGCGGAATTGCGCGGCTATCATTATCACAGCGGCGTGGTGTTCGCGGCGTATGCGCAAGGCTGGAGCAATGCGCTTGCACGCGGTGGTCGCTACGACGAAGTGGGCAAGGCTTTTGGACGCGCGCGCGCGGCCACCGGCTTTAGCATGGATTTGCGCGAACTGGCGTCGGTGCGTCCCAATGGCGGTGCGAAGCCCGGCGTGCTGGCGCCGTACAAACCGAATGACGTAGTGCTGCAAAAGCGCATCGCGGCGCTGCGCGCAGGCGGGGAAATTGTCATTGTCGATTTGCCTGGACACGCGGCAACGCGGGGTGAACTGGGATGTGACCGCAAGTTAGTGCCTAATGCGGGATCGTGGGCTGTAATCCAAAAAATATCATAAGCAATTGTTTTAAAATGATATTTTAATAAAGTCATAAGGCTGGAAGTATGTCAAAGAATGTAGTGGTGGTAGGTGCCCAATGGGGCGACGAAGGCAAAGGCAAGATCGTTGACTGGTTGACCGATCACGCGCAAGGCGTGGTGCGCTTCCAGGGCGGGCACAACGCCGGCCACACGCTGGTGATCGGTGGCAGAAAAACGGTGCTGCATTTGATCCCGTCGGGCATATTGCGCGGACAAGTTGCCTGCTATATCGGCAACGGCGTGGTGCTATCGCCGCAGGCGCTGTTTGAAGAAATAGACACGCTGGAAAAAATGGGTGTGAATGTCGCGACACGGCTTGCGATCAGCGAAGCCTGCCCGGTGATCATGCCGCATCATGTCGCGCTAGATCGCGCGCGCGAAGCGGCCAAAGGTGCGGACAAAATTGGCACCACCGGTCGCGGCATCGGTCCGGCGTACGAGGACAAGGTGGCACGCCGCGGCATTCGCGTGCAAGACCTGCTGCATCCCGAACGCTTCACCGCGAAGCTGCGCGAAGTGCTCGATTTTCACAACTTTGTGCTGAAAAACTACCTCAAAGCCGAACCTGTCGATTTTCAACAATCACTCGATCAAACGTTGGCCTACGCTGAACGTATCAGACCCTTGGTGGCCGACGTTCCGCGCTTGCTGTTTGAGGCTACGCAAGCCGGCAAAAACCTGTTGTTTGAAGGTGCGCAGGGCACGCTGTTGGACATCGATCACGGCACCTACCCGTTTGTGACATCGAGCAACTGTGTCGCGGGCGCGGCGGCAGCGGGCGCCGGCATCGGGCCGCAGAATTTGCACTATGTGCTGGGCATCACCAAGGCCTACACCACGCGTGTCGGTTCCGGACCGTTTCCCACGGAACTGCACGACGAGCGCGGCGAGTACCTGGCCACGCGCGGCAACGAAGTGGGTGCCACCACCGGCCGCCGTCGCCGCTGCGGCTGGTTTGACGGCGCGGCGTTAAGACGGGCCATTCAAATCAATGGCGTATCGGGCCTGTGCATGATGAAGCTCGACGTGATGGACGGTATGCAGCGGGTGCTACTCGGTGTGGGCTATAAACTGAATGGCGTTGCGTGCGACCTGCTGCCGTTCGGCGCGGAATTGATGGCGCAGTGCGAGCCGGTGTACGAAGACATGCCCGGCTGGTCGCAGAGCACTGTCGGTATTACTCAGTTTGACCAGTTGCCGCGCGCCGCGCAAGACTATCTGAACCGTATGCAGGAAGTTTGCGGCGTGCCGATTGATATTATTTCGACAGGCCCGGATCGCGAACACACTATAGTGCGGCGGCATCCGTTTGTGGGGTAGGAGAGTTGTGGGGTTGCGGGAAATTCCTGACGTGGCCGTCAGTCGTATACAGACACCGCGCGCTGCAAATGAAAAATGCGAACCGATACACATCGATTCGCATTCATCATTACTACGCTATACCGCTGTACAAACCTTTAACGCTACTGGTGCCCAGGAAGGGACTCGAACCCCCACGGTATTACCCGCCAGCACCTGAAGCTGGTGCGTCTACCAATTCCGCCACCTGGGCCTGTTACATGCAGGCGGCGAGTGTATCCGAATGCTCTGAATTGATCAAATGAAAACACGCAAAACAAAAATACCATCTAGCACGAATCCCGCACGCGGTGAGACTACGGGCAAAGCTAAAGCGGCTGCTAAAACGGGCAAGAAATTGCCTGTCGGCCGCATTCCGCGCGAACCGCGCCCACCTCGCGCGCCGCGCACTCGGATCGACGCCGTAGCACAGTCGCTTGAAGCGCCGGCCCTCAACGGCCGCAACCAGCGCGATCCGTTTTACGCGCGTGAAGTATTGCGCTACGAAAACCCGCTGCCCAGCCGCGAATTCATACTCGCCATCCTCAAGGAGCAAGGCGTGCCGGTGGCGGAGCAGGAGTTGCACGGGCTGCTCGGCATACGCGATGAGGAAGCGCAGCCATTCACGCGGCGGCTGGACGCCATGCAGCGCGAAGGCCAGATCATGCGCAATCGGCGCGACGCGATTTGCATTGTGGAAAAACTCGACCTAGTGGCGGGCCGCGTGCAGGGGCATCCCGACGGTTTCGGTTTTCTCGCGCGCGACGACCAGGGGCCGGATCTGTTCCTTGGCCCCGATGAAATGCGCAAAGTGCTACATGGCGACCGCGTGATGGCGCGCATTTCGGGCATGGATCGACGCGGGCGGCCCGAAGGCAAAATTGCGGAAATTCTGGAGCGCGCGAAAACGCGTCATGTCGGCCGGCTGCAAAATCGTCACGGCGTGTTTTTCGTGGTGGCCGAAGACAAGCGTATCAGTCAGGAATTCATGGTGCCGCCGGATCAAACCGGCAACGCCAAAGCAGGGCAGGTGGTCACTGTGGAGTTGATTGAGCAGCCGGCGCGGCACAGCCAGCCGGTGGCGCGCGTGGTGGAAGTGCTGGGTGCGTACGGCGATCCCGGCATGGAAATCGCCATCGCACTGCGCAAGCATTCGCTACCGCATGAGTTTCCGCCGGAGGTGGAAAAACTCGCGGCCAAGTATGCGCCGGAAGTCAGCGCGCGCGATTGCAAAGGGCGGCTCGATCTGCGCAGCTTGCCGCTGGTGACGATCGATGGCGAGACCGCGCGTGATTTTGATGACGCTGTTTACTGCGCGCCTCTGGGTATTCTAGCCGGCAAAGGACGCGGCGGCTTCCGGCTGATCGTGGCGATTGCCGATGTCAGTTTTTACGTGAAGCCTAACGATGCGCTGGATATCGAGGCGCGGCAGCGCGGCAACTCGGTGTATTTTCCGCGCCAGGTCATTCCCATGCTGCCCGAGCATTTGTCCAACGGCTTGTGCTCGATAAACCCCCACGTGGATCGCCTGTGCATGGCCTGCGATATGACCATCAATGCGCACGGCGACGTCATCGCGTACTCGTTTCATCAAGCGGTAATGCGTTCGCATGCGCGGTTGACCTACACTCTGGTCGCTGCGATGCTGGCGGACAAAAGCGCCGGCACGCGGGAGCAGCAGAAGTTGCTGCCGCAACTCAAAAACCTCCATACCTTATTCGGCAAACTGGTGAAGGCGCGCGCCAAGCGCGGCGCCATTGATTTTGAGACTACCGAAACAGAAATCATTTTCAACGCTCAGCGCAAGATTGAACGCATCGTGCCGGTCAAACGCAACGACGCGCACCGTGTGATCGAGGAATGCATGCTGGCGGCCAACGTGTGCGCTTCGGATTTTCTGGCGGAAAACGGGCAGGCGATGCTGTTCCGTGTCCACGAAGGGCCCACCCAGGAAAAGCTTGCTGCGCTGCGCGAATTTCTCGGTGGCTTTGGTTTTGATCTCAGCGGTGGCGACAAGCCGCAGGCCAAGGATTACGCCGTGCTGCTCGCCAAAGTGCGCGACAGGCCGGATGCGCAACTCCTGCAAACCGTGATGCTGCGCTCGTTGAAGCAGGCGGTTTACAGCCCAAAAAACGCCGGTCATTTTGGCCTAGCGTATGAATCGTATACGCATTTCACCTCGCCGATCCGGCGTTATCCGGATTTGCTGGTGCATCGTGCAATCAAAGCCGTGCTGGAGAAAACGCGCTACGAGCCGGGCGACTGGATTGCCCTCGGCGAACAATGCTCCATGAGTGAGCGCCGCGCTGACGAAGCAACGCGCGATGTCACAAATTGGCTGAAGTGTTATTACATGCAGGACAAGGTCGGCGAAAGTTACAACGGCAGTGTCAGCGGCGTCACTGGCTTTGGTCTCTTTGTCGCGCTCGACGATATTTATGCCGAGGGTCTGGTGCATGTCTCCGATTTGGGCAAGGATTATTTTCATTTTGATGCCGCCAAGCATCAGATGCTGGGCGAGCGCACCAAGCGGCGTTTCCGGCTGGGGGATCGTGTGCGGGTGAAAGTGGCGCGCGCGAATCTGGATTCGGCAAGGATAGATTTTGTGCTGGATGAGGTGACTACGGGACGATAGGGTAAGTTGACGTAAATATCTGTTTTAAAACAATATAATTAGACAGGATTAACGCCACAGCCGGATTTATCCTGTGACTCCCGTTAATCCTGTCCATCGCTGTTAAATGGTTGTTGCTTCTTGATCATTACTCAATGTAACCATGTCCGAATCCCGCATCATCCACGGCTTCCACGCCGTAACCAGTCACCTGCGCAGCGCAGCCGGTAACGTGCGCGAAATTTACGTCGACGCCGCACGTCATGATCGAAGAAGCGCTGATCTCATCAAGCTCGCCGCATCCCGCAACGTGCGGGTGATGACCGTTGATGGCAAACGCCTCGACGGCATCACCGGCAATGCGCGCCATCAGGGTGTTGCTGCCAGCGTGGCGCCGATCAAGCTCGCCACGCATGTCGACGATGTTCTGGAAACACTCACCGAGCCAGCGCTGTTGCTGATACTCGATGGCGTGACTGACCCGCACAATCTCGGCGCGTGCCTGCGGGTGGCGGATGCGATGGGCGTGCATGCGGTGCTAGCGCCCAAAGACCGAGCCGTGGGGCTTAACGCCACCGTTTCCAAAGTGGCGAGCGGCGCAGCGGAAACCGTGCCGTATATTCCCGTCACCAATCTTGCGCGCACCCTGCGCGAGCTCAAAGCGCGCGACATCTGGATCACCGGCGCGGACGAACTAGCCACACAGGATCTTTACGCCGCCAAACTCGACGGCGCGCGCGCGCTGGTGCTGGGCGCGGAAGGCGAGGGTATGCGTCGCCTTACCCGTGAAAATTGCGATGAGCTGGTGCGTATCCCCATGCTGGGCAGCGTAGAAAGTTTGAATGTGTCGGTTTCGGCGGGGATTTTGTTGTCAGAAACGCGACGGCAGCGGGGCAGGACGTCATCGGGGACTTAATTCGCGGAATTTATGGCACTGCCACGTGGTAAAGTTCGGTTGCATGCAGGGTGTGTTTTAGCGTCGCGTAAACGTAACAGTTTTTCAAACCGGGGTGCGTGCCGGTCAGGAGAAAATGATGCGTAAAGAAGAACGTTCCCGCAGTGGTCGCAATCCAGCGATTCCGAGCAAGCAGCGCCATTCTCATCTCCAGCCTGCGCACAGCGTGCGCGTGCTTAGGCGCAATGCCGCCGCGCTTGCGGTGGCCGCCTGCTTCAGTGCCGCGGTTGTCAATCCGCTGCAAGCCAATCCGACCAACCCAACGGTGGTCAACGGCGCGGCGAAGTTCACCACTACCGGCAATCTGCTCAGCATCACCAATACCCCCAGCGCCATCATCAACTGGGGCAGTTTCTCCATCGGTGCCAGCGAAATCACGCGCTTTGTGCAGCAGTCCGCCTCGAGTGCGGTGCTCAATCGCGTGGTCGGACAAACCCCGTCATCCCTGCTCGGTGCGCTGCAATCGAATGGCCGCGTATTCCTGATTAACGCCAACGGCATCGTATTCGGCGCGGGCAGCCAGATCAATGTCGGCGGGTTGGTCGCCAGCACGCTGAACCTGAGTAACGAAGACTTTCTGGCTGGCCGCCTGCGCTTCACCGAAGGCTCACTTGCCAACACTGTTGCCAACACGGGAAATAGTCTCACCAACAGCGGCAGCATCACCACCAGCAGAGGTGGCAACGTCTACCTCATCGGTAGTGCCGTCACCAACCACGGCATCATCACTAGCCCCAAAGGCGAGGTCATCCTTGCCGCAGGTAATAGCATTGAGCTGGTCAACCCCGGCACGCCGGATTTGCGCGTCGCAATCGTCGCCCCGGACAACAAAGCGCTGAATCTTGGACAGATTGCAGCCGACAGCGGCCGCATCGGCATCTACGCCGGACTCATCAACCACGGTGGCGCCATCAACGCCAATTCCGTGGTGGTGGGCGAAACCGGCCAGATCATGCTCAAGGCCAGCAAGAACACCACGCTGGTAGCGGGCAGCACCACCACCGCCAACGCTCCCAGCGGCGGCAAGATCGAAATCCAGTCAGGCGACACCACCCTGGTCTCTGGCAACGTGCAAGCGCATGGCGTGACAGGCACGGGCGGCGACATCAAGGTACTCGGCAACCTCGTAGGCTTAACCGGTAACGCCACTCTAAACGCCAGCGGCAACAGCGGCGGCGGCAGCGTGCTGGTGGGTGGCGATTTCCAGGGCAAGAATGCTAATGTCCAGAATGCCTTCCGCACTTTTGTGGGTGCGGATGCCAGCATCAGCGCTGATGCGGTCTCCACCGGTAACGGTGGCAAAGTGGTGGTGTGGGGAGACGATGTCACGCGTTACTACGGCAACATCAGCGCGCGCGGTGGCGCGCAGTCGGGCAATGGCGGCTCGGTCGAGGTATCCGGCAAGCGCTACCTTGATTACGCCGGTCACAGCAATACATCCGCACCGTTTGGAACTACCGGCACGCTCCTGCTGGATCCTGCCGATCTAACCATTAACGACGGGACTGCGGAGATATTCAATGGCGGAAGTTTCACTGGAGGCACATTTACTGGCGCCACCGGAACGGCAAACATTATATGGGACACCATTGCCACGGAACTAGTCAATAACACTGTGATACTGACCACGAGTGGCACCGGCGGCAACGGCGATATCACGGTGACCTCTGCATCGGGGGACCTGAGTGCGACTACCGTCACTAACGGATTGAAATTCCTCGCACACCGCAACATTGCCGTGAATGCCGGTGCGGTTATCAACACGGGGTCGGCGGGCGCCCTGCAAATGATTGCAGGTTGGGATGGTGGCAGCACTACCACGCCTGTGGTCACCGCAGGCACAGGCAACATCAGCATCAGTGCCAATGTGAGCAACACCGCAGGCAACGTAACGCTCACCGCTGGCAATGGTATCAGCATAAATAGCGCCAAAATTTCTGTGGGCGGCGCTAGCAAGACCCTAAGCCTGGATGCGGGATCGGGGGGGATTACTGTAGTTAACAGCACCTTGCAAGCTACGGGTACTGCAAACAGCAGCGCTACGGTGAACCTGAAGGCGGGTGGTCTCATCGAACTCAATACGGCCAGCAGTATCAGTGCATCGAGTGCCGCTGTTACGGGCGGTGCAGGCGGGTCTGCAACGGTAGATATCCAGTCTACGGGAGGGGCAATCAACCTCAAGGCAGGTAGTGTGATTAGCACCACCGGGGCTAAAACCGATGCCGGTACAGGCGGTGCGGCCAGTACCTTGTTGCAAGCTACAAACGGTGCAATAACCATCCTCGGTAGTACGGTTAGTGCGACTGGCGGTGGCTCCAAAAGCCCTGGCGCCATTGGTGGTGCCGCGACCACGACATTAACCGCCAGTGGTGCAGGCCTGAGTATTGTCGATAACGGCACTACGGGCAGCACTATCAGTGCCACGGGCGGCGCTAACAACGACACTCTGGGCGGCGGTGCCGGTGGTGCCGCGACCATTGTGCTGACGGCGACCCAGGGAACTTACAGCAGCGATGCATTGAGCATCGTGACTGCAACGGGTGGTACAAGCCTTGCCGGAAACGGCACACCTAGCGTTACGCTGAAAGCGACGCTAAGCGATGTCACGATCAGGGGTGCGATCAAGGGCACTGTAGGCCAGGGTGTCATGGCGGTGACCGCCGGTAACGACATCGTGCTGACCACCACGGGATCGATAGTTGCCGATACCGGGGCACGCCCCACGGTCGACTTGACCGCAAGCAATAACGTGCAGCTTAACGGCAGCGTGACTTCCACAGGTAGCGCCAATGGCACAGCGGTTACTATCACCGCAACCAATGGCGCGATGACCAACAGCGGCGGCGGCGCGAGCGGCGTTATTACTGTTCAAGGCAATATCAATAGTGCGGTCGTGCTAAGTGCAAAGTCAGGTATTGGCACTACAGGAAACCCCATCCGCTACACCTACGCTGGAGCGGGTCCTGCCGGCACTGCCACGGTCACGGCAACCAATGGCACCGCTAGTGGCAACATCGTGCTGTCGCAGACAACGCGAGACCTGGTTACGAGTAATCTTACGCTGACCAACAACTTTGTCGGCGGCGGTATCGATATTAAGTCCGAGGTGGGATCTATCACTGTGCCGGGCAGTACGGTCTTCAAGAATGACAATGGCGCGATGACGCTGCGTGCGGCAACAAATATCACGCTCGGCACCGGCACCACTGCGGGTAGCGTGACTGCCGGCACAGCGGCTAATGCGGGCGATATCCTGTTGATTGCCGATACCATGGGTCTGAATGGCGTGGTCAATACGAAAGCAGGCGCCGGCACCGTTACGCTGCAGACCGCCACTGCCAACCGCAGCATCGACTTAGGTGGCGTGGATGTGGCCGGGGCAGGCGGGGCGCTGGGCATAGATACCGCGGAGTTCTCCAAATTGACTGCTGCGAGCGTGGTCATCGGCAATGCGGCCACGCCCGGCAACCCGATTGTTAACGCCGCGCCTGTCACGGTACCCAAGCCGCTTACTATCCACGCCGGTGCGAACCCGATCACGCTTAGCACACAAACCACCAACGACTTCACCGGTGCCGTATCGCTGAACAACAGCGGCACGAACGATGTCGCGATCAGAGACATCAACGGCTTGACGCTTGCTGTCACCTCGGTGGGCAGAATACTTGACGTTACGGCCGGTGCGCCGGGTATTACGCTGACCGGCAATGTGACGTCGGCAGGTGCACAGACTTTTATTGGCGGTACAACTCTGGCCGCAAGCGTCACGCTTAACGCGGACGCCGCCAACGCGATCAGTCTGGGCGCAGTGACCGGCGCGGGCTTTAACTTGACCACCACCGGCCTCACCACCATCGCCAGCACCGTGAGCGACCTGGGTGCGTTGCAAGCCAACCAGACCTTGAGCACCACGGGTGCAATCGGTGCGACGAGTGTCGCGGTAACGGGGGCCACCACACTGGGCGGCAACGTCACCACCAGCGGCGCGCAGAGCTACACCGGCGCGCTAACCCTGAACGCCACCCCCATCACACTCACCGGCACCACCCCGACCTTCAATGGCGGCACAGTGGGTGCAGGCAAA
The DNA here is from genome assembly GCA_945906815.1 of Bordetella parapertussis. GTDB lineage: Bacteria > Pseudomonadota > Gammaproteobacteria > Burkholderiales > SG8-41 > UBA5216. Next base: position 63,211 of record CAMDRT010000001.1, read on the forward strand.
GATCTGACACTGTCGTTCAGCGGCACCACCACCATTGATGGGGCGAAGTTCACCGGCATCAACGCGCTCACCAGCAACAACGGTGGCACCACCAACCTCACCGGCGCCATTACTACCGCCGGTGCGCAGACCTACACCGACGCGGTGACGCTCACCGGTGCCACCACACTGAATGCAGGTGCCGCCAACGGCGTGAGTCTGGGCGCAGTCACCGGCGCAGGCTTTAACTTAACCACCACTGGCCTTACCACCATCGCTAGCACCGTGAGCGACCTGGGTGCACTGATCGCCAACCAGACGCTGACCACCAGCGGCGCGCTAGGTGCGACGAGTGTTGCAGTAGCGGGTGCGGCCACACTCGGGGGCAACGTCACCACCACCGGCGCGCAGAGCTACACCGGTGCGGTCAATTTGAGTGCTCCGGTCATTATGGCCAGCTCTGCGAACGGTCAGATTCAGTTTGTGAGCACGGTCGACGGCGCGCAGGCGCTGACGGTGAACACGGGTGGGGTTACGCGCTTTGACGCGCCAGTGGGAAGCACCTCGGCATTAACGACGCTGACCACCGACGCACCGGGCACAACCATCATCAACAGTTCCATTGGCACCACAGGCGCGATCAACTTGAATGACGCGGTAAGTGGCAACAACCTGACCCTGAACGCTGGAGCAAGTCCGATCACCCTAGCAAACCCTGCTAATGATTTTGCGGGGACTTTGACGTTGATCGGGTCGAACGCGATTGTGCAAGATGCGAGTGCACTGACGGTGGTTCTGAATACTACCGGCAGTAATAACCTGACTGCGGTCGGCGTCATCGCTGCATCCGGCACCTTCAGCAACCTCACTGCCAGTGCGACGGGTGCCGGGTCTGGCATTGCCGCGGTCTCCACCGCACCTACGTTCACGGTGACCGGGGCGACTACCAACAACGGGCCGGTGACGCTGGGCAACACTGCGGGCAATCTGCTGCTAAACGGCACTACAGCTTCCGGCACGGGTGACCTACGCACCAGCGCTAGCGGCACGCAGACACTTGCTGGCGGCACGGTAACTGCCGGCAGTTATACGCTGGGCGGCGGCGGCCTCGCACTCGCCGGCGGCACATTGAACGTGACCAACGTGTTGACCGTATCTTCAGGCGCGACGCTTAGCGGCGGCGCGGGTACGCTCAACGCGGGTACCGTGATCATTAGCAACGGCGGCGTACTCACGCCCGGAGGTGGCACGGTAACCATCGGCACCACCAATATTCAGGCCGGTGGTACGCTCAATGGCGTCGGCACTGTTGCCGGTAATGTCATCACCGACGGTATCGTATCGCCGGGGAATTCTCCGGGTATTCTGACTATTGCCGGAAACTTCGTGCAGGGATCTGCCGGACTGCTGAACATAGAACTGGGTGGCTTAACTCCGGGCACGGGCTTTGACCAGCTCGTAGTTACCGGCAACGCGAGTTTGAATGGCACGCTGGGTCTCCTGCAAGTGCCGCTTAGCGGATTTGTGCCGGCGCCCGGCAGCAGCTACCGCTTCCTGAGCGTTGGGGGCTCCAGCTCGGGCACATTTTCCAGTATTTTGATTCCTGCGGCCTTTGCAGGCATGGCGGTGAGCTACCAGTCGCAGTTTACCGAAGCGTTGGTGCCGGTGCCGATTAGCAATGCGCCGCAGTCCAACAACCTGATCGCCGCGAGCCAACCGATCGTCATCTATGAAGAGCGGGCTACCTTCACGGAAGAAGAACGGAAGGATATTTTTGAGCAATTGTGCAAATAGCAGACGCGTTTGCAGGGATGGCAGAGTCTCTTTTGCTCTTTACCGATTGTTACAGTGTCGTCAGATAGTTTTAAAAAGGTTTTAAAAACCAATACCGTACGATATATTTATAACAATCTGCTTGATGTATCGGCGCTGCGAGAACAGTAAAATTCACGCTAAGCACAAAAAACTTTCCAGCATCGGAGCCAGCCTCTGCGTACTCGCACTGTCTGCGGCGCTGACGCACGCACAGCAGCCCGTGCCGCAGGTCGTCGAAGGCCCTACGTTCGAAATCAAGCGCTATGAGTTGTCGGGCAACACGCTGCTCTCCAGCGAGCGCATACAGAGCATTATTTCCCCCTATGTCGGCGCGCGGCGTACTCTGGCCGACGTGCAACGCGCGCAGGCTGCCATAGAAGAGGCCTATCGTGCCCTAGGCTACGGTGCGGTGCAGGTGACTTTGCCGGAGCAAAACATTACCACCGGCAGCATTCAGTTTCGCATTGTGCAGCCCAAAGTCGGCAAAGTAGTACTGGATGGCAACAAGCACTTTTCCAATGCAAACATAAGGGCCAGCCTGCCTGAGATACAGGAGGGGCAGGTCCCGAATTCGCGCGATGTCGCGCGTAATTTGCAAATAACCGCTGAGCATCCGACCAAAAAAACCACGGTGCTGTTGCGTTCGTCTGAAAACCCCGAAACCATCGACGTCAACATCAAGGTGGACGACGAGCGTCCCTGGCGTTTTGTGTTTTCCCTCGACAACACCGGCAACGGCGACACTGGCTATTTGCGCTCCGGCATTGGCTTTCAGCATACCAACTTGTTTAACCGCGACCATGCACTTTCGCTGCAATACATTACCTCGCCATCGCACCCCAACAAGGTCAGCATCTATGGTTTAGGTTATCGAGCGCCGGTCTACCGTCTGAACAGTTCGTTTGATTTCTTCGCCGGCTACTCGGACGTGAATTCTGGCGTGGTGCAGGGCTTGTTTAATGTGGCGGGCAGCGGCTCTATTTTTGGTGCCAAGTGGAACTACTATCTTCCCAAGTTGGGTCGAATAGACCAGAAGTTGTCGCTGGGCATAGATTACCGCGCATTCCACAATGACGTTACCTTCGGCGCCGGAGGTGCGGGGTTGGTGCCCGATATCACTATACGCCCGGTAAGCCTGACGTATAACGGGACGTATCGCGATACTTCGTCGGAACTAACCTTCAATCTCGGCATTTCGGCGAATGTGCCTGGCGGCAACGATGGAACAGCAGCGGATTTCGCACGTTCACGCGCCAACGCAACGGACCGCTACGTGATTTACCGCGCGGGTTTCGGCTACCAGACGACGTTTGCCAAAGACTGGCAGGCGCGCGCGGCGGTCAGCGGTCAGTACACGCGTAATGCACTGGTTTCAGGCGAGCAATTTGGCGTCGGTGGCCCGGATTCACTGCGCGGATTCCTGGTGCGTGAAGTCAGTAATGACAAAGGTGTGGTCACTCAGTTCGAATGCTACACGCCAGAACTCGCGTCGCTGGCAGGTCTGCCGAGCGCAATTCGCATGCGCATGGCGGGCTTCTATGAATATGGGCAGGTTTGGCGTAATCAAGCGTTGCCCGGCGAGACCACGAACCAGTCCGTGTCGGATGTCGGCGTGGGTTTACGTTTGAACTATGGCAAGAGCCTGAGCCTGCGCTTTGATGTCGCCAACATACTCAGTGGCGGCGGCACGCGCCAGCGCGGCGACAATCGTGTGTCAGCAGGTATGGTGTTGGTGTTCTGAGCGGTTGCGCTGCGAACCGTGCTGCCGAACCATGGTGATATAATCCCAGCATCGGGGCGTAGCGCAGCCTGGTAGCGTACCTGCATGGGGTGCAGGTGGTCGGAGGTTCAAATCCTCTCGCCCCGACCAGTAAAATCAATGACCTACGCAAGTTTTGCGTAGGTCATTTTTGTTTCAGAGACACCGTTGGCGCGTTGTGCGTGTCCCATCTTAAGTACTCGCCATGCGCAGACTTAACGAGGAGTGAATATCATGACAGGGAACGTCGCAATCATTACCGGGTCGGGTTCCGGCATCGGCGCTGCGAGCGCAGTGCTGCTCGCACGTCACGGCTGGAACGTTGTTATCAACTACGCGAACCGCATCGACAGCGCGCAAGCAGTGGCGAAGGCCTGCGAGGAACACGGCGGGCAGACCCTGCTGTGCAAGGCCAATGTCGCTGAGGACGCGGATTGCCGGCGCATGGCCGCGGAGGCCATGGCGCGGTGGGGGCGCATCGACGCGCTGGTCAACTCGGCGGGCACCACGCGCTTTGCCGACCACGCCGATCTCGAAGCGCTGAGTGGCGACGATTTCCTCGAGGTCTACCGCGTCAACGTGGTGGGACCGTGGCAGATGGTGCGCGCCGTGGCGCCACACATGAAACAGGCAGGCCGCGGTGCGATCGTCAACATCTCCTCGGGCGCTGGCATTCGCGGCACCGGCAGTTCGGTGGCCTATGCGACCTCGAAGGCGGCGCTCAACGCGATGACGCTGTCGTTCGCGCGCAACCTAGGCCCGGAGATTCGCGCCAACGTGGTGTGCCCGTCGATGGTGACTGGCCGCTGGCACCTCGAACACCTGGGCGAGGAAAAGTACGAGGCGCAGTTCACCCGTGCAGCCAACGACACGCCGCTCAAGCGTCGGATTAATCCCGAGGATGTTGCGTCCGCAGTGGTGTGGCTGATCGAGGGTGCGGATGCCGTAACCGGTCAGGTGCTGGTGGTGGATGCAGGCGCTTCACTCGGCGCGCCGGTGCGGAGAAAATAACAGCACACATTGCGGACGTGCTGTCGTGGCCATGGAAGATGCCCGTGCAGCGTTCCAGGTCACGCACAGTTTTGCAGGGAACCTGTGCTAGCATCTCCAAACAGATCGCGCCCGTAGATACCATAGTCGGCCTATAGAGGACCAAATAATGGACAACGCAAATCCACCCGTTTTGGAGAGAACTGCAGCCCAGTCCGAGATGGCGATAGTCGCGCAATGGCTAGTGCAGCTCGATGCAGCGTTGCAGAGTGGAAACCGGGCATCTGTCGAGTCGCTCTTCGCGCACGACGGGCACTGGCGCGATCTGCTGGCGTTTACCTGGTCGATCACGCCGCGCCAGGGTGCTCAAGACATTGCCGCATTGATGCTGACGCAGCAGGTAGCCACTCAGGCACGCGGATTCGCCGTAGCGCAAGGACGCACGCCCCCTCGTCGTGTGCAGCGCGCGGGGTTCGATGTCATCGAGGGCATCTTTCAATTCGAGACCGAAGTCGGACGCGGCTTTGGTGTGTTGAGGCTGTTGGCCAGTGAGCCTACAAAAGCGTTTCAGCTCATGACCAGCCTGCACGAGCTGAAAGGTTTCGAGGAAACCATCGGCAAGCGCTGCCCTAGCGGCGAGGCTTTTTCGCGCAACTTCGGCGGCACCAACTGGAAAGAACAGCGCGAGGCCATCCAGGCGTATAGCGATCGCGAACCCGTGGTGCTTATCGTTGGCGGCGGCCAGGGCGGACTGTCACTCGCGGCCACACTCGGGCGCATTGGCGTCGACACGCTGGTCGTTGATAAATTCGAGCGCGTCGGCGATTGCTGGCGCCAGCGCTATCACTCGCTGGCGCTGCACAACGACACCCAACTCAACCACCTGCCCTACATGCCGTTCCCGCCGTCGTGGCCCACCTATCTGCCCAAGGACATGGTGGGCGACTGGTTCGAGGCCTATGCGTGGGCGATGGAGATCAATTTCTGGACCAGCACGGAATTCGTGCGCGGGGTGTACGACGAAGCTGCCGGCATCTGGAACGCGGTAGTTCGCCGCGGCGATGGCACAGAGCGCACGCTGCATCCTCGGCACCTGGTCTTCGCCAACGGACTGGTGGGCTCACCGCACATGCCGGAATTGCCCGGGCTCAAGGATTTCAAAGGCGATGCGATGCACACCGCCGCGTTCACCAACGGCGCCAACTGGCGCGGCAAGCAGGCACTGGTCATCGGCACCGGGACCAGCGGCCACGATGTCGCGCAGGATCTGCACGCCAACGGCTGCGAAACCACCATCGTGCAGCGCGGATCGACCATGGTTCTGAGCATCGATCCCTCGGCGAAGCTGACCTATGGCATCTACAGCGGCATTCCCATCGAAGATGGCGATCTGCTGGCCAGCACCAACACCAAGCCGATGGTGAAGAAGAACCTCCAGACCATCACCAAGCGCATGGTGGAATATGACAAAAAGCTCATTGATGGCCTGATTGCGCGCGGTTTCAAGTTCGACGACGGTGAGGACGGTGCCGGCCACCAGTGGAAAGTGCGTACGCGCTATGGCGGCTACTACCTGGACGGCGGCTGCTCGCAGCTCATCATCGACGGCGAGATCGGCCTGCTGCAATACGATCAGATCGAGCGTTTTGTAGAAAACGGCGCATTGCTCAAGGATGGGTCGGTCAAGCCGGCGGATCTCATCGTGCTGGCGACGGGTTTTCTGCCGCAGGAAGTGGTGGTCACGAAGCTCCTGGGAGTAGCCGTCGGGAAGAAGGTCGGCCAGATCTGGGGTTTCGGCGCAGACGGGGAAATGAGTAATATGTGGAAACGCACGCCGCAACGCGGCTTGTGGTTTGCGGGCGGCGGTTTTAACAACTGCCGCACCTACTCGCGCTATGTGGCCATACAGATCAAGGCGATGGAAGAAGGGCTTTTGCCGCAGCAGTAAGCGCTTGGGACCCATGGCACACAATGTGATTGCGAACCCGCCCATGCCACGTAAGGCGGCAACGGTGATGTTGTTGCGTGATGGCGATGACGGCATGGAGGTATTCATGATCGTGCGTCATCAAAACAGTGATGTGCATGCGGGTGCGCTGGTGTTTCCGGGTGGCCGGGTGGACGACGAGGATTACGAACTCGCGGCCAATGCGGCGGTGTTCCCGCCGCTTAGCGGTGTGGACGCTGGCATGGCGGCATTGCGTGTGGCTGCCGTGCGCGAGACCTTCGAGGAATGCGGCGTGCTGCTTGCGCGCGCGCGCGGAGCAGAGGCTTTGGTCAGTGCCACACGCCTGCGTGACATCGAGGCTGCCCATCGCACCGCGATGGCCTGCGGCGAGCGGACTTTTGGCGCCATCCTTGCCGCGGAGAACCTGGTCATCGCGTCGGAAACGATGATTTACTTTGCGAATTGGATTACGCCGGAGCGCTCCTCCAAGCGTTTCGACACGCATTTTTTTGTTGCCGCCGCGCCGCCGGACCAAGTTGCCCTGCATGACGGCTACGAGGCGGTGGATTCGGTGTGGGTTACGCCGGCGGCGGCACTGGAACGCGCCAGTACGGGCATCTACCAGTTGCGCTTCCCCACGCAGATGAATCTGCAGAAGGTTGGCCGCCACACCTTGTCGGCGGCGGCGATGGACGCCGCGCGGGCAAGCCGGGTAGTCACCGTGATGTCGAAACAGGAGAAAAGCAGCGACGGCAGGCGCGTACTGCGAATTCCGCTGGAAGCCGGCTACGGCGGCGAGCTGTTTGATTCTGAATACCTCGATAATGCGCGCGACGGAATACCGCTGACTGAAAAAAGCAGAGCATAGTGGCCAGGATGCGCGTTTCGCTCATCGGCGAGTTCTACGATTGCGTCCAACCATTATTCGACCAGACCCTACAGCCCGAAGGCATGGCGCTTGTCGTTACGCGCTCCCCTTCGCCCGAGGCCATGCGCAGGCAGCTGACGGGCTGGGAATTCGACATTTGTGAGATGGCCTTCGGCGCCTACCTGATCGCGAGGGCGCAAGGCGCCGACGTCACGGCGATCCCGGTATTTCCGCGGCGAGCGTTCTTTCACACCCATTTCGCGTGTCATGCGCAGAGTCGGATCGATGGCCCGCTCGACCTTGCCAACAAGCGCATAGGCGTTGCCGAGTACGTGCAATCCGCGACACTGTGGGCGCGCGGAATCCTCGAACAGGATTTTGGATTGGACCCCGCCAAGGTGCAGTGGTACGTCGAGCGCGCCGGTGCGGGCAGCACCGGCGAGGTGCTGGGATTCACGCCCCCTCACGCTATCGCCGTGCAGCAGACGCCCGGAGGCAAAAGTCTGCTCGCGATGCTGGCCGCTAGAGAACTCGACGTGGCCCTGGTCGGCGCAAACCCGCAGACGCGAACGGACAATGCCCTGCGCCCGCTCTTCGGTGACGCCGTCGCCGAAGGCAAGCGTTTTTACGATACCCACGGCTATATTCCCGCGAACCACGTGTATATGGTGCGTGGCACCCTTGCGCGCGAGCACCCGGCACTGGTCGCCAATCTTTACCGGGCGTTCCGTGAATCAAAGAACGTCGCTCAACAGTCGCTGCCGCGCGAACGAGCGCAGGCCCTCTTGTTCGGAAACGAACAGCTTGCGAGCCTATGCGCAGCGTGCGTTGGCGATCCCTTTGCCTATGGCATCGGCCCCAATCGGAAGATGCTGGAGACCGTCGTTCGCTTGTGTCACCAGCAAGGGCTTATCCGCGACCAACCCTCTGTCGAGCAACTTTTCGTGCCCGCGACAGATTGATCGTCGCCTGCATCCGGGCGCCACTCTCGAACTGGGCACACGTCGTCAAGGCGGCAAACATCAAGCCCGGCCAGGGCCCATGCAGGACACAGCAAGGAGGAATCGATGTCAACGTATGAAGTTGTGTATCCGCTGGGGCGGCGCGTGCCCCAGCGCAAGGCGCGGGCCGTGCGTCCCCATTCATTGGACGGGCTTACCATTGGAGAACTCTCCAACCACAAGTTCGACAGCGGGTTCACCTTCGAAGTGATCGAGAGGGCGCTGCTCAAGCGCTTTCCGAACATAAAATTCGTGTCGCACCGGGAATTCGGCGACACCTACGGCGCGCACGAATCGGAAGTCATCAAAGCATTGCCGCAGAGGCTAAAGGCGTTTGAATGCGATCTGGTGATCTCCGGCACCGCGGGGTGAGGAAGCTGTACGGCCGCGAGTTCGCGCGCCAGTATCGTAGCGGAAAACGCGGGCATTCCGACGGTCACGATCGCCATCGACGAAGGCTTCACGAGGTCGGCGCAGGCAATCGGTAGGCAGGCCGGCGTCGATCTTCGGGTGGCGACTTACCCCGGCGTGATGTCGACGCACGAGCGCCCGACGGTGGTGAAGAATATCGAAGAGGTGCTGGTCGACCAGATCGTGCGCCAGCTCACGGCGCAGGAAGCGCCGGCGCAAGCAGCAGCCGATAGTGTAGCGCCGGACGAGCGCGAGATTGTCTTCAAAGGCACTTTCGAGGAGGTCAACGAGCACTTTCAGCGCAACCAGTGGAGCGACGGACTGCCGATCGTTCCGCCCACGATAGAAAAGATCGAAGCATTCCTGCGCTACACCGACCGCGCGTCCGGCGAAGTGCTCGGGGCCCTGCAGCCGAGCCAGGCTCAAGCGACCCTCTGGAATGTCGCGGTCAACGGCGTGATGGCAGGGTGCCGTCCCGAATACATGCCGGTGTTGGTTGCGATCGTCGAAGTCATGTGCGATCCCGATTACGGCATGAAGCACGGCGGCAGCACGCCAGGCTGGGAAGCGATGATCATCGTGAACGGCCCGATTCGCGAGCAGCTCGGGTTCGACTACAAGCAGGGCGCGCAACGCCCGGGCAACCAGGCCAATACCAGCATCGGTCGCTTCTACCGGCTGTTCGCGAGGAACGTCCCGCGCTTTGTGCCGGGGACAACCGACATGGCGACTTTCGGCCAGATGTTTCGGGCGGTTGTCGCCGAGAACGACCCGGCATGTGTCGAAATGGGCTGGGAGCCGTTGCACGTCAGCCGTGGCTTCAAGCCCGACGACAGCGTGGTGACGCTCACCTCGGTGAGGGCGTCGAGTGATCCCTTCACCACCGCGGGCGCATCGGCGCAGCGCCACCTCGATCAGATCGTTGACTGGGTCAAGCGCATGATCGAGCCGTACCAGAGCTCGCACGGCTACGTCGAGTCCCACGTGCTGCTGCTGACGCCGGTGATCGCGGCGATACTCGCTAAAGCGGGCTACGCCAAGCGCGACGTCTCGGAGTACCTCAAACAGCACGCCACAGTGCCCGCACGCTACTACGAGTGGCACATGATGCTTGCCGATCACCATACGCCCGGCACCACGCTCGCAGGCCTGGTGGCGAAGGGTGAGCTGCCCGCTGCATGGCAGCTTTCCGACGACCCCGAGCGTCTGGTTCCGCTGATGCTGCCGCAAACGCAGTGGCTGATCGTCGTCGCCGGCGACCCGCTGAGAAATCGCGCGTCGATCTACCGGCAGAACTTCAAGCAGGGCTATGCTACGAGCAAAAAAATCCAGTTGCCAAAGTGCTGGCAGGCGCCCGTCCGGTGAGGTATGCCTGCGCCATAATCAGCGGCATACCCCCGCGCATTCACGCGGGCTGGATGCCGCCCTTGATGAACACGCGTTTTGCGGTGTCGTGAAATACCAGGCGCTGTTCTTCTGGCGTCAGCAACACCGCTGAGTCGAGAAAGCGCTGCACCATCTCGTTGTAACTGCCGGACGATGTGCCTATGTCGGAGCCCCACATCACATGATCGGCGCCGTACAGATCCACCGCGCGGCGTAGCAGCTTGTCCGCCGGGATGTTCTCTTCGCGGCAGATGTCGAGATTGATCGAAGTGAACTTGAAATAAATATTTTTCTCGCGCGCCAGGGTTGCATAGCGCTGGTCGAGGCCGTAGTGTTCAGCGCCGCCTTTTTCGACGTGCAGCATTTCCGGTTCGAGCAGATGATCGAGCACTAACCGTATGTCGGGATAGCGCTTCGCCAGCTCGATAATGGCTGGAATGGACGGCCCGCCGCCACCTTGTGATAACACTTCCAGATCTATCACCAATCCAAATTCCTGGGCTACCTCCCAGGTCTTCAGTGCCTGAGGGGAGTTCAGCCACGGCATGCTGCCGTCCGGCTTGCGCCCACCGAAAAAGCGCACGCCCGCCAGCCCGTTGTTGTGCACGTACTGCCGCACCAGCGCCGGCGTAGCAGCGTCTTCCGCGTCAAGGATAACCACCGCACTGAACAGGCTTGGATATTGGTCCGACGCGTCAAGGATGTAGCTGTTGTCGTAACGGTAAATCATGCGCTTTTGCACCGCGACGATACCGTCAACGTTTTCTTCTTTCATCCAGCGCAGCATGCGCAGGGCATCGGGTACCTCATGCACCGGGTTGGGCCCATGGTGGCCGCCTGGATTGCCTATCACTCCCGGTGGCCGATAAGGCGCGTCGGCCGCGCGCTGCATCGGGTTGCGCGGATAACGCACCTGGTCATCGGCAACCAGATGGGCGTGTGAATCAAATAACAAGGGACGATTTGCGGTGCGAGTCATCGTTGGCGATTTCAGTTGAGTGGATAGAGGTGAGGTTAAACACTTAAAAATTTGTTCCGCTTACAGCGTGGGTATCGGCATACCCTCTGCCATTATATAAAATGAACGCATAAAATCAATGTGTTATGTTACATTTCCACGCAGTATGGCGGGCAAGCCGCTGCGCTACATTGTCGACAAACAGCATGGGTTATGACTATGAAAACGATCCTGATGACGGGTGCCGCCGGGCGCATCGGTACCTTTCTGCGGCCCCAGTTGGCCGGTCAGTACAAGCTGCGGCTGTCGGATAACCAGCCGATTCGCGATCTGCAACCCGGCGAGACTTTCATGCGCGCGGACATCAGCAAACTCTCCGACATGCTGAGGGTCACCAAGGGCGTGGATGCCGTGGTGCACTTCGGCGGGCAGTCGGGTGAACACGACTGGGAGCACATACTTTCGGCAAACATCATTGGTTTCCATAACATACTGGAAGCCGCTCGCAGAAACGGCGTTAAGCGATTCCTGGTCGCGACCTCGAATCATGCGGTCGGGTTTTACCGCTGCGATCAGGTCATCGATCACCGTGTCTATCCCAAGCCGGACAGTCGCTACGGCGTATCCAAAGTGTTCAACGAAGCGCTCGCCAGTCTCTACGCCGACCGCTATGGCATGCAGATGTTCTGCATGCGCATAGGCAACGTGAATGCACAGCCGATTGATCGGCGCCGGCTCGCCATCTGGATCAGCGCGCGCGACATGGCTCAGCTTGTCACCATCGGCATCGAACACCCGGATCTGCGTTTCGAAGTGGTGTATGGCATTTCGGACAACGCCCGCGCCTGGTTCGACAACACCAATGCCCATCGCCTCGGCTATCGGCCACAGGATAGAAGCGAGAAGTACGCCAAGCAAACCCTGAAGCGGGATGGGCCCCCGGGAACATCGCCGGCGGACATTTACCAGGGCGGCGGCCATTGCATGTCCGAAGGTGGAACGCGCAGCCGACTCGCACCTGCGCATGACGCTACGGACAGGGCAAAGCGCAGTGCGTCTAAATCCAAACGGCTGGCAACGCCTGTGCAAGGCAAATCCGCGGTGAAGCAGAAGCGCGGCTCCAAAGTGCCCAGAAAGCGTACGGCTGCTGACTAGTCGTCCGCCGGCAAGTAGCCGCTGGGTACGATGCATGCGCCCATGCCTGCCGCAGTGACCGCACCCTTCTGATTGGTGGCGCTTACCTCCACGCTGACTCGGGTGCCATCGGCTTCCTTGGCGGTCGCGGTGACCTTGCCGGTAAAAGTGACAGCATCTCCCGGCCGCACCGGCCGCAGAAAGCGCAGATCCACCATGCCCCCGCCGTTGTAGACGTCCGCGCCAAAGTAACGCCGCAACAGCTCGGTGGCGAAAGTCAGCGACATGCGGCCGGAAGCAACGGTGCTGGCCGTGCCCAGCGTACTGCGGGCGGTCTCCAGATCGGTAAATTGACTCGGGCCTGTTGCACCGCCGCTCTTCTCAAACGCATTGATGGCGTCCTGCGTCATATGCTTGGTCAGCGGCGGCAATGCGTCGCCCACTGTGTAGTTGCGCACTATTGCCATTTTTTTCCTACCTCCGAAGGCTGCTTGAGCTCATGCGTGATGACGCGATCCAGCAAACGGCCATCCTCGTCTACCGACACCGCCTGGGTGACGATGTAATTTTTGCCGCGGCGCGCGTACTTGTCGGCAATCCATGCCTGTACCGTAATGCGCTTGCCGGGGATGGGCGGGTTGTAGCAGTAAAACGCGCAACGCGCGTTCACCGAACCGTCGTCGTGATACACCAGGTGATACGGGCGCACATCCACTTTTTGTGAGATGGTGGGGAAGGCCGCCTCCGGATCCATGACGCCCTTGCGGAATTCGTCGAGCATCTCCTGCGTTAAAACATAGGACAAGGTGGGCAGTTTCTCGCCGATCACGAGTGCCTCCCAATCGAGTAACTTGGTATTGTGTTCTGCGTGCGGTTGCGCCATGTTGGCTTCCTTTCTTTGAGCGAACTTACCGCATTATAGTAAACCATTCCGTACCCGGGGCGAAACTGGCGAGTGCTCAGGGTGCACGTGTACGCATGGTGGAATGCGGCGACAGTGGTGCGCTCAGTAGAGAGCCGAGGCGTGGGCAGTCCGCGACTCGCCCGCCCATGATACGCTGTGCGCATCGTCCATTTGCGCGTCGTTTCCCCGTCCATCCATGAAGGCTCCTGCCGAGCGCTACACCGCAACCGCGATCGCATTGCATTGGGTGATGTTCATCCTGATCGCCTGCGGTTTCGCGCTGGCGGTGTATATGACAGGGCTCAAGTTTTCACCACTGAAGCTGAAGCTCGTCGCCTGGCACAAGTGGATCGGCGTCACGGTGTTCCTGCTGGCGGTGGTGCGGCTCGCGTGGCGCATGACGCATCCGCCGCCGCCATTGCCTGCCGCAATGCCGTTGTGGCAACGGCGCGCCGCAGCGCTGAGTCATCTGGCGCTCTATGTCCTCATCCTGCTGATTCCGCTGAGCGGCTGGCTGATGAGTTCAGCTTTTGGTGTGGGCACACTTTATCTGGGGCTGGTGCTGCTGCCCAATCCGCTTGTGGCGGACAAGGTGCTGGCAGAATTGTTGCGCAGCGTGCATGTCTTTTTGAACTATACCTTGTTGACGCTGGTGGTGTTGCATGTGCTGGCGGCTATCAAGCATCATGTAGTCGATCGCGATAACGTGCTCGCCAGAATGCTGTTTACCGCAAAGGGATGAATCGCGCATGCACAGTTTGAAACCGTATATTCAGAGCATGCTTCTGAGTCTGCTCTTGCTGAGTGGCGGGCTTATCGCGATAGCGCAGGCCAGTGCGCAGCCGGTGCTTTATGACAAGAGCCGCGTCAGCGCCGTGTCGCGGCAAATGAACATTCCGGTCGAAGCGCAATTCAGGAGGTTCAGCGCGGAGATCGCATTCGATGCGGCGAAACCAGAAACGAGCAAAGCGCGCATCGAAATCGAAGTCGGCAGCTTCGACATTGGCGTTGGTGAAATCAACGATGATGTGAAGGGGCGGCAGTGGTTCGATGCCAAGACGCATCCCAAGGCGACGTTCGTTGCGTCGGCCGTGCGCGCGCTGGGCGGTGGGCGTTTCGAGGCGCGCGGTGCGCTGACGATCAAGGGAAAAACGCTGGAGGTGACGGCGCCGTTCACCTGGAAGGCGGAGGGCGGCACGAGCGTTTACGACGGCCAGTTTCCGATCAGGCGCCTGCTGTACAACATCGGCGAGGGGGCGTGGAAGGACACCGATGTCGTGGCCGATGAAGTGCTGGTCAAATTCCGGCTGCTGGTGGCGAATGCGCCCGCGGCCGTGAAAAAATAGTCCGCTCCATTACACTGGATCGATATTCGCAACCGACACTGAGAGGATTTACATGATGCGTTCCCTGCTTTTGCTTGCCGCTGCTGCCGCCGCGTTTCCTGCGCAATCACAGGAAGTCTATGTGGCTGACCCCAACCACACCTATGCGTATTTTGCTACCGGACACCTGGGCATCTCGTGGCAGCGCGGGCGCTTCAACCGGACTGAGGCCAAGATTACACTGGACCGTGCGACAAAAGCCGGAACCATCGATGTTGCGATTGCCATGTCTTCGGTGGACACCGGACACGAAGCCCGCGACAAGCATTTACGCAGCGAGGACTATCTTGACGTTGAGCGGCATCCGACGATGACGTTCAAGTCCAATCGCCTGCGCTTTAACGGCGAGACGCTCGCCGGCGCCGATGGGGATCTGACGATCATGGGCATCACCAAAGCGGTGAGTCTCAATGTGACCTCATTTCGTTGCCAGTTGCATCCGGTTTACAAGCGCGAGATGTGCGGGGCCGAAGCCGACACGGCGATCAAGCGCAGCGAGTTTGGCATCAAGCGTGGCGCGGTCGGCATCGGTGACGAGGTGAAGATCACGATCCAGATCGAGGCGTTCAAGCAGTAGCGTGATGCATGGCCGCGGCCACTGAGTGCTGTGCTCAGATGCTGGCGGGTGCGTACCCCATCCGAATAGGAAACCCCATGCATGCCGTGATCAAAAGATGGTGTTGTTGGCTAATGCCCGTTGTGCTCGCGTACAGCACAGCGGCACTGGCGCAGGAGAAGCCAGGTGGCTATCCGTTGCGGCCGATCCGCATCGTTGTGACCGTATCCCCAGGTGCCGGTGGCGATACGATCGCGCGTGCAGCAGCACAAATGTTAACCGAGCGTTGGGGCCAAACTGTTGTGGTCGATAACCGTGCCGGCGGTAGTGGCGTCATTGCCACGGAGCTGGTTGCCAGGTCTGCACCCGATGGTTACACCCTTCTTAGTTATTCAGAAAGCCTGTTATTTCTCGGCGCGACCCAGCGCGTGCCCTTTGACGTTCTGAAGGCGTTTGATCCCATAGTCATGATGACCGCTCAACCCTACATTCTGGTCGTCGGTCTGAACCTGCCGGTCGCGTCATTGAAGGAGCTGGTGGCTCACTCGGCAAAACAAACGCTAACGTATGGCAGCTCGGGCATCGGTGGCACGGTTCATCTGGGGATGGAACGGCTGGCCTTGCTCACCGGCGCGAAACTAAGGCATGTTCCGTATAAGGGCACAGCGCCCTCCATAGTTGCGGTCATGGGGGGAGAGATTCATATGGTTGCCGGAAGTTCGATCGCAGCCACCGCTGCGATCAAGACCGGCAAGGTGCGCGCGCTGGCTGCGATGGGCCTCACGCGCATACCGGCGCTGCCGGATTTGCTGACCATCGCTGAGCAGGGCGTGCCCGGCTTCAAGATTACCAATCGCTACAGCCTGTTTGCGCCGGCGGGCACCCCGCGTCCGATTGTTGCCGCGATCCGTCGGGTGGTGGGTGACGGGATGCATGCTGCGCAGATGGCGCAGCGGCTCGCGTCCGAAGGTGCGCAACCCGGTGAGCGCGTGACGCCGGACGAACTGAGGGCGTTATTGGCGCGCGAATATGTTGAAATCGAGCAGCAAGTCAAACAACTTAACTTGAAGTTTTTTTAGCGCCTGCCACAGACAGCGCGAGTTACCACATTTGTGTGAGCAGTTCCGACAGTTCGGATGGGTGTTTCACTTTGCGCGCATTCTGATGCAGGTAGAAATCCCCCATCGCATGGTGCGCGATGCGCTCGATGTCCTGCTGTGGAATGCCGGCTTCGCGCAGACGCACGGGCATGCCTAGGCGCCGGTAGAAATCCTCGATGAAATCCGGCGCGCGCGCGGCCGCCTCGTTCTGCGGCAGCCCATTGCCGACGCCCAGCGCCTGCGCCAGGCGCGCGAGCCCGGCCGAGGTCTGCTCAAGATTAAAACGCAATCCCCACGCCGTGGTCAGCGCGCTGGAATCGCCGTGGCTCAAGTGGGTGTACAGCGTGTCGATGACATGACCTAATGACGAAATAATGCCGAACGCGCGCCCGCGCATGCTGTCGAGCGCCCGGTTACTCAGAAACGACGCGGCGACCAGATTGATGCGCGCTGTCGTGTTGTTCGGGTCGGTGCGGATCAGCGGCAGGCTCTCCAGGGATAGGCGCAGGGCGTGTAGCAAATCGGCAAGGGAAAGGGGATTGATCCGCGGCGAAGCGGCGCCAGCAACTATGCCGCTTAACGCCGATGCGGCGGTGCTCAAGTACAGATCAGCCGGGGCCGTCAGCAGGGCATCATCATCCCAGATCATCGCGGCAGGGCGTGTCTTGGGGTCGAACAGCTCCAGACGGTGATGGCTCTCGGTATCCTTGACCGCGGTGCCTGCCCGCGTCATCGCCGTGCTCGGCGTGGTCAGCACCAGGATATTCGGAATTTTCGGCGCCATGAGCTTGGGGCTTACGGGCGCCTGGCCGGGCGGATATTGCGTACAAATTTCGTGGATATCGCCCTTTTCGGCGAGCAGGATAATGATCGCGCGGGCAGTCACCATCGCACTGCCGCCACCGACGGCCACGATGAGATCGGCCCCGGCCTCGCGCGCAGCAGTCACACCATTACGCACCGACGGCAGCGGTGATGATGTTTCTACGCCATCGAATATACCCGCGTAATAGTCACCGAGATGGGCCTGGACGCGGTTAACCAGATCGGTCTTGTGTGCAACCGATTTGCCGCACACCACGAAAGCGCGCTTTGCTTTGGTACGACGCACTTCGCCCTGCAGTTCGTTTAGGGCGTCCTTGCCGGCGTGAATGCTTAATGGGAACGAGCGGTGTTTAAAGGGGGTGGCAGTTTCCATAGTGTGTTCCTCGCACGGTTTCGTAAATTCAGTTTGCGCATAATACGTGGGCCCGCTGCGCGAGCAAAGCGCGGCGCGTGCCCGCACCTTGCGGCGACGCTTGCTTCGGCGCTAGGGAGGGCCGGGGCTTTGCTTGCAAGGCGGTAGATAATTCCTATCCCCTGGTGCAGGTGGCGGGCATTCGAGTCGATTAGGGGTGGTGTGAAAATTAGTCCACCCGCGCGCCCGAAGCCTCAACAATCTTGCCCCACTTCGCCAGGTCATCGCGTATGCGTTTTGCAAATTCTTCCGGCGTGCTGCTCATGGCTTCAGCGCCTTGTGCCGCGAGGCGCTCCTTCACGTCCGGTATTTCCGCCATCCTGCGCAGTTCCTGACTCAGACGACTGATGAGCGGTTTGGGCGTGGCAGCGGGGGCGAGCAGGCCGTACCACACGGTGATGTCAAAACCGGGTATGCCCGATTCGGCCACAGTCGGCAATTCTGGCACCAGCACCGAGCGCTGCAACGAGGTCACCGCTAGCGCGCGCAGACGGTTGGCTTTTACCATCGGCATTACCGAGGGCATGTTGGTGATAAACATCGCCACTTGTCCGCTCACCACATCTGTTATCGCTGGCCCCGTGCCTTTGTAAGGCACGTGCTGCATATCGATACCCGCCGCCTGCTTTAAGAGTTCGCCACCGAGATGTGCCGAAGAACCGCTGCCCGGAGAAGCAAAATGCAGCTGGCCCGGCTTGGCCTTGGCGAGCGTGATCAACTCCTTGACGGACTTCGCGGCGATAGAGTTGCCTACCACCAGCATGCTGGGCGTCGACGCCAGCAGGCTCAAGGGCGCCAGGTCTTTTACGGTGTCGAACGGCAATTTTTTGTGCAGGCTTGCATTGATGCAAAGAGTGCTCACCGTGCCGATCAGCAGGGTGTGGCCGTCGGCATTGGCCCTGACGGCCATTTCGGTGCCGATAATGCCGCCGGCGCCGCCGCGATTATCGACCACCACTTGCATGCGAAACACATCGGTGAACCGTTGCGCCACCATGCGCCCCATGATGTCGGTACCGCCGCCGGGCGGAAACGGCACGATAACGCGCAACGGGCGCAGCGGAAAGTTGTCGGCGGCGAGTGCGTTCGCGGCGGCGAGTAGCGCAGCGGTGGCAAGCCGCATGAGAGGCGTACGAGTCATGCGCGGTGTGCTCCCAGTTCAGCGACTGCACGGATGGCCATTTCACATAAATCGGATTCGATACGCATGATTCAGAATTTTGTTGGGAGATACAGTGCGTAGGAGGGTGCACAGCCGATCAACTATAGGCGGTCAGGATAGTGGGCTGGAGGTGCCAGCGCAAGACCCTGCCGCGAACACAAAAACGCGGTATGGCCATTGCATGATCCTCTTGTGGACGATCGGAAGAATGCCGTACTTCTGAATCACGCAGTGCACCCCTAACCCGGGTTTACCTTGACACGATGTATTGCTGCGGGCTGACCTGACGTTGCATCCTATGCACACAAGTCGTACATTCGTCGAGACGAGGTGAGCGGGTCACTCCGCGCTATAAATTTGCCGAAGGAGAAGGGTTATGAAGCACAGAGGTGTAGGTGTCAGTCGTATGCAGCGCTATGTCGAGGTCCAGCGATGAGCCGGCTGCCGCTTGAAGGTATGCGCGTGGTCGAATTTGGGCAGATCATCTCGGGGCCGACGGCGGGTTTGATTTTTGGCGACATGGGGGCCGACGTCGTCAAAGTGGAGCCGATAGATGCGGGGACGCCGAGTCGGCCGAACAACCTGCGCAATGGTTCCTTCTTTTACTTCAATCGCAACAAGCGCGGTATCGCAGTGAACATCGCCACGCCCGAGGGACGCGAGGTGGCGCTGCGGCTGATCAAGCGTGCGGACATACTGATCGAGAACATGGCGCCAGGCACGATGGATCGATTGGGGCTGGGCTATGCCGACATGCGTGTACACAATCCGCGCCTCGTCTACTGCAGCATCAAGGGCTATCTGACCGGTCCCTACCAGTCGCGCACGTTGATGGATGAGCCGGGGCAAATGGCGTCGGGCCTAGCGTACATGACGGGTCTTCCCGGCCAGCCACTGCGCGCCGGCGCGTCGGTGGTGGATATCGGTGCGGCTACCTACGCAGTCATTGGCGTGATGGCGGCGTTGCTGGAACGGCAAACCACAGGAAAAGGGCAGCACATCACGGGCGGGCTGTTCGAAACCGCATTGTTTTTTGTGGGGCAGCACATGTCCAACACGCAACTCTCTGGTGAGGAGCCTGTGCCGATGTCAGCCGCGCGAACCGCCAAGGGCGGACGCACCGCGATCTATGATCTGTTCCAGTGCAAAGGCGGTAAGCAGGTTTTCATCGGCATCATGAGTGACCCGCAGTGGGTACGCGCGTGTGCCGTGCTCGGCATGGAAGACCTGGTCAACGATCCTGCGTTGAAGTACAACGCTGGCCGCGGCGCACAGCGTGACATGCTGATGGCGCGCATCAGCAAAGCTGTCGCCGATCGCGAGAGCAAGGACGTGGTGGATGCGTTGGTGGGCGCCGGTGTGACCGTAGCCCCTGTCAATACGCCACTCAGTGTGATGGAAGACGAGCATGTGTGCGCCGAGGGACGCACGCTGCCGGCGCAGATCGGAGACAAGAGCGGACGTCTGCCGCCGCTACCCTATGAAAGCAGCGAGTACAAATTCGCGGTGCGCCACCACGCACCCGCGGCGCCGGGCAAGCACACCAGCGAAATATTGCAAGAGTTGGGGTACACCGCGGACGAGGTGGCGGCCCTGGCACAACAAGCGCTCATACGCGGTCCGGACCTTCCAAGCAAAGATGTCCGCGATGCGTAATGACCTTTCAGAGGTGCCCTTCGGGCTTATAGGGTCGGCACGAAAGGAACCCGCATGAAAGGGAAGGTTGCGTTTGCGAACTTGCAACATCGCCGCTATGCCGTGCTGACCGACGACGGCGACTACACTCTCTTTGCGTTGCTGCAGGTCGCAGAGGTGGCAGTCGGCGATTTCGTGACGGGTAATCTGACTGCTGTGGGCGACGTAGATTTCAGCATCGGCGGCAGCAGCGGCGTGAACGTGTTGGTGGAGAAATGTCGCTGTCAGCTCACTGTGGCGCAACGCTGGGTCGAGGGCGATTCAATCTAGGTTGAATCGTCGTGTGACACAGCCACTGCGGGAAACCTGCCACAGCTCACTGTTCGAGTTTAATATTTGCGTTCTTGATGATGCCTGTGAATTTAGCGAGATCCGCCTTGATCAGCGCCGCAAACTGGTCCGGCGTGGAAATGAAAGGTTCCATGCCCTGGCTCAACAGCTTGTCTCGGATGTCGGGCAGGGTTAACACCTTGGCAATTTCGGCTGCCCATTTGCCGGTGATGGCTCGTGGTGTTGCCGCCGGTGCAAGCAATCCATACCAGATGTTGACTACGTAGCCGTTCAGGCCGGATTCTCTGGCGGTCGGCAGTTCCGGCAGCACGGCAAGCCGGGTGTCGCCGGAAAGCGTGATGGCCTTGAGCCGCCCGTTTCTGATATGTGACAGGGCAACAATCGGCGGGCTGAAGTACATGTGTATCTGACCACCGATAACGTCAGTGAGCACCTGTGCTGATCCTTTGTAGGGGATGTGCTGCGTCTTGATGCCCGCTTGGATATTGAAGAACTCACCCGCCAGATGGGTTACGGTGCCGCTGCCGCCGGAGCCGTAATTGAGTTGCCCCGGCTTGGCCTTGGCGAGTGCGATCAGTTGTTGCAGATTGTTGGCGGGTACTGAGGGATGGATCACGAGTACTAGCTGGGTGCTGGCGATAGTGGCGACAGCGGCGAAGTCCTTGACGGCGTCATATGGGGTTGGCGCCAGGTTCGGAGCGATCACGTGCGAGGTGAGTATCAATAACAGGGTATAGCCGTCGGGTGGAGCTTTGACCATGACTTCGGAGCCGATTATGGTGTTGCCGCCGGGCCGGTTGTCGACTATGACTTGCTGGCCCCAGCTCTCGGTCAGTTTGGGACCGACGAGCCGCGCCAAAATGTCGGTGGTGCCGCCTGGCGGGTAGGGGGTGATGATGCGGATCGGCTTGGTGGGATAAACCTGCTGGGCGGCGGCCGCTGCGGCAAGGCCCAACAGCACGCCTGCGGCGACGCGACGCGCCAGTGCGGTGCCATTTTTTTTCATGCGTTCGCCCTTGATAAGTATCCTGGGAGTATTCCGATATCGATTGCCGCAGTCAACCCGAGATCGCGTAAAGAAAACTGTAAAGTGACCGAGGCTGCGAGCGCTTGCATAATCGCCGCATCATGCCACCGATTACACCGGCGCTTGGCAAGCGCGCTGTGATTCTGTAGTCTTTGCCTATCACAGTAGAAGGTTGGTGGATTTGCGCACGTGGCGCAGAAAGCTGACAGTGGCCCGCGGAGGCGCCCGGATGAGTTGCTATACCAGGATAGTGCGCGTTGTGTCGTTTGGCTTACTGCTCGCTGCTACCAGCACGGTGATTGCGCAGCAGCCCAATGCCTATCCCAGCAGGCCCGTGCGCTTCATCATCCCCTACCCGCCTGGCGGCAGCACGGATCCGATGGGACGTATGATCGCGACGAGACTGACTGAAAGATGGGGGCAAACGGTGATTGTGGACAACCGCCCGGGGGGCAACACCATCATCGGTACCGAGTTCCTCGCCAAGGCCACACCTGACGGCTATACGATCGGGTGGTTGAGCGCGTCCTTTTTCAGTACGCCGAGCCTGATGCCCAATCTTCCCTACGACACGTTCAGGGACTTTGTCGGGGTGACGACCATCGCGAAGTCGCGTAGCGTACTGGTGCTCCATCCTGCGGTACCTGCCAATAATTTGCAGGAGCTTATTGCTCTGGTCAAGGCCAAGCCGGGGGAGTTTAATTTCGCCTCATCGGGTGTAGGCACCAATACGCATTTGTCGGGCGAGCTTTTCAATCAGGTGACGGGGACGAAAATCCTGCACATACCCTACAAGGGATCGGGCCCCGCCAGCACTGACCTGCTCGGTGGCCGGGTGCAGATGTCCTTCCAGATCCCAATCACTGTGATCCCGTTTATCAATGCCGGCAGACTGAAAGCGATTGCGGTTAGCGGGGAGACGCGCCTGCAAGCTTTGGCTCAGGTGCCTACTTTCATCGAGGCAGGTTTGCCCAGTTTTGGCTTGAGCAGTGTGAGCGGGATCATTGCGCCCGCCAGGACACCGCGCCCGGTGATCGGCAAAATTGCAGGCGAGGTGGGCGCTATTCTGGCCATGCCCAGCACCCAGGAGTTTTTGGTCAAACAAGGCGCGGAACACTACATCTCGACGCCTGAACAGACCGCCAAGATAATCAAGGAAGAGGCTGCGCGGTACGCGAAGATAATCAAAGATGCGGGCATTACGCATCAGCCCTGAGCGACGATGCTGTATTAGAAATTAAATCTGCGCAGCGGCAGACGTTGCCAGGCCTCGCCGCGCGCGCTGGTGCTGTCTGAGAACAAAGCAGCCACGCCCGATGCATCATCCTTGACGGAAACCAAAGACTAGTCGAAGTAATAGTCTGCAGCCGGGAATGCATCTCAGAGATCCACCAATTACTAAAGCTTGCGGCATTGCTGTGGCTTCCAAGGTTGGTCGAGAAGGGCATTGCATGGTATATAGATAATCAGGCAACATTTTTCGCGACTCAGGCGTTGGATTGCGTCGGGATTCACGGATTCAATGTGAGGGGTCATGTTCAAGTTGGGTGTCGGGATTCTGCAAATATTGGCTGCAGGCATGTTGCCGGCGCTCGCTGGCCCTGCAACTGCGCAACAGTCCTATCCAAATAAGCCGATCCGGTTCATCACCCCTTATGCACCTGGCGGCAGTACTACCGTAATGGCCCGTCTTGTCGGTCAGCATCTCACCGAACGCTGGGGCCAGAATGTGATTGTCGACAACCGTCCCGGCGGCAACACCATCATCGGCACCGAAACGTTGGCGAAATCCAGGCCCGACGGCTACACGATTTTGCTCGTCACCAGCACGCTTTCCATACTTTCCAGTCTGACCAAGACACCGTACGATCCGATCAAGGATTTCGCACCGGTTGCAACGATCGGGGTTAGCCCGCAAGTGCTGGTGCTGAATACGGCAGTGCCCGCTAACAGTGTGCAGGAGGTTATTGCGCTGGCCAAGTCCAAGCCAGGGCGACTTAATTTTGCCTCCTCGGGTGCCGGTGGACCGACCCATCTTTCCGGAGAGTTGTTCAACATCATTGCAGACGTCAAGACGCAGCATGTTCCCTATAAAGGCGCGGGGCCAGCCCTGATCGATCTGATGGGAGGGCACGTGCAGATGTTCTTTTCGGTCCCGGTGAACATAGTCGCTCACGTCAATAGCGGCAAGCTCAGAGCCATCGCAGTGACCGGGAAAAATCGCGTGCCAGCGTTGCCCCAAACGCTAACCTTTACAGAAGCTGGGCTGCCCGGCTTCGACGTAAAAACGTGGAACGGCGTGGTTGCACCCGCTGCTACTCCGCAAGCAATCGTCGACAAGTTGTCTGCGGAAATCGGCGCAATGCTGCTGTCACCCAGCGTCAAGGAAAAGCTGGATGCACTGGGGACGACCACCATGATTTCTACACCTGACCAATTCAGCGCGATGATTAAATCGGAAATGGCCCTGTACCTCAAAGTCATCAAGTCCGCCAATATCAGGCTCGACTGATGCGCGCGTAGCTTCGGTGCCGCTTCCCTGCGGGAATGGCACGATGAAGCGGATAGGCCGCGACTTACTTGGTGGCGCGCTTGGGCTTGTGCGGGTTAGCGGGACCCATGCCCAGGCGCGGCATGTCGATCGCTGGGCAACGATCCATGATGACCTTCAATCCGGCTGCCTCGGCGCGCTTGGCGCCTGCCTCATTGATCACCCCCAACTGCAGCCACACGGACTTGGCGCCGATTGCGATCGCCTCGTCACATAGCGGCCCCGCCGCCTCTGAGGTGCGGAAAACATCTACCATGTCGACCGGCTCCTGGATATCTTTGAGCGAGGCCACCACCTTCTGCCCTAGGATCTCGGTCTCGTTCGGGTTGACCGGGATCACGTGATAGCCGCGGTCGAGCATATAGTGCATGACCGCGTGGCTGGCCCGTTCCGGGTTCGGACTTGCCCCCACCAGAGCGATAGTTTTGGTGCTGCTGAGAATTTCGCGTATCCCTTCATCCGAATTGATAGTCATCGTCGTCCACCTGTGTAGTTTGTCCCGCACATCTAATGTGTCCAAGATCAATGTAGCGCAGTGCGGTGAGTCAGCGCAACTCGTTTTTTAGGCTGATGCCAGTGCGCGCATGTTTCCTGGCATAGTGAAAAAATTCTGTAACTATTTGTTATTAAAGGTAATTAACAATGCGCTTGCGCGTGTTTACTACACCAGCGTCGGCTTACGTTTTTTGCCGGATTTGATTTCCTTTTCCTCGTCGAGCACGGCGGTGTACTGGCGTACCGCATTCGACACCGTGGGCCAGCCAGCGTAGTGGCCGACCTGGATCATCACTTCGCAGATTTCCTTATGGGTAATGCCGATGTGTTTGGCACTGCGGTAGTGGGAATAGTTGCCGCTGGGGCGCGCCAGCGCGATGTTGGCGGCGAGTGTCACCAGTTGCCGATCGCGCAAGCTTAATCCCGGACGCGCCCACACGTCGCCAAACAGGTGCCCGACCGACATTTCGTAAAGGTCCGGATAGAGCGCTTTTTGATCCAGCATCAGTTCTTCACGGCCCATTTTTTTCAACAGGGCCATACCGCGTTTTTGACGTTTGTGGTAGTCGCTCATCGAAGCTCCTTGATTGGGTGTAAGCGTAGGTGATGGATTAATACTGTTTTTTTTGCGTAAAATGCATTGATTTCCAGAGGAAAAATAGCTACTGTGAGATGTGCAGGCGTTGCTTGAATTTGTTCTGTTAACCCACGCAGGCCGCATGCACTTGGTAATTTGGTGCTAACCATAATCTACCCGGAACGGAGCCATTATGACAACTGACGCACAAGTAGCAGACACTGAAATTTCCAACGACAAAATCAAGAGCGATCTCAAAACCGTGCTTGCGGATATGGAAGAATATCTGCGCGTCACCGCCAGTCAAACCGGCGAAAAAATCGGCGTGCTGCGCGAGCGCTTGCAGGACCATATGCATAAAGCCAAGGATCGCCTTGTCGACACCAAAGAAATCGTCGTCGACAAAACCAAGGAAGCCGCACGCGCGACCGACGAATATGTGCACGACAATCCGTGGCGCGCGGTGGGCATCGCCGCCGGGGTGGGGCTGATCATTGGCCTGTTGATCAGCCGCCGCTAGCGCGCTGCCTGCATGGAAACGCCCGCGCGCGATAGCGCAGCACAAAGCACGTCTGCCCCGCACAGCGGCCTGTTGCGCTCGCTGCGCAACTTGCTGGCGACATTGCTGGCGACGGTGCGTACGCGTGGCGAGTTGTTGCAGGTGGAGTTGGAAGAAGAGAAGCTGCGTGTCGCCGGCATCACTGCATTTGCCGTGGCGGGTGCTTTTTTTCTGGCGCTGGCAGCGGTGGTTTTGACATTGTTTGTGATCCTGCTCTATTGGGAATCCCACCGCGTGCTGGCCACGGGATTGATCGCACTGGTGTATCTGATCAGCGGCGTGGCTTGTGTGCTGGTGGCGCGTAGCCGCGCGAAGGTGAAATCGACATTGTTCGTGGCCAGCCTCGCGCAATTACGCAAAGACGGTGAACGTTTGTCCTCACCTGCGTCGCAACCCTGAAATGTCCGCGGCACAAACTCTGGCGCTCGCGCTGCGTAAAGAACGCCTGCTCACGCGCATCGAAATGCAGCGCGAGCAACTTGCCTTGTGCGGCGCCCAGCTTGAGAAGCCCTTTGCAGCGGCCGACCAAGCTGTGATGGCGGCGCGTTTGCTTAAACAACGGCCGTGGATTGCGGCGGTGGCGGCACTGTCGGTGGTGGTGCTGGTTCGGCGCAACCTGTGGCGCTGGGCGGGCAGAGGCTGGGCGGTTTGGCGCGGCTGGCGCGTTGCGCGGCAATGGCTGCAGCACAACGGTTATTTGAAACCAGTCTGAAAAAATAACTACTACAAACATGCCGAGTATCGGGAGTCTGAGCACGGGAACGATTCGTGCCATACATCGCATGCGTGAGCTGACAGGGCGCGAAAAACGCCGCCTGCTGAGCGAGATAAGCGCCGTGAGCGGCTTGATGCCATTGCTGATGAAGCCGCGCAATAATCAGAAATGGTCGCGCGACGACAAGGCGCAACTCACGCTGCATCTAAAGCGCATTTCCGCGCTCAGCCCCTATCTGGTGCTGCTGCTGATGCCCGGCGGTTTTCTGGTGCTGCCTGCGCTGGCGTGGTGGCTGGACCGGCGACGCCTGCGCGAGCGCACGCCGGCCGCTGGCGCGTAGCGCGCGAAGGACACGCCATGTTGAACACACTGCTATGGCTGATACCGGTGGTGGTGGTTGTCGCGCTGGTGTGGAATTACCGCCGTCAGGCAGCTGCTCGCGAAGCTGCCAGCACCGAGCGCATGAAGGCATTTATGGAGCAGTCGGGCGCCGGCACGAACGCAAGCCCCGCACTAGCACCGGTGGCGCCGCCAGCGGCGCGTGCAGCATCGCCCAAAACAGCACTGTCCACTGCATCGACGTTCGTCGTTTCCGGTATTAGCGCGCGCGCACAACTCATCGCTGCGGATCAGTTGCCGATTTATCAATCACTGAAAAGTGCATTGCCTGAATACGAAATATTGCCGCGTATGAGTCTCGCGGCTTTCCTGCACTCAGCCGAAAATCTGACGGGGTTCGCACGCGAGGCGCAACAGCGCCTGCTGGCAGACGCGTTCGTGGATTATTTGGTGTGCGATAAATCGCTCATGCCGTTGGCGGCGGTGCGATGCGGTGCGCGCGGCAGCGCAGCGGCTGATGCCACTGCGGCTGCATTTGCGGCGGCATGCGTGGCAGCGGCTGGGGTGCGTTGGGTGGAAATCTCGCCGCCAGCGCCGCGCGATGCGCTACGGGCACTGGTGCTGGGTGCCTGAGCGTCCGGTGGCGCTGTGCGTTCCAGACGCCTGCCGGCCTAGGTAGCGCATGGTTCCGCGTAGCTGGGATATTTTTTGTCGTGTCATCGATAACTTCGGCGATATCGGCGTGAGCTGGCGTCTGGCGCGGCAGTTGACGCAAGAGCATGGGGCGACGGTGCGACTGTGGGTAGATGGCATCGACAGCCTGCGTGCCTTGTGTTCCGAAATTGATCCTGTCGCGTCGTGTCAAACCGTGCAGGGGATTACGGTTTTTCAAAGCGGGGAAGCAGCGGACTTTGCGCAACCTGCCGAGGTCGTGATCGAAACCTTCGGCTGCGGTTTGCCGCCGCGCTATTTAGCCGTGATGGCAGCGTGTAAAAAAAAGCCGCTGTGGATAGTACTGGAGTATTTAAGTGCGGAGCCGTGGGTGCGTGCACACCACGGCCTGCCGTCGCCACATCCGCGACTGGATGTGCCGCGCTATTTTTTTTTCCCGGGCGTCACCGTAGGCTCCGGTGGGGTGCTGCGTGAGCGCGATTTGCTGGCGCGGCGTGAGGCATTCGGCGCGCACGCGCGACACCAGTACTGGGCGCGCCAGGGGTTTGATCCGGCGCCGCCCGCTGCACTGACGCTGTCGCTCTTCGCCTACCCGCACGCGCCGTATCGCGTGCTGCTGGATAGCCTGGCGCAGGGCGCGGTGCCGGCAGTGGTGGCGATACCCGAAGGACCACTGGCGTTGCGTGTGCGTGAAGCGTTCGACGCGGGCACGGGGAATCGTTATACCCGCGGCAATCTCGAACTACGCTTCGTACCGTTCGTGCCGCAAGCACATTACGATGCGCTATTGTGGGCTTGCGATATCAATTTTGTACGGGGTGAAGACTCTTTTGTACGCGCGCAATGGGCGGGGCGGCCGTTTGTGTGGCACATCTATCCGCAGGATGAAAAAGCGCATGTGGTGAAGCTCAACGCATTTTTGGCGCTGTACGGCGCTGGGTTGCCGCAACCTGTCGCGCAGGCGGTGGGGGAGTTTTGGCAGGCATGGAATGGCGTAGAGGGCGCGCCGCCGCTGGCCGAGGCGTGGCATGCTTTTGCCGGCGTGCAGCGGGTGCTGAGGCAGGGGTTGGGTGAGTGGCAGGCACACCTCCTGCGCCTCGGCGATGTCACTGGCAATCTCGTCAAATTTTGCCAAAAAATGATATAATTCAAGGCTTTCTACAAACATTTTTGCGGTATGCGAGGGTAGTGATGAAAATAGCTCAGGAAATCAGAGCGGGTAATGTGCTGATGGTTGGCAAAGACCCGATGGTGGTGCAAAAGGCCGAGTTCAGTAAATCGGGGCGCAACGCCTCGGTGGTTAAAATGAAGCTCAAGAATCTGCTTACAGGCACTGGCACGGAAACCGTCTATCGTGCGGATGAAAAATTCGACATGGTGGTGCTTGAGCGCAAGGAAGTCACCTATTCCTATTTTGCCGAGCCCTCGTATGTGTTCATGGATGCCGAATTCAATCAGTTCGAAGTGGATCAGGAGAACATGGGTGACGCACTGAATTACCTGGAAGAGGGCATGCCAGTCTCGGTGGTGCTATACAACGAGGCGCCGATTTCCATAGAGATTCCGCAAACCTTGGTGCGTGAAATTATTTACACTGAGCCGGCGGTGCGTGGTGATACCTCGGGCAAGGTATTAAAGCCCGCCAAATTGAAAACCGGGCACGAAATTTCGGTGCCGCTGTTTTGCGCCACAGGCGACAAGATTGAAATTGACACTCGCACAGGCGAGTATCGCAGTCGCAGCAAGGGTTAGTTCCGGTCGCGGGCAGTAGTGTCGGGCGGATTTTGATGCTGACCGCCCAACCCTATTTTAGGGTATCCGCCAATCCGTTAATCACGTCGCTACCGCTGCGATTTTTGTCGCGTGCTTCTTCGGGGGATTCTTTACCCTGGGGCGTGGTGGCGATTTGGGCGTACATGTCCGCTGCGCCCTGGAACATGCGCGGCGTCAGTCCCACACCTTCAAAGGTTTTTGCAATTTCATTCATCTCGGGCACCCAGCGATAAGCCTTGAATGGCATGCGGGACGAGCGGCTTAACACGGATTCGTGCAGCTCGGCCTGGCTGCTCTTGAATTCCGCTTCGAGCGTCTGGTCAACACCCAGCTTGCGCGCGGCGATCAGCAACTCGGTGCCGAGTGCGACACTGCCTTTGGTGAGCGCGGCGTAACACATTTTCACAGCGGAAGCGTCGCCGATTTTTTCACCGGCCACGCGCACATTGATTTGCGCGCTGTTGATACGGTTCATCAGGTGCGCGTGCGGGCCAGAGACATAAAAGCGTTGTTTGGCGGTGCCGCGCGGCGGCGGGCCGACAATGCCGGCGTCGACGACGGTGCAGCCCACAGCGTTCATGATGTCGGTGATTTCAGTCATGGTTTGCGGTGCGACGGCGTTGCATTCGACGAATACGATTTTGCGCGACGTTGCTTTGCACGCGGCGGCGATGGCGCGCGCGTTGGTAACGGCGGCGCCGGGGTCGAGCACTGACAGCACCATATCGCAGGTCTGTACCAGTTTTTCCAGCGTGCCGCAGTCGGTGAGGCCGGCTTTTTCGCCGAGTGCCCGGGTGCGCGAGCTGCGGCCATCCGTGGCCATGCACACGTTAAAGCCCATGGCTTTGATGCACATGGCCACACCCTGTCCCATATCGCCGGTGCTGGTTACGCCGATGCTGTTGTTCAGTTCCATGCTTGCTCCTTGATGATTGAATTCA
Organism: Bordetella parapertussis; assembly: GCA_945906815.1. GTDB lineage: Bacteria > Pseudomonadota > Gammaproteobacteria > Burkholderiales > SG8-41 > UBA5216. The sequence continues at coordinate 93,439 of CAMDRT010000001.1, forward strand.
GGTGTGGGAGTTTACGCTAAACTGACTGTATTTCGCTGGGCGTACCCGTCGCGCTGGCGTGTTACATAGAGGAATCACTATGCCAAAAGTTAGCGCACTGTATCGTTATCCGGTCAAAGGTTTCACACCGGAATCGGTGGAGCGCATTGTGGTGTTGCCCGGTGGAAGAGTGGCAGGTGACCGGGTGCTGAATTTCCGTTTTGCGGATGCGCCGGTGGCCGATAGCGCATGGTGCCGCAAATACCACGGCGTGGTACTGGCGAACACGCCCGGCCTTGCACGCCTTCATGTGGAATTTGACGATCATCTGCAACGTCTGAAAATTTCCTTTGAAAAGCAAGTTCTTGCGAACGACTCCCTGGACGAGGCCGGACGCCAGCGGTTGGTCGATGCGATTACCGGCTACGTGATGTCGCTCGCTGAAAATCCTTTGCAAGGCCAGCCTGCGCGCCTGCCGTTGAAGCTGGTGGGCGATGGCGTAACGCCACGTTATCAGGACAATCAAGCAGGGCAGGTCACGCTGCACAGTCGTGAAAGTTTGGCGTCCGCAGGCGCAGCACTGGGCGACGCGAATCTCAACGAGCTACGCTTTCGTCATAACATCGTGATCGAAGGTGTGGCTGCGTGGGAAGAACAAGCGTGGGTGGGCCGTAAGCTGCGCGTGGGCAACGTGGCGTTTGAAACCGTGGTGCCCAAAGTACGCTGTCTTGCCACGCACGCCAATCCGTTGACCGGCGAGCGCGATATGCAAGTGATGCAAACGCTGGTCAAAGCGTTTGCGCAGCGTGAGCCGACATTCGGCGTGGGGCTGCTGTCGGGTGCGGGAGGGGAGATTCGGGTGGGTGATGATGTCGCGGTTGTCGCTTGACCCGCGCCGGCTTCGCACTGCTGAAACTGAATAAAGGACAGCGATGAACACCAAGCCGGGATTGGCGCAGATGAGTTGGGTGTTATTGCGCCTGGGTGCGCTCGCCTTTGGCGGGTTGGGCGCGACCGTGAGCATGCTGCAGCGTGGTCTGGTCGATCAGCGCCAGTGGTTGCGGGAGAGCGATATCAGCGAAGCGCTGGCGTTTACCAAGACCCTGCCGGGCTCCACCGGCATACAGATGGTGGCTTATCTGTGCTGGCGCTTGCGCGGCTGGCCGGGTGCGCTGCTGGGCGCCATAGCCTATATTGCGCCGGCGACATTGATGATGATCGTAGCGGCGGCAGGCGCAAGCGCATTGCCAGGAACGCCGTGGGTGCAGGGCGCGCTGACCGGGATACAGATTGCGGTGGTCGGCTTGCTGGCGGCTTCGATGTGGCGGCTTGCGCGTAGCGAAGCCAAACAACCGCTGTTGATGGTGGCGCTGCTCGCGGGTGCGGTGCTGGGATTTTTTGTGCATGCGGTGCTGCTGGTGGTGGGCGCGGGTCTGGTCGGTGCCTTGTTGGGCGCAGAGAGTGACCATGGCTGAAATCTTCGAACTGGTGGCAAGGTTTCTCGTCGTCGGCGCAACGGCATTCGGCGGCGGTGGCGCGGCGCTGCCCTTGGTCGAGCGCATCACGGTGGCCGAAACCGGCTGGCTCACGCCGCAACAATTCGCGCTCGGCGTGGGCTTTGCACAGGCGACACCGGGGCCGGTGCTTATCCTGGCGGCGTATGTCGGATATTTCGTCGCGGGAGTCGGCGGCGCGCTGGCGGCGACCGCAGCGGTATTCGCGATTCCGGTGCTGCTCGCAGCCGGCTCGGCAGGCGTGGTTGCGCGCCTGAATCGTTATCCGCGGTTCCGCGCATTTGGACGTTTTGCCGGCGCCGCCGCTGTCGGATTGCTGGCAGTGACCGCCATATCGTTGGCGCGTCCCGTGTTCGAAGTGCATCCCGCATTGTTGGCGGGTGCGGCGATGGTTTTTGCAGCTGAGCGTTTTGGCTGGTCCCCGGTGCTGTTGTTATTGATTGCCGCAGCTGTGGGAGCGGGCGCCTCGGTTTTCAGCGGCTGACAGATAATAAGGGGGTCAGACTCGATTAATTAAGGTAACCTATTGTTTTTATTGAATTATTATTTTGCAAGAAACCTCAGCACATTCCACTCTGACCTCATTTGCGACAGGCGGGGTCACAGCGGCCGCAGTACCTCGCTCAACGCCGCCAGCGCGTTGAGTGCCGGTGCGAAACCGCTGAACGGTGCGGTCTGGATGACCGCCTCGATGACCTCGGTGCGGGTGAGGCCGAGGTTGAGTGCGGCCTGCCCGAATTTTCTGGCTTGGCCCTCAAGGCGCAGCGCGGTGAAGCTTGCCACCGAGCAAAGCACGCGCTGGCGCTGATCGAGCCCCGGTCGAAACCAGATTTCGCCATAACCATACTGGATGGCGACAGGATACAACGCAGCGGTAACGCTGTTGTCAGGGGATGCGTAGCCCTGGTTGCCGTCATCGCGGTGCAGGGCTTTGAGCAGGGCGTGGCCTTGTGCGGACAGTGTGTCGAGCGCGTCGTCGCGCGGCGCCTGCACGGGAACGGTAATGCCACGTTGCGTGAATACGCTGGCAGCGCTATCCAATGCTTCTTCGGATGCGGTGAAACCGGCGTAGATGCCAATCTGAATCAGAACTTCCTGAATGGCGACGGCTTCGAGCCCTATGTGGAGTGCGGCGCCGACGTAGCGGCGCAATGCCGGTTGGCGTTGCACCGAAGCCAGTGCCGCCAGTGTGCAGATCATGCGCTGCGGCAGTGCGAGGCCGGGGCGGCACCACACGGCTCCGAATTCTGTTTCGGAAATGAGATCGCGAAAGTTGGGCACGGCGTCGCTGCTTGCGCTGGCGGAGGGCTCCGCACCGAACAGGCGTGTGCGCATGGCCTCGCCGCGCTGGCGTAATTCACTGCGTGTGGTCATGTGTAGCTTTCGCCAAGACTTCGTGGTTGAAAGGTGGAAATGGCCGGGAGTATACTTTGCGCCCTGACACCCAGCAACGGAATACAAGGCGATGGAACAGCTCATGCAACAGGTAAACGCCAATGACAGATTGGTATGGCGCGGGCGCTTCGTGGACACCACGTTTCTGGTCGAAGTGGGTGATATTCCGTGGTTAGTCAAAATCAGTGCCGGACGCGTGGTGTCGGTAACGTGCGGCCCGTGGGTGATGCCGACGTGGACCTTTGCGTTGCGTGCTTCGCGCGAGACCTGGGAACAATACTGGCAGGCGTTCCCCGCGCCCGGTTTTCATGACTTGTTCGCGCTGGCCAAGCGCCGGGCATTACGCATGGAGGGTAATCTGCATCCGTTGATGTCCAACCTGCTCTATTTCAAAGATGTGATGGCGGCGCTGCGGCCGAGCGAGGCGGCGGTATGAGTGCGCGCTTCGAACCTGTTACTGGCCGCTACCTGCACCTCGATCTGCTGGGTAAGCCGCACCGCCTGTACGTGGAGGAGGCGGGCGCGGGCATACCCTTGCTGTGCCTGCACACGGCAGGCGCAGACACCCGCCAGTACCGGGGTATGCTCAACGATCCGCGCATCCTGCAACACTTTCGCGTGATTGCGTTTGACCTGCCGTGGCACGGCAAGTCATCGCCGCCTGCGGGCTGGCATAACGGGGATTACCAACTCACCTCGCGCAATTACCTCGACATCATCATGACGGTGGTGGACGCACTGCAACTCGAGCGTCCGGTGGCGATGGGCTGTTCGATCGGTGGACGCATCGCGTTGCACCTGGCACTGGAATATCCAGAGCGTTTCGGCGCGATCATCGGCCTGCAGGCAGGCGCCCATGTCGATCCGTACTATGATCTCGATTGGCTGCACCGTCCCGATGTGCATGGCGGTGAAGTTGCGGCGGGGCTTGTTTCAGGCCTGATGGGGCCACGCAGCCCGCAGGCCCAACGCTGGGAGACGCTGTGGCACTATATGCAGGGCGGGCCCGGTGTGTTCAAGGGCGATCTTCATTTCTACACCAAGGATGGCGACATCCGCGCGCGCGTCGAAGAGATTGATACCGCGCGCTGTCCGCTGTATCTGCTGTCGGGCGAATACGACTATTCCTGCACCCCCGACGACACTCGTGATCTAGCACGGCGGATCAACGGAACGCAAGCCGTAATCATGGAGGGACTCGGACACTTTCCAATGAGCGAGGACCCCGAGCGTTTCCTGACCTATCTGTGGCCGGTGCTCGATACCATTCGCAGCGCGCGCAAATAATGCAGCGTATCAGTTCGACTTGTAGAGTCCGGCGGCCTTGATCACTTTTTCCCATTTCACGGTCTCGGATTTAATGTATTTGGCGAAATCTTCCGGCGTGCCGGGCGCGACGTCCATGCCCTGGCGAAACAGAAAATCCTTCACCTCAGGCAGCAGCAGGATGGCAGTGATTTCCTTGTTAAGGCGATCGACAATGGGCCGTGGCGTTTGCAGCGGCACCATGTAGCCGTACCAGTTATTGGTTTCAAATCCCGCAATGCCCGCTTCGGCGATGGTCGGGATATCCGGCATGAACGACCAGCGCTTCAAGGTGGTTACGCCGAGCGCATTGATTTTGCTGGCCTTGACGTGCTGCACCGCACTCGCGGCGGTGGCGAAAATGAGGTGGATGTTGCCGGCGAGCAGGTCGATGATGGCGGGGCCGCCGCCCTTGTACGGCACATGCGTCATTTTCGCGCCGGTCTGCAGATTGAAAAGTTCTATTGCAAGATGGCCGGTGCCGCCCATGCCCGATGAGCCAGCGTTCAGGCTGCGGGTCTTGGTTAGTGCTATGAGTTCCTTCACGCTCTTGGCCTGAACGGAGGGATGCGCAACCAGAATGTTGGTTGAATCCGCCACGCGCGTCAGTGGTGCCAGATCCTTTAGCGGATCGAACGGCAGCTTTTTGTAAAGGCTGGGATTGACAGAAAACGACGCGATGGACCCGAGCAGCAGCGTGTGGCCGTCGGGCACGGCGCTGACGGTAAGCTCGGTTGCTATATTGCCGGCGGCGCCGGGACGATTGTCGATAATGACCGATTGACCGACCCGCTCGGAGAGCTTGGCGGCGATGGCACGCGCGGCGGTATCGGTGCCGCCGCCGGGCGCGAAGCCCACCAGCATGCGTATGGGTTTGGTGGGGAAATTTTGCGCGAGCGCGGGTAACGGCGTGATGCCGGTTGCCAGCAATGCAAGCAGCGTTGTGGTGTGATTTTTCATGGGGTGTCCTCGGAATCTTTTTAAAGCGTTTGTTGAATAAGAGCGCTGATTGTACGTCCGTTGGCCAGTGTGATGGCGGATAGGTTTTGGCGCGTGCCTACGATACGTACCTGCCGCCGTGACCGGCGTTGATGTGCGCTGCAACGGCAGCAACGGCGCTGCGCCGTGCAATGCTTGCGCGCCCGAGAGCCTCACGGTAGGCTCGCGCTATGGATCACTTTTTGGGTACTGAATCATGCTGCTTTCGAAAATGCAATCACTGGGTGTTAGCGCGACCTTGTCGCTGGCTGCATCGGCCAGCCCGGCGTGGGCGGCGGATTTTCCTACCCGTCCGATACGCTTGATCTCGGCCGCTGCCGCCGGCGGCGGGTTGGATAGCGTTTCACGAGCGATCGCGCCCAAGCTCGGCGCCGCCTTAGGTCAGCAGGTGATTGTGGATAATCGTGGGGGCGCCGCAGGCAGTGTGGCCTCGGAGATCGCGGCGAAGTCAGCGCCCGACGGCTACACGCTGTTATGCAGTTCACTAGGCGGATTGGCGGTGAATACCCATCTCTACAACGGACTCCACTATCATCCGTTGCGTGATTTTGCGCCGATAACGCTGGCCAGTTCGCAGGGGAATATCATTGTGCTCAATGCGGCCACGCCGTTCAAGACGCTGCAGGAACTGAGTCACTTTGTAAAGGCCAATCCCAACAAATTGAGTTACGGGTCGTCCGGCGCGGGCAATGCCGGTCATCTGGCGACCGAGCTGTATCTCAATATGGTGGGCGGCAAGATGGTGCATGTCCCGTACAAGGGGGGCGCGCCGGTGATGATAGACCTGATCGCGGGGCAGGTGCAGGTGGTATTTGCGTCGTCGGCAACTGCGGTGCCGCAGGCCAAGGCAGGCAAGATACGCGCGTTGGCGGTAACCACGGCACGGCGTTCGTCAGCGCTACCGGAGCTGCCCACCGTTGCGGAAACAGGGCTGCCGGGTTACGAGGCTGATAACTGGTATGGCATTGTGACTGTGGCCAAAACGCCGGCGGATATCCTCAAGCGCTATCACACGGAAATCACGCGAGCGCTGAATGCCACCGATGTCAGGCAAATCTTGACCACGCAGGGGCTCGACGTGCGCACCAGTTCGCCGGGGGAATTCGGCGCCTATATGAAATCCGAATTCGACAAGTGGGCAAAGGTGATACAGACCGCAGGGCTCAAAGCGAACTAAAGCGAACTGAATTATTGCTGCATCAAGTAACGCTTGCTTCGCGCAGGAACTTCAGCGTTTCCTGCGCGCAGACATCGGCATCACTCGCCGCAGCGTGATACGAATCGCCGGGCAGCACCAACAAGCGTGAATTGGGAATGGTCACCTGCCACTGGCGCATCGATTCCACCGAACCCAGCGCGCTGCCTTCGGTAGTGATAACCAAGGTGGGGCATTTGATGCGCGGTAGGTCGGCGGTAATATCGGCCTTTGGAATATTTTTCACAAAACAAAGCTGGGTCGATACCGGGGTGCGTGCCATCATTTGTATCCACCACGCGGTGCCCGCAGCCGGAAAATTGCTTCCAAGACGGCCGCTCATGGTGCGCCGCGCCCACGGCTCGATGCCGTTGTCGGCAATATCTTTGGTCAGCGATTCGACGCGCGCAGCGGTGTCGTAAACCGGCGGCGGCGTGCCGATCACGGTCAGGCTCAGCACGCGCTCGGGAAAGCGCGCGGCAAAACGGCGTGCGATAAAGCCACCGATTTTGGCGGCGATCAGGTGAAATTTGTCGATGCCCAGGTGATCCATGAGTTTAATAAAGTCGTCGATCGGCACATCTATCGTCCATGGGAAATCAGCAGACACCGGCGGCGTCGACTGCCCGTAGCCGCGCATATCGGGCCGTATCAACTTGAAATGCCGCGCCAGCACCGGCACCCACGCATACCACGCGGCGCCGCATTCCAGATTGCCGTGGAGCATCAACACCGCTTCGGGCTTTGTCCACGGGTCGGTGTAGTCGTCTATTTCGTAATGCATGTCGATGCCAGTGGCGAGCAGAGCTTTGGGCATAGTGGATACCTATAGGGGTGAAATGTAGGCGTATGATATAACGCACGGCATAGGGCTATTCGACGAATGGCGGCTTGTACTTTCACCCAGGAGGTTTCATGGCGCACATTAAAACCACTATCGTTGGCAGCTTGCCGAAACCGTCGTGGCTGGCGAAGCCCGAAGTACTGTGGGCACCGTGGCAACTGCAAGGCGCACAACTGGAGGAGGGCAAACGCGACGCAGTGCGTGCCGTGCTCAAAATGCAGGAGCGGGCGGGCATCGATATCGTTGGTGATGGTGAACAGACGCGCACGCACTTTGTGCATGGCTTTTTACAGGGCGTGGAGGGCGTCGATTTTGGCAAGTTAAAGCGTATAGGCATACGCGCTGACCGTTATGAGGCGGATTGTCCGACGGTGGTGGCGCCGGTGCGCTGGCGCCAACCGGTGCATGCCGACGAGGTGAAATTTGCGCGCGCTAACACCACGCACAAATTCAAATTTACGCTGCCAGGGCCGATGACCCTGGTTGATACGTTGGCCGACGACTACTACAAGGATCGCGCCAAGCTCGCGTTCGCGCTGGCGGAATTGCTCAACGCCGAAGCGAAGGCGCTGGTGGCGATGGGTGCCGATACCATCCAGTTCGACGAACCGGCGTTTAACGTGTACCTGGAAGAAGTGCGCGATTGGGGCGTGGCTGCGCTGGAGCGTGCAGCAGCGGGGCTGACCTGTACTACAGCGGTACACATTTGTTATGGCTACGGCATCAAGGCCAACGATGACTGGAAAAAAACCCTGGGCGGACAATGGCGGCAATATGAATCGACATTTCCGCTGCTGTCAAAAAGTGCTATTCAGCAAGTGTCGCTGGAGTGTGCGAATTCGCACGTGCCCATAGAATTGATTGGATTGTTGCAAGGCAAGGACGTGCTGGTAGGTGCCATCGATGTGGCATCCCCTGTGGTCGAAACACCGCAGCAAGTGGCGGCGACACTGCGCGAGGCCATGAAGTATGTGCCGATCGCACATTTGCACGGCTGCACCAACTGCGGCATGGCGCCGATGGCGCGTCCCATTGCCGAGGCCAAGTTACAGGCGCTGGTGGCAGGGGCGCGGCTGTTGAGTCGGGAATTGGGGTAGTAGAAGTATCCCGGCCTACTTCGCCGCTTCCATTTTTTCCTGCGCGGCTTTGTAGCTGTCTTCCTCCAGCCGATTGCCGCTGTCGTCTACTTTTTCTACTTTGACTGCGGCCGACTCCCTGCGCAATTGCTCGGGGAATTTGGTGGCGATCACCGGGAAGCTAATGATCAGTGCTATCGCGATACACTGCAACACCATGAATTCAAACATGCCTTTGTAAATGGTGGAGAGTGACCAATCTTTGACCACCTGCTTCAGATAATACGCTGACATTGCCACCGGCGGCGACAGGAAGGCGGTTTGCAGCACTACCGCGACCACAGCGCCAAACCACACCATCACCATGTCCGGTGCTATTCCCAGCGACACCGCCAGCGCCGGTTTGAGGGCTTCCATCACCGGATAAAAAATCGGCAAAAACACCAGAATGATCGCCGGCCACTCGAACGGCCAGCCGAGCAGAAAAATCAGCACAATGACCATCAGCAGCATCACCACCGGCGGTAGCGGTAGTGCCAGCAGGGTGTCGCTGACCCAGCCCGCCGTGCCCAGGCGCGAGAACACCGCGCCGAAAACGTTCGAGGTGGCGGCAAGCAACAGCACCATGCTGGAGGTCGCGGTGGTGGTGAGCACGGCACGTTTGAGGCCGGCCCAGGTCAGCCTGCGGTAGGCGAGGGCCAGCAGCATGGCGCCAAACGCGCCTATGGCGGCGGCCTCCGTGGGCGTTGCTATGCCGGCCAGTATCGATCCCAGCGCGGCGGCAATCAAGCCCACCAGCGGTACCACGCCTATGAGGACTTCCTTGATCATGGTGCCGATGCTGTGTACGCGTTCCTCGACAGGGACCGGCGGCCCGAGTTTGGGATTGAGAAACGCGCGCCCCATCAGATAAGTCAGGTAGATGCCGGCCAGCAGAAAACCGGGGCCGAACGCCGCCGCATAAAGATCGGCCACCGACACGCCGAGCACCGGGCCCATGACGATCAGCATTACCGACGGTGGGATCAATATCCCCAGCGTGCCGCCGGCGGTGATGGCGCCGGCGGCCAGTCGCGCGTCGTAGCCCGATTTGATCATGATCGGTGCGGCCATGATGCCGAGCACCGTGACGGCGGCGCCGACGATGCCGGTAGCCATGGCGAAAATGGTGGCGGTGAGTATCACCACCGCGAACAGCGAGCCGCGTATGGGTGCCAACAGCAGCCGCAGGGCGATAAATAATCGCTCCATCAGGCCTGCCTGTTCGGTGATGTAACCCATGAAGATGAACAGAGGCACTGCTGCCAGCAGTTCTTCCTTCATCATGCCGATAGTCTGGAAATAGGCGAGGTCGAATACCACCTTACCCAAGCCTACATAACCGAACGCCAGCGCGAGAAACAATAGCGTGAAAGAAATTGGAAAGCCGATAAAGATTGCGCCCAGCATGACCACCAGCATGATCAGGCCGAGTAGGGTGTCACCGGTCATAGTGCGTACTCATCCATTAAACCTCGACCTTTTCCTTATGCTCCAGCTCGATGCCGGTGCGTGCCGCGAAAACGCTTTTCATGGTTTCGGAGATGCCTTGTATCATCAGCAACAGACAGGTGAGGGGCACCACCATCTTGAACGGCCACAGTAGCGGACGCCACGGCGTCTGCTCCGAGGTTTCATTGATGACGAACGCGTACCAGCCTTCGGCGCCGCTGACGAACAGCAACACCGCCAGCGACGGAAAGAAAAACACGATGTAGGCAATGGAGTCGATCATGCCGCGTGTGCGTATCGACCATTTTTCGTAAAAAAAATCAGTGCGTATATGAGCGCCTTTGTGCAACGCATAGGCGGAACCGAGCATGAAGATCGTGCCGTAGAGCATATAGGTCAGGTCAAATGACCACTCTGTCGGCGAATTGAACAGGTAGCGCGAAAACACTTCGTACACCACCACCATCACCAGCGGCACATTAAGCCATGCGATCAAGGTGCCGGTGTTGTCGGTGAAGCGGTCAATAGTGTTGATGACGCGCACGTAGCCCGATGACAGAGCCCGCTGCTGGTGATTTTGTGGAGGCAAGGGTTAGCGTGACTATTGATTTTTACAATACTGCTGAGCAGGGACGCGAGCGCGTCCCTGCTGCTACGGATCGCTATTTTTTGGCAGCGGCCGGTTTACCTTCGGGGTAATAGTGATTTGCCGCGAACGAATACGGCGGGAACATGAAGCGTTTTGCCGGCACCACTTTCGCTGCGTAGGCTTTCTGCGAATCCAGTACTTTCTTGAAGAATGGGTTTTTCGCGGATTCTTCTTTGGCGATTTCGTCCCACGCCTTCAGAAACGCGACCAGAATATCCGGCGGCGTGCGCAGAATTTGCGTGCCGTGCTTGGTGCGCATTTCTTCGATGGCGTCGGCATTCTGGCCCTGCCATTTTGCGCCCCAGCGCAGGAAAGTTTCCGACACTGCCGAACGAATGGCCTCTTGCTGCTGCGCCGGCAGCGCTTTCCACACGTCGGCGTTAATAATCAGTTCGCCGATGGAAGCGCTCTCGTGCATGCCCGGCGTGTAATGGTATTTCCACACCTGCGGCAGCCCCAGGCGCAGATCCTCGATGCCGCCCACCCATTCGGCGCAGTCGATTACGCCACGCTGGGCGGAGGGAACGATCTCGCCGCCGGGCATATTCACTGTTTGCATGCCCATTTTCTGGTAGACCTCGGCGACGATGCCGGTCTGACGGCATTTCATCCCTTTGAAATCAGCAAGGTTCTTGATCGGCCGCTTGAACCAGCCAAAAGCCTGAGGGCTGGACGGCAGAATCGGGAATGCGATGACGTCGAGTTTTAATTCTTTCTGGTAAAACTCCCACCACAGTTCAAGGCCGCCACCTTCGTAGATCCAGCCGATGAAATCCATATGATCCATGCCGACCACGCCGGCAGGTGTATTCGAGAACAGCGTCGCGGCTTTATTCTTGCCGACCCAGTAATACGAAATGCCGTGACCGCCGTCGATCACTTTTTTGTGCGTGGCGTCGAGAATCTCAAACGGCGGTACCACTTGTCCCGCCGACAGGGCCTCGATCTTGAGTTGGCCTGCGGTCAGTTTATCCACACGCTCGGCGAAGTATTTGAAGTTGTCCTGCAATGTCAGACTGGCGGGCCAGGTCGATTGCATTTTGAGGGTTTTGGCGCCAGCCTGTTGCGCTTGTGCCGGTGAGATCAATGCCAAGAACACCAAGGCTGCGGGCAGCAGCGCCCGTGTACAGACTTTCTGCAATAGGCCATGCATGATGAATCTCCTCTCTGGTTATAGGGCAATTTTTTGAGCAATGGTAGAGACTGCCCATGGCGTTGTCAACGAATGGCGTTACACTGCGCGGCTCCCACTCTTAGCTTGCTTGATCACGATGAACCCTGGCTCCACTGCGGTGGGCGCACGCCTGCTGGCGTTGGTGTTCCTGCCGTTCGCGGCGGGATACTACTGCTCATTCCTGTTTCGCAACGTCAATGCCGTGGTATTCCCGGAACTCACGCAACAGTTCGGCCTGTCGCCCGGCATGCTGGGGCTGCTCACCAGTGCATATTTCATCACTTTTGCCGCTGCGCAATTACCGCTGGGCATGTTGATGGATCGCTACGGCCCGCGCCGGGTTAATGCCACTATGCTGCTGGTGGCGGCGGCGGGCGCGCTGGTGTTCTCGCAGGCGTCAGGAATGGCAGGTTTGTTGCTCGGCCGCGCACTGCTCGGCATGGGGGTGGCGGTGTGCCTGATGTCGTCGATGACGGCGTTTGTGATCTGGTTTCCGCGCGAGCGCACGGCGACACTGTTCGGTTGGATGCTGCTGGTGGGGTCGTGCGGTGCATTATCGGCCACCAAGCCGGTTGAGCTGATGTTGCGGGTAATGGATTGGCGCTCAATTTTCCTGCTGTTCGCGCTGCTGGCTATGGCTGCGAGCGCTGCGATATTCGCGTTTGTGCCGGAGAAGCCTGCGCTAAAAACGCGCACCACACCTGGCGAACAGATTGCGGTACTGCGCACGATATTTGGCAGTCGCGGCTTCTGGTCTATCAGTTTGGCGGCGACCTTCGTGCAGGGCGTGGCGATTGGATTAATGGGACTGTGGGCAGGGCCGTGGATGCGCGACGTGGCGGGCCTGGATCGCATCGGTATGGCCGATCAACTGTTGGTTGTAGCGGCCGCTTTTGGCGTGGGCGGCGTGTTATGCGGCACCTTATCTGATCGGCTCAGGTCGCACGGTGTGTCGCCCGTACTGACGTATTTCGCGGGCTGCGTTGCGTGCACGCTGGCGATGCTGCCTATCGTGTTTGGCAACAGTAGCCACGCGCTTGTGTTCTGGGCGCTGTTTCTCGGATTCTCGGCGTTTGGATCGCTGTCGTATCCGCTGCTCGCAACCCGTTTCCCGCCTGAAGTCACCGGGCGCGTGGTGACGGCGGTGAATCTGGTGATGTTTACACTGGCGTTCGTGGTGCAATTCGGCGTGGGGCTGATCATCAACTTGTGGCCGGTGGTCGATGGGCGTTATGCAGTCGAGGGCTATCAGGCGTCGTTTGCGCTGTGCTGGGTGTTGCAGGCGCTGTCAGTGGCGTGGCTGGCGTATGCAGAGCGCCACGAAATGAAAAAATCCTATCCATAGTCGCCAAGGTTGTTCTGCGCACTGGCATTGCCCTGTGCCGTAGCCCACTTGTGCCAGCACAGCGCTTGCGCATCGTCCTACCGCGGGCCATCGTCACCTGACTTGGTGCCTGCAGGGACATAACTGGTGTGGCGCGCGCCGCGTAAGTTGGTCGCATCGTAGAGGTTGAAGTTACGGTTTAGTCGTGCGCCGCCATCTCGCGTCAAGGGGCTATAGACGAGGTTAGCCACTCCAGGGCTGCGGGATGTCATCATCACATCAAAGGGAATCTTAAGGTAGATGCCCTTGTCGAAACTGCCTTCCCCGAACTGTTCGGCTGACACATTGGTTTTTGTAGCCCAGGCGCCCATGGAAATGCCGTTGTTGAATGTCCGGCTGATGTCTAGTGTTGCACCGCTATCGCCGGCGAGGTATTGCCCGACGCTCAGGTTGACATGGGTGGAATTCCAGCCGGTATCCCAGTAAGTCGTGGCGTGTCCGGTGGTCACGCGATAACCGGTTTGCCCTCCTGCATTGTCAAACTCGAAGTCCTGCTTAAAATTGCGCTGTTTAACACGGTTAATGTCGATTCCAAAAGCCAAAGGGCTATGCAACGGACGGTAAAGCCATTCGCCGCCTACACCGCCAAACATGCTTTCCAGAAGGCCGCCGTAGAGGCTGTAATACTGGTTGCGCCCCATGCTGCCCATGTGCGTGAGCTGCAGGTTGGGCACGGTAACGCCGGGTTGAGACATGTATTCGCGCAGGTGGGTGCGTACCCGCGGCAGGTTGCTGGGCCCGGTGTATTTGAATTTTTTGAAATTATCAATCAAACCGAGGCTGGCGGCACCGGTTATTGATAGGCTCTCCGAAAGTTTTAACCTCAAGGGTACGGAAACACCGGCTCTCCACAAAAGGAATGCGTCGGGGCCGCCCAGATTTTGTTGCACAGTGGGTATTATCGAATAGCCAAACCGAGGTTGGCTGTTTTCCCAGAGCGATGTAACGGGCGATGTGGCAGAAAACGTGCTACGCGGTTCGCCCGCAGCAATGGCGTGAAAACGATCGGACATGGCTTGTCTCTGCACATATTGCTTTACCCAAGGTTCGCGCAGAATCAGGCGCCCTGTCATCGGATTACCCTGCTCCACAAAGACCAAGTTGAATTCGTTAATTTCGCTCGGGGCATCTCTATGGAGCACCGCCGCCATGCGCTCGATGCGATCATTCCAATGGGTTCCATAAGCGCCATTGATGACCACTTGGAGCGTGCCGTCTTTGCGGCTGATCTGTCGTACTGACCATCCGGTCATGCTGACTATGTCGTCAGCGGTTGCCGCCCAAATAGGTTCAGCCGTCGGGCGATTGGCAACGACTCGAGGCGTGGGGGCATCCGATACCTTGGGGGCGTGCAGTTTATTCAGTGCCGCGTGCAAGGTCAGGCCCAGCATCAGCGTATTGCCGCGCTCTAGCCCGACGGTGAAATCGACGCCTGGGCTATAGCGGTAGACCAAGCCGGCGTTAATGGGTGTTTTTTGATGCTGATTGTTGGCTTGCGGTTCGCGCTGGTAATTATTGCCGTCGTATTCGAGTTTGAGTAACCATTTGTCTGACGCTGTGTGGTATTGCACGCCGCCAAAAAGGGAAGTGTTGCCATGGAATAAGGAGGCGCTATTAACGGTGCCGCCTGACGGGTTAGTCGATGCTGCGCGCGTGTCGAAGCGCTTGCCGCCAAGGAGCGAAAGCGGATTGGGAATGTTGCCGCTGCCGGCCATATAACCCCAGCCCACGCCGAGGCTCCAGTCGAAATTACCGCTGCGTTTGTTTGCGACCAAGTATTCGCTGGAGAAAAGGCCGGTACCGCCTACATCGGTAAACCCGACAGCGATCTGGGGCAAACGGGCAGTTTCTTTGAGCAACATCGCCTTGAAGTCGAAGCTCTTATCCTTGTAAGTCTGATCACCAGAGAGTTCTGTGGAACCATATAGGCGGTTGCGGACATTGGTATAACGAAACCCCGCCTCCAACCAGTCCAGCGGCTGGAGCAGCACGCTGTTGCGCTCGTAGGGATAGATGGTGCTGTAGTGATAACGTGCCTCCCCCGCCGGTGCCATGCGTGCGGTCGGTGTTTGCAGCAGGCCTATTAGGCCCCAGTCGTTGGCGGTGGCTATGGCGTCTCTTGCCGGGTCACGTTGCATCACCAGCGGTCGGGGCGCGATACCGGTCGGAGCTTCGGTCGCCACGATGGCGTCGTAGCTTTGGGTTGCAAGAAATTCGGTCAATAACGCCGAAAAATTTGGTGACCAGCCTGCGGCCCGCGTCGGTGCCCAAATAAGTGCTCCCGGTGCCACCTCATCCTGCGACTGCGCGTTCCATCGGCCAATTCCCCAATGGGAGACAGTTCCGTCGGGTTGTACCACCCAAGCGAAATCGATTCGGTCGATGTTCTCGGGCTCACAGGCGGTTAAATAGTCGCGGGCTTCGCCGCCGAGCCGGTGGGGCAAGGTGCACTTTGCACCTGCGTTGGTGATGACGCTAACCGTAGCCGGACGGTGTGGCAGCGCGACTACATGATCGTACTGGAGGAGCGGATCATCTTTGGGATGTGCCTGCAGCCAGCGTGGGTCGGTGAGCGGAATAGGCACGCGACCCGTAACGGGCAGGGCTTGGATCAAGCGGGCAAGGTTCTCTAGCGTGGCAGGCGGGGGGGATTCGGAAATTTTCAGCCGGGTCAGGAGTTCCCGTTTGATCCCGGCCTGTGCATAACGCTCGGACGGTACTTGCCAGTGCAGGCCGGGCGGATAGGCTCGCGGATCCTTGGGCTGTCGCAGCAGCCAGTCGCTCAGGCGCTCACCTCTGACAGGCGCCGATACGCGCTCGTTCGGTTGCGCTTGCGGTGCCGCGCCCCAACAAGCAGCGATGCCAAGCAGCACCCGGGCTGTCAGGTCGCTCACTGAGCCGCGGGCCATGCTTGCCATGCAAGGCAGAGGGTTGGCGACAGGCACTGTTCGCCGTAAACGATGCGCGGGGCGCTATCGTTCAGCTGCGCGGCAAAGCGGGCCGAGGGCAGGCCGTCGGGTTGGCCGATTACCGCCTCCTCATACCAGCGCAGCGCAGTTGCGGGTATGCCGACAAGCTTGGCGTTGGAGGGGGGGGCTATCGGATAGAGCGTAACGGATTCTTGGATGCCAAAGCGGTAGCCGGGCATTTGGTCGCGTTCGCGACGATAGACTACGGCCGGCCCCCCAACCATGTCTTTCCAGTCCGGCAGAGAAAAATTCTTGACTGCATGCCAGTCCGTTTCAAGCCCGGCTGTTGCTACTATGCGACCCTTTTGAAGGCTGATAACCTCGGCCTCGCTGCTGTACCAGACTTCGATAGGCCCTTGCGGATGCTTCTCCACGTAGCCCAGTACCATCAGCGCTACGCGTCCCCGTGCCGTAACGCGCAGATAGCGTAGGTTGGGGTTCAGCTTGATGCTATCGGCGTTATTGCGAAACCCGGGAACGGCGTCAAAAATCGTGCGCGTGAGCGCCGTATGTCCACATCCGCCGAGAGTAAGCATGAGCAGCGCTACACCCAGTGATCGAAGCAGAAACCGTTGGCCAGGCGCGGCTATGCTCACACCACCGTCGCGGAGCGGGGCGACATGCACGTTGCCGAAATCTTCCTGCCGATCACTCACCTTGTGTTCTCCAAATTCTATACCTGGTTGCGCGGCATCCCTCATGGTGTCAGCCCGCAGCACTTGCCGTCGTATTTAAACGCATGCACATTGCACTTAAATTTCCGCTTTTGCCCGTTCCACGCCGTCCGCTCTTCGCGTGGCATGGCCAGTGCAATTCCCGTGCTGACCTATGCGGAGCTGGCTGCCAAAACATCACGCCTTACACGACCCACTACGTTCTAGTGGGAATGGGCGCTAGCCGGAAAAGCGCGTATCAAGCCACCTCAAGCCCCCTCAATCTCCCAGTATATGACAGTCGGCGACACCCATGCGCATCATAAATCAACGAGTTATCAATAAGTTACATAATATGGCGGATATATTCTGTTAACGGTGGACAAGAGTATACCTATAGCATTAAACTGGTAGTTAACGAATTGAATTTTCGTAATTCTCATCGCAGTAACCACTGGAGGACGTCACTATGAAAGCCGGTAAGCAATTGGTGGCACTAACGTCGTTAGCGGTTTGCTTTGCTCAACTGCCAGCCTATGCGCAGGCTCCCGCCGCCCCTGCAGGAACAACCGGTGCCGTTGGTGCCGGTGCCAGTGGCGCTACAGCCGCCGCTGTCGGCGGTATCACTGCGGGTATGGTCGTTGCAGCTGTGGTGACTGTGGCTGTGGTTGCGGCGGCCAACAGCGGTAATGGCGGTTCCTTAACCCCCGCGCCAACAACCGCAGCAGCAGCGGGAGCCTCAGCGGTCGCTGCCGGTACAACTGCCGTCGCTTCGTCTGCCGCAGTAAGTACGCAAACAGATGCGGCCACAACGGATCTCACCGCGGCCGCAGCAGGCGCTGGTGTCACTGCTGCTGTCGCCGCCGAGCTAGCGGCGGCCACCGCAGCTGACGCGGCCGCCGACGCGGCCGCAGCCCTTGCGACCACGGCTTTGGGGAATGCTAGCACGGCGAACGCTGCAGCAACCGTTGGTGTGCTGAACAGCAGCGGCGTGACCATCTGCGTTGCTCTCACCAGCTGTACAGCCCAAGAAAAAGCCAATCTGGCTTTGGCGGCGAAAAATGCAGTAACAGCGGCGGTCACCGCGGCCGCTGCATACAAAGCGGCCGTCGAGGCCTATAAAACGGCCGTTTCGGCTGCCGTGAACGCACTGCCAGCAAGCGACGCGAAAACTGCAGCTTTGGCTAAAGTAGCTTCAGCCACAACCAGTTTGCTAGCTGCCGCTGCTTCACTTGTCACCGCAAATGCCGCAGCTGTAGCGGCTGAGACTAATTACAACATCGCCGTCGCGGCACTGGGAACGACCGGGACGGTCACCGGAACTACCGGAACTACCGGAACTACCGGAACTACCGGAACGAATTAAAGTTAATTCCCAGAGTTTATACTGAAAGCCCAATGATTCGTCATTGGGCTTTTTCTATGGTGCTCCCGGCAGGGTGTACCTACTTGGCGGTAGAAGTCCTACTCGCCCGCCTAGGGGAAGCGTTAGCCGAGCGGCAAGGATGTTCTGGGCGACTGGAAATCTGGAGGAAGCCGAAGGCAAGGGGCGCGCTGCCCTGAAGCACAGGAAGCGGATAGGAAGCGGCGCGGTGGGTCAGGGCGGCCCTTATCCTCAAAGCCATACACTCCTATGTCATGCCGTGACGCATATCCGGCAGGCATAAGTGTGTAGGTGGGTGCAAATTACTCCGAGATCCCCGGCAACCTGCGTGTGCCTACATCGGGTGTGGGCGATAGTTAACAGGCCTTAGAAATGATAGGCGGCCTTTACCCCGAATTCATAAGTATTGTTGCGCGGTTCCCGAAACGAGTTTACGGTTTCCGAATCTTTGATGCGCCACAGGATCAGGGACGGTCCGACAGACCAGGCGTCGAAGCGAACCATGGTGCCGACACGAAAACCATAGCCGCTGGTCTGCTTGAGGCTAACATCCGGAGTGGTGACATTGCTGTCTGAGAGTTTTGCATCCGCGTTCCCGCGGATCAAATGAGTGTATTCCACCGTGGTGAGTAACTGCCTATTACTGGCCAGATTTGTTTTGTGGGTCACGCCTATGGGCAGCGTCGTATAGCGAACTTCCCTGCGGTAGCCCCGACTACCCGTGGTAGTGGTCCCGCGCAGGTCGTTATAGAGATAGCGGTAGCCCAGCCCTACATAGGGGGACAAAACATGGCTACCTAGATCAAAGTCCTTCCCAATCAGCCCCCTGATTTCGTAATACCAGTCCGGCAGGTTGTTTTGGGTGCCGCTCACGCTGCTGCTATAGTCCGCTTTTCCCGTGGAAAACTGCGCTTCCCACCGTAAGAACCAGCCCTTATTCTGGTTGGGCCAATCCGAACCCATCGCATAGTTGCCTGCGTAGTCGAACTTAACCTTGGTCGCCTTGAGCGACATCAGGTCGGGTTCAGTGTACTTGTAGGCCGCAACGGTTAAGCCGACCTCGCTTCCCGTCTTAGTCGCTAGCGCTGAGTTTTGGGCAAGCGCAGGCCAGGCCAGTAGCCAAGGCAATGTCGTAACCGCAAGCGCCTTGGTCACGCCTATGCATCGCTTTGCGTTCAATCGATTCCGTAATAGGTCTTGTAGTAAGCAAGCGCCAGGCAGACTGTCTATTTCATCGGCAAGCAAATTCATAGCGCTTTTCATCCTGTATTCAATTAAGTCGGTTTGAAATTCATGGCTGCAATTCGGGCTGCCACGATCGGAAGATCACTGTGAACCTGTAAGCTTTTCGTTGATGACTTAACAAGAGAGAAAATATGCAAGCAGACCAGCAGCATAACGCACTTGTGCAGGGTTGTCGAAATCCGCGCACTTCTGACGGAGCGCGTTTTTGGGGCATTTTCCGTCGTCCACGATCTCGCCATCGTTCTGTACCAGAGTACGCATATCCTGCAGCGCAGGGGTAGCGGGCGGCAAGTGCAAAGCTACAAGGCTACACAGCCGCCTGTGTCGCAGCGCAGATAGTGTCCGCGGTCATACCAGTCACTGAGCACCCAGCGCTCGCATTCATGGCTATCCACGACATGCGCGTGTTGTGCTGGTCGGTGCGTATGGCCGTGTATCAAGCGTGGATAGTCGTGCAGGCGTAACACGTGTTCCACGGCGATGGTCGATACGTCCATGATGCCACCATCTTTTATGCTTTTGCTGGCTTCGCTTTGTGCACGCATGGTGCGCATTTGTTGGCGGCGCAAGGCGAGGGATTGCTGCAGAAATTGCGACTGGTTCTGCGGGTTGTGGGCGTAGCTGCGGAAGTTTTGGTATGCGACGTCATCGGTGCAAAGGGTGTCGCCGTGCATCAGCAGGGTGCGCGTGCCATAGAGATCCAGCACGGTGGGATCGGCGATGAGTCGCGCGTTGCAACGCGCGGCGAACGCCGGGCCCACTAACAAATCGCGATTGCCGTGCATGAGATACACCGGCACGCCACGTTGGGTGAGGCCTGTCAGTGCGCTCGAGACCGTGGTGTACAGCGGGTCTTCGGTGTCGTCGTCGCCGATCCAGTATTCGAACAGGTCGCCGAGGATATAGAGCGCCTCTGCTGCAGGCGCCACGGTTTCCAGAAAATCATAGAACTGCCGATTAATGTGCGGCCGTTCGACCGTGAGGTGCAAGTCGGAGATGAACAGGGTGTGGGGCACTTAGTTCTGAGGACTGAGGACTTAGGACTTCGTAACTGCGAGCGCGCCGGATTGCTCAGTCCTCAGTCCTCCATCCTGCGGTTAAACGACTACTGCTTTTATGATCACCACATCGTCCACCGGCACATCCTGGTGAAACCCGCTTTGGCCGGTTTTGACTTTGCCGATTTTGTCCACCACGTCCATGCCGGCGGTGACTTTGCCGAACACGCAGTAGCCCCAGCCTTGCGAGGTGGGCGCGCTGTGGTTAAGAAAATCGTTGTCGCTGGTGTTGATAAAAAACTGCGCGCTTGCTGAATGCGGATCTGAAGTGCGCGCCATCGCTACTGTGTAGTGATCGTTCTTGAGACCGTTGGTCGCTTCGTTCTGCACGTTATCGCGCGTGGATTTTTGCTTCATGCCGGGTTCGAAACCGCCGCCCTGAATCATGAAGCTGTCAATGACCCGATGAAAAACCGTGTTGTCGTAGTGGCCGTCTGTGACGTACTGCTCGAAGTTGGCCGCGGTTTTGGGGGCTTTTTCGGCATTGAGTTCGAGGGTGATGTCGCCGTGATTGGTTTGAAGTTTGATCATTTTTGGCTTTCGGGTATTTATTTTTTGACTGCGGGTTTTGTGGCTGCGTCGATGAGCGTTACGCGCTCAATGGTAACGGTTTTTACAGGTACATCGCTACGAAATGGTCCGCGCGCAGAGGTCTCCACGCTGCGTATCTTGTTGACGACATCGAGTCCGTTGGTCACGCGGCCAAATACGGTGTAGCCAATCTCTTGCGGGCCGGGACCGCGAAAATCGAGCATCTGGTTGTCCACCACGTTAATGAAAAATTGCGAAGTGGCCGAGTTCGCTTCGGCGGTGCGTGCCATGGCGATGGTGCCGACTTGATTGCGCAGGCCATTGCCGCCTTCATGCTTAACCGGATCGCGGGTTTTCTTCTGTTGCAGGTCGGGCGTGAAGCCGCCGCCCTGAATCATGAAGTCGGCGATGACGCGATGAAAAATCGTGCCGTTGTAGTAGCCCTCTTTCACGTATTGCAAGAAGTTTTTTACGGTTTCCGGCGCGTTCTCGGGTTGCAGCTCCAGCCTAATCGTGCCGAGGCTGGTGCGCATTTCAATCTGTGGGTTCTGCGCCAGAGCGCCACTAGCAGTGAGTAGAGCGAGCGTGGCGAGCAATGTTTTTAACATGTGAAGTCCATTAGTAATAATTAAATATAACGCTAACGACCCGCTGCAATAAACGGGCGGTGCGCCGGCTGGAATACGTGGGCTATTTTTCCGTAGTGCGTGCCGGAAGTAAGTCGTTAACAGATTTCAACTTGGCGGCTACGGACTGGTTCGATGCGTCGAGCTTTAACGCTTTTTCATAAGCTGCTGCCGCCAGCCTGGTGTGAATGTCGCCCAAGTTTTCAAACGCTGCGGTAAACGCGGCATGGGCACGCACGGCAGACTCAAGCATGCCACGCGCGCGCTCGAGTTCGCCCTGATCCGCGTAAATTACTGCGAGATTGTTATAAGGCTCCGGCAGTTCGGGAAAATCCTGCGTCAATTCAGTATAGATGCGTACTGCCAGATCGGTTTTTTTCTGTTGCGTGAATATCATGCCGCGCAGAAAACGTCCGCGGGCGTCTTGCGGGCGTTCCTTGAGCCACGCATCGACGTGGGTCAGCGCGCGCTCGAATTGCCCGTTGCGATAGAGCAGCGAGGCTTCCTGAAAATCATTGTTCCGGGGCGGGGGCTTAAGCACCGTGGTTTGCGCCAGCGCCACACACGGTAGCAGCGTGAGCATCAGCAGAGCCCCCAGTCCACGTGCAACCCGGCGCCAGAGCGCAGCGGTGTGGTGCACGTACATAGACAGGTCCAAGGTAAGGGGCATGATATAATTTTTACTGAATTTCAGAGACTTAGCGCCGATCCGCAGGCACTTTATTGGGGAATCAGGCGCAGTCCGCATTCTACCAGAACAGCGTATTTATCCTGCCAGCGCAAGCGTAGTCACTCTGCGCAAGAATAAAGCCAATCACATGCTCAAGATTTACAACACCCTGACGCGCAGCAAGCAGGAATTCGTGCCGCTCACAAAGGGCAAAGTCAATATGTACGTGTGCGGCATGACGGTCTACGATTATTGCCACTTGGGACATGCACGGGTGATGGTGGTGTTCGACGTGGTGCGCCATTGGCTGCATACG
The DNA here is from genome assembly GCA_945906815.1 of Bordetella parapertussis. GTDB lineage: Bacteria > Pseudomonadota > Gammaproteobacteria > Burkholderiales > SG8-41 > UBA5216. The sequence continues at coordinate 115,896 of CAMDRT010000001.1, forward strand.
TTGGGGTATGACGTGAACTTCGTGCGTAACATCACCGACATCGAAGACAAAATCATCAAACGCGCCCAGGAGAATAACGAGCCGATCGGTGTATTGACCGAACGGTTTATCAAGGCGATGGACGAAGACGCCGCCGCACTGGGGGTCGAAAAGCCCGATCACGAGCCGCGCGCCACGCAATATGTGCCGGGCATGCTCGACATGATAGAAGTGCTGCGCCAAAAAGGTTTGGCCTATCAGGCGAGTGACGGCGACGTGAATTTTGCGGTACGTAAATTTGAAGGCTATGGCAAGTTGTCGGGAAAATCGCTCGACGATCTGCGTGCGGGCGAGCGCGTGCAAGTCGATATGGCGAAAGACGATCCTCTTGACTTCGTGTTGTGGAAGCGCGCCAAAGAGGGCGAGCCGGCGTGGGACTCGCCGTGGGGCAAAGGCCGTCCGGGCTGGCATATTGAATGTTCGGTGATGGCGAATTCATTGCTCGGTAAGCATTTTGACATCCATGGCGGCGGGCAGGATTTGCAGTTTCCACATCACGAAAACGAAATTGCGCAATCCGAAGGCGCGCACCAGTGCACTTTCGTCAATACCTGGATGCACAACGGCTTTGTGCGAGTCGATAATGAAAAAATGTCCAAGTCGTTGGGCAATTTTTTTACCGTGCGTGAAATTCTCACCAAATATGATCCGGAAGTGGTGCGCTTTTTTATTGTGCGCGCGCACTATCGCAGCCCGCTGAATTATTCCGATCATCATCTGGATGACGCCAGGCAGGGCCTGACGCGCCTGTACACCGCGTTGAAAGATTTTGATGTTGCTGCAGGTGATGTCGACTGGAACAATGCCCATGCCCAAGCGTTTCGTGCGGCGATGGACGATGATTTCAACACGCCGGAGGCGGTGGCAGCGTTATTTGAAATCGTCAATGAAATCCATAAGTCAAAGTCTGCGCAGATGGCGCGGCTATTAAAATCTCTGGCGGGGATATTGGGCTTGTTGCGAAGGGATGCGAGTGTATTCCTGCACGCAGGAACGCCTTCGGCAGAGGGTGTTACGCCTGAGCAGATCGAGTCGCAAATTGCCGCGCGCGCTACCGCCAAGATAGCAAAAAATTATGCCGAAGCGGATCGCATACGCAAGGCATTGCTCGACGCGGGTATCGCGCTAGAAGACAAACCCGGTGGTGTCACGGAATGGCGTAGAAAATAAGTTTGCCAGGGATCAGGTTTGTAGGGTGGGTTAGGCGCGGGGTATGCGCGGTAACCTACCGTCCCGCGTGCTGTTCGATACCGCTCGGCGGGTTACGGCGTCGATGACCCTGACGCCTAACCCACCCTACGAAAATTGCTGAGGGGAAATGAATCTCGCTATTCAAAGTGCATGCGGATTGTTCGCACTTCTTGCCCTCACCTGGGTGCTCAGTGAAAACCGGCGCGCCGTGCCGTGGCGCATTGTGTTTTCGGGCGTGTTACTGATGCTGGTGATGGCGTTGCTGTTGCTGAAAGTGCCGCTGTTCAAACAGTTTTTCTTTGCGCTGAACGACGGGCTGATGGCGCTGGAAAAAGCCACGCAGGCTGGAACCGCGTTTGTGTTCGGTTATCTCGGCGGCGGCATGTTGCCATTCGCGGAGCAGCCACAAACGTCGAGCTTTGTGCTGGCGTTTCGCGCGCTGCCGCTGATTCTGGTGGTGAGCGCGCTATCGTCACTGCTGTTTTACTGGCGCGTCCTGCCGTTCATCGTGCGTGCTATTTCCGCGTTTCTGGAAAAGACCCTGGGCGTGGGCGGCGCGGTGGGTTTGTCCACCGCGGCAAACGTATTTGTCGGCATGGTGGAGGCGCCGCTGGTGATTCGTCCGTACTTGCAGCAGATGAGCCGCGGCGAGCTTTTTATGGTGATGACCGGTGGCATGGCCGGTGTCGCTGGCACGATGATGGTGCTTTACGCCAGCATTCTCGGCGCGGTGGTGCCGGAAGCGATGGGACACCTACTGTCGGCGTCGCTGATCACCGCACCGGCAGCGATTGTGATTGCGGCGCTGATGGTGCCGTCGGCGGGCGCGGCGACCGCGGGCACGCTGGATGCGGCGCAGGAATCCACGAGTGCGATGGATGCGATAACGCGCGGCACGATCGATGGCCTGACGCTGTTGCTCAACATCGTGGCCTTATTGATTGTGTTAATTGCGCTGGTGACGCTGGGCAATCTTGCGCTGGGCCTGCTGCCCGAAATCGGGGGTAAGGCGGTCACACTACAGCGCGTGCTGGGTGCGGCGATGGCGCCGCTGGTGTGGCTGATGGGCATACCGTGGGCAGAAGCAGCGCACGCAGGCGCCCTGATGGGCAGTAAAACCATCCTCAACGAATTCATCGCCTATCGTGAAATGGCGCAGTTACCGCTGGACGCGTTATCGGAACGTAGCCGGGTGATCATGACTTACGCGCTGTGCGGTTTCGCGAATTTTGGCAGCCTCGGCATCATGATCGGCGGCCTAGCAACCATGGTGCCGGCGCGGCGGGACGAAATTGTTGCGCTCGGCATGCGCTCGATAGTGGCGGGCACGCTGGCGACGATGAGCGCTGGCGCCGTAGTGGGGATAATGTTGTAACGTGTAGTGTCGACGGTATTAATCACGTGCATGTGTTCGTGGGCTCACAGGCCCGCCAGGCGGCACAGTGACGCTGATAGTGCCGAGCGCCACGAGAGGGTAGCATCACAGCCGGCAAGCAGCGTGGTGGTGGCCCCCCCATCGTGCGGCTCACACGGCTGAATATCATGCGCTACGTGCCAAAAAACGCCTTCACCTTGTCCATCCAGCCCTTGGCGCGCGGGTTGTGTTGTCCTGCACTACGCTGATCGATGGTTTCAAGTTCCAGCAACAGTTCGCGCTGGCGCGCCGTCAGATTGACTGGTGTTTCAACCACCACATGGCACATCAGGTCGCCATGCGTGCTGGAGCGCACGCCTTTGATGCCTTTGCCGCGTAGACGGAAAATTTTTCCGGACTGCGTTTCGGCGGGGATCTTGATTTTGGCGTAGCCGTCGAGCGTGGGGATTTCGATATCGCCGCCGAGCGCGGCCGTGGTAAAACTCACCGGCATTTCGCAATGTAGATCATTTTGCTCGCGCTGGAACACCGTGTGCGGCTTGATATGTATCACCACATACAAATCGCCCGAGGAGCCGCCGCTGGCACCCGCTTCGCCTTCGCCGGACAGGCGTATGCGGTCGCCCTCGTCGACGCCTGCGGGAATTTTCACCGCCAGCGTCTTGTGCTGCTTCACACGGCCGGCGCCGCTGCATGCGCTGCACGGATGGGCGATCATTTTGCCGCTGCCGTGGCATTTCGGGCAGGTTTGCTGAATCGAAAAAAACCCCTGCTGCATGCGCACCTGGCCCTGGCCTTTGCAGGTGGAGCAGGTGGCCGGTTGCGTGCCGGGTTTCGCGCCCAAGCCTTTGCAGGTGCCGCATTCTTCCAATGCCGGGATGCGGATGCGTGTCTCAGTGCCGCGCGCGGCTTCCTCCAGCGACACTTCGAGGTTGTAGCGTAAATCCGCGCCGCGATAGACGCCGGAACGCTGGCGTCCGCCGCCAAAAATGTCACCAAAAATGTCGCCGAAGGCGTCGGAGAAATTGCCGAATCCGGCGCCCGCGCCGGCCGCCGTGGCGCCAACGCCCGCATGGCCATATTGATCGTACGCCGCACGCTTGTTGGCGTCCGAAAGTATTTCGTAGGCTTCCTTGGCTTCCTTGAAATTTTCCTCGGCCTTGGGGTTATCCGGGTTGCGATCCGGATGCCATTTCATCGCCAGCTTGCGGTACGATTTTTTGAGCTCATCGTCGGATGCATCGCGATTGACGTCGAGCAGTTCGTAGTAGTCTTTTTTTTGAGCCATTGGTTTTAAGGGTGTGAGGCGTTAAGCGTGAGGGGTGAGGTGCAAGAACGCGAATAGGGTGAGGCGCCTTCGCGTCTCACCCTTCACGCCAAACGCGTCACGGGTTATTTCTTGTCTTTCACCTCGGTGTATTCGGCATCGACAACATTGCTGTCATCTTTCTTGGCAGCCTCGGCTTTTGCATCGCCGCCGCCCGTCGCGCCGCCTGCCGCGCCGCTCGCCGCAGCTTCCGCTTGCTGCTTCGCCTGCTCCTGCGCGTACATTTTTTCGGCCAGTTTTTGCGAGGCTTCCGCGAGTGTTTTGGATTTGGCCTCGATACTGTCCTTGTCGTCGGACTTCAGCGCTTCCTCGGCATCCTTCAATGCGCTTTCAATCTTGGATTTTTCATCGGCCGCCAGCTGTTCACTGTGATCTTTGAACATTTTTTTCACGGAATGCACCAACGCATCGCACTGGTTGCGCGCGCTAACCAGTTCCAGCACTTTTTTGTCCTCTTCGGCATGCGCTTCGGCGTCTTTTACCATACGCTGAATCTCTTCCTCGCTGAGTCCGGAGCTGGCCTGAATCTTGATCTTGTTTTCCTTGCCGGTGGCTTTGTCCTTGGCCGACACATGCAGAATACCGTTGGCGTCAATGTCGAACGTCACTTCGATCTGCGGCATGCCACGCTGCGACGGCGGAATGTCGGTGAGATTGAACTGGCCCAGTGACTTGTTCGCCTTGGCGATTTCGCGCTCGCCTTGTAGCACGTGGATGGTCACTGCGGTCTGATTGTCTTCGGCGGTCGAAAATACCTGATTTGCCTTAGTCGGAATGGTGGTGTTTTTCTGAATCAGCTTGGTCATCACACTGCCCAGCGTTTCGATGCCCAGCGACAGCGGCGTCACGTCGAGCAACAGCACATCCTTGACGTCGCCTTTCAACACGCCGGCCTGAATCGCAGCACCCACTGCAACAGCCTCATCCGGGTTCACGTCTTTGCGTGGCTCTTTACCAAACAGCTCTTTAACTTTTTCCTGCACTTTCGGCATGCGGGTCTGGCCGCCTACCAGAATTACATCTTCGATGTCGGAAGTCTTCACACCCGCGTCCTTGATCGCGATTTCGCAGGGCTTGATGGTGCGTTCGATCAATTCCTCGACCAGTGACTCAAACTTTGCGCGGGTAATCTTTATCGCCAGATGTTTCGGTCCGGACTGATCTGCTGTGATGTATGGCAGATTCACTTCGGTTTGTTGCGAGCTCGACAGCTCAATCTTCGCTTTCTCCGCTGCGTCTTTCAGGCGCTGCAGCGCCAGCATGTCTTTGCGCAGATCGACGCCGGATTCTTTTTTAAATTCGTCGCACAGATAATCCATCAGGCGCTGGTCGAAATCTTCGCCGCCGAGGAAAGTGTCACCGTTGGTGGACAGCACTTCGAATTGATGCTCGCCATCGATTTCGGCGATCTCGATGATGGACACGTCGAACGTGCCGCCGCCGAGGTCGTACACGGCGATCTTGCGGTCGCCCTTTTTCTTGTCCATGCCGAAGGCCAAGGCTGCCGCCGTCGGCTCATTGATGATACGTTTGACGTCGAGGCCTGCGATGCGGCCCGCGTCTTTGGTGGCCTGACGCTGCGAGTCGTTGAAGTAGGCGGGCACCGTGATCACGGCTTCGGTGACTGGCTCACCGAGATAATCTTCGGCGGTCTTTTTCATCTTGATCAGCACTTGCGCAGACACTTCCTGCGAGGCGATTTGCTTGCCGCGCACTTCCACCCAGGCGTCGCCGTTGCTGGCCTTGACGATCTTGTAGGGCATTAGGTCGAGGTCTTTTTGCACCTCTTTTTCCTCGAAGCGGCGGCCGATCAGGCGCTTCACCGCATATAAGGTGTTCCTCGGGTTGGTAACGGCTTGGCGCTTGCCCGGCGCGCCGGTGAGAATTTCGCCATCATCCATGTAAGCTACGATCGACGGCGTGGTGCGCGCGCCTTCCGAGTTTTCGATTACCTTCGGTGCGCCATTTTCCATAACGGCCACGCAGGAGTTGGTGGTGCCCAAGTCTATGCCTATGATTTTGCTCATTTTATTACCCTAGTCTGCAAAGTTTTCGATGTGTTTTATATGGGGATAACGTCATCAGTTTCAATCACGCTTGCGCTTTGGCCTTAGCCACAGTCACCAGCGCCGGGCGGATCACGCGGGCATTCAGTGTGTAGCCTTTTTGCAAAACGCTGACCACGGTGTTGGGCTCGGCTGCGGCTTCAACCATGCTGATCGCCTGATGGCGGTGCGGGTCGAATTTTTGACTGACCGGATTTTCTTCGGCGAGATCGTATTTCTCGAATGCGGCTTTCAATTGCTTCAACGTGAGCTCGACGCCGCTTTTGAGATTTTCTGCGGAAGCATTTTCAGTCGACAGCGCGGCCTCAAGGCTGTCTTTCACTGCCAGCAACTCAGTGGCAAAATTTTCCACTGCGTATTTGTGCGCGGCAGCGACATCGGTTTGAGCGCGCTTGCGCATATTTTCGGTTTCGGCTTTGGCGCGCAAAAAAGCGTCGCGGTGCTCCTGCGCGGCGGCTTCGGCTTTTTGCAGCAACTCTTCGAGCGTCGGCTGTGCTTGCCCGGGTGCGGTAGCCTCTGCTGCGGGCGCCGGTTCCGGCGGTGTAGTGGATTCATTGTGGGGGGATTCAGTCATGCCTGGGTCTCCGATTAACCTTTAACCAAATTGGGGTGGAGTTGGCTAATTCAAGCGCAGAAACGGAAATTGGGGAAAAATTATAAGTAATTGTTATTAAAGGAACTATTGCTCTTCGATAGGGTGCTGCAGCATAAGCACTTGCACGCCACGCGTACCCACCTGAATTTCGAATCCAGCTAAAATCTTTGGGCAGGTCCACTGCTAAGACAGCGTGAGCAGGTTGCTGGCGAGGCATTCTAGAAAGTGAATGGCGCAATGAACTCACCTTTCTTTGATGTAAACGGCGCGCGGGTGTCGCGGCTGGAAGACTATCGGCTCATCACCGGCAACGGCAAATATGCCGCCGACTGGAATTTGCCCGGCCAGTTGTATGGGCATTTCCTGCGCTCGGAGCGAGCGCATGCGCGTATTGTTGCCGTCAATATCATCGCGGCGAAATTGCTCCCCGGCGTCCACGTGGTACTCACCGGCGAGGATGCTGTGCGCGCGGGCTATGTGCAGCCCGTGAGTTTTTTTACTTTCGCGGGCAAGAACGGCGCGCGTCCGTTGCTGCCGCAGTGGCCTGTATTGGCACATCAGCGCGTGCGCTTTGCCGGCGAGCCGGTGGCGTTCGTGGTTGCCGCGTCAGCGCATCTGGCGCAGGATGCCTGTGCCTTGATAGAAATCGAGTACCAAGATCTGCCGTGCGTGGTGGATAGTGTAGCGGCACTCGAACCGGCGGCGCCGCTGCTCCACCCACATATACCTGGCAACATGCCGTTTGAATGCGAAGCGGGAGATGCTGCAGCAACCGAGGCCGCTTTCGCGATCGCGTCGCATGTGACCCGACTGCGGCTTACCAGCGCGCGGGTAGTGCCCAGTCCCCTGGAGCCGCGCGCGTGTGTGGTGGCTTTCGATGCACCATCCGAAAGCTATACCGTGCATGCCTGCGTGCAGGGCGCAAACATGTTGCGCATGCAACTGTCGGGCTATACCCAAGTGCCTGAGGACAAGCTCAAGATCGTAGCGCACGATGTAGGCGGTGGTTTTGGCTGCCGCAGCATGGGTTACCCGGAGTATTGCGTGGCGATGATGGCGGCGCGCGCCAGCGGGCGGCCGGTGAAGTGGATTTCGACGCGTGCTGAAGCGTTTCTGGCGGACAACCACGGCCGTGGCAGTGTGATCGATGGCGAGCTCGCGTTGGATGCGAACGGGAAATTTTTGGCAATGCGTCTCGACTGGATTGCCGAGGTCGGCGCGTATATGACGCCACCCGCAGCGGCCGCCACCATCCGCAATCCGATCGTCAGCTTTACCGGCGCTTACCGCATACCAGCGTTGTATGGCCGTTGGCGGGTAGCGCTGACCAATGCCGCGCCCATCGGTAACTATCGCGGCGCCGGGCGGCCGGATATTGCGTATGTGGTCGAACGGCTGGTGAGTCAGGCGGCGGCTGAAGTGGGCATGGATGCCGTCGAATTGCGCCGGCGCAACTACCTACCGATGGCAGCGTTTCCGTACACAACGCCCACCGGCTCGGTGTATGAAAATGCTGACTTTGCGGGGTTGATGGACAAGGCGCTGGCCGCCGCCGACAGCAGTGGTTACCCCGTGCGCTGCGCAGCATCGGCAAAGGCAGGCAAGCTGCGAGGCCGCGGCATTGCCACGGTGATTGAAACCACCAATGCTGGCATGTACGACCGCGATCAAGTGGCATTGGAAGTGGATCGCGACGGGCGCGTGACGGTACACGCGGTGTCGCATGCGCAGGGCCAAGGGCACGAAACCACGCTGGCCATGCTGGTAGCCCGCGCGCTGGAAATTCCTGCCGAACGGGTGAGGGTGCGCCAGGGTTTGAATGAGCCCCCGCTCTTCGGGAACCACACCGGCGGTTCTCGCAATACGGTAGGCGTCGGCACTATCTGTTATCTCACCGCGCTAAAATTGATCGAGCAGGGAAAGGCGCGCGTGGCTGAGCAACTGGGTGTTGAGCCTTCGCAGATACACTATGTTGCGGGAGAATTTCGATGCAGCGAGCCCGCGGAATTGATCGCGCTGCATGCACTGGCAGGCGACGCGAAGTTCAGCCTCAGCGGTGAAGGTTCGTTTGGCGCGACGTTTCCCAACGACTGCCATATTGCAGAAGTGGAGATTGATCCCGAGACCGGGCAAACGACAGTAGCGGCTTATGTGACTGCCGATGATTTTGGTGTGATCGTGAACGACACCATCGTCGAAGGGCAATTGCATGGCGCGGTGATGCAGGGCGCAGGGCAGGTGTTTGGCGAGCAGGCGTTATATGACCTGAGCAGCGGGCAACTGCTCACCGGCAGCTTTCTCGACTATTACCTGCCACGCGCGGGGCTGATACGGGACATTCATATGAACCATCATGCCACGGCGTCGCGGGTAAGCCCGTTGGGCGTTAAAGGCATGGGGGAGGCGGGCTGCACCGGCGCTTTGCCGGCATTGACCAACGCCGTGATGGATGCGTTGCGGCCGCTCGGCATCGCGCACCTTGATATGCCGCTGACACCGGCCAAAATATGGTCTGCAATTTACCGCGCCCAGCACGACACAGCGTGCGCTCCAAAATTGTAGAATGCATTTTTTTCCCCACATCGGAGCGTTGTGAACAAACTGCTGGGCATGCTGGCTTTTGTGAAGGTTGCCGAGAGCGGCAGCTTCACCTCGGCTGCGACGCAACTCGGGGTATCGGTTTCAGCGGTGGCGAAGGCCGTGGCGCGGCTGGAAGAAGAGCTGGGCATACAGTTGCTGGTGCGCTCTACGCGCCAGCTTGCGCTGAACGACGACGGCCGCGATTACTACGCGCGCTGTTTGCAGATACTCAATGATATCGAGGATGCCGAGGCCTCGCTGAAAGGCGCGGGCGATGCGCCCAAAGGACAGTTGAAGTTGTCGTTTCCGGCGCTGTTCGGGCGGCTGACGTTTCTGCCGCGCGCGGCGGAGTTTACTGAGCGCTACCCTGACATCGTACTGCATGTGAGCTTGGATGACCGCCACGCGGATTTGATCGAGCGCGGCCTCGATCTTGCGGTGCAGGTAGGTGCAATCCATAATCCACGATACGTCACGCGTGTGTTGAATCGCGGGCCGCGTGTTACCGCGGCGTCGCCGGCGTATTTTGCGCAGCATGGCAGGCCGCAGGTGCCGGAAGATTTGATGCAGCATCGTTGCATCGCCAGCGCGCTGTTTCCGGTATGGCCGTATAGCGTCAAAGGCAAGCGCATCGAGGTCGCGGTGCGCGGACCGCTGGTGTTGACCGGCGGCGACGCCGTGCGCGAAGCCGGGCTGTTGGGGCTGGGTGTGGTGCACTCAAACTGGTGGACACTGCGCCATGATCTGGCCGCAGGCACTTTGATTGAAGTGTTAAAGCCCTATGCGGTGGAAGGCCAGCCCATCAGCGTGGTGTACCCGCCGACGCGCCATGTGCCGCGCAAGCTGCGGGTGACGATTGATTTTCTGGTGGAGATCACGCGCATCCCAGCGCTGGTGGACGCGCAGCGTTTACGCAAATAACGGACGGCTTCAGGAGAACTTAATGCGCTTAGGTTATTTCACCATGCCGCTGCACCCGATGGAGCGCAGTTGCACCGACACCTTGCAGGAAGACCGCGAGGCGATCATTCTTGCCGACAAGCTCGGCTTTTACGATGCTTTCGTCGGCGAGCATCTCACCGAAAAAACCGAGAACGTCACCAACAGCCTGCTGTTTCTGGCGACACTGATCAGTGATACCAAAACCATCAAGCTCGGCACCGGCACCTCGAACCTGTCGCAGCAGCATCCGGTGCTGTTCGCTTCCCACGCGGCGATGTTCGATCATCTGGCGAAGGGGCGCTTTATTTTCGGCGTGAGCGCGGGTGCGCTGCGCTGCGATGCCGAGGCGCTGGGCAATCTCGAGCAGGATCGCAGCAAAATGTTTGCGGAATGCATCGACGTGATACTCGCCATCTGGGAGGGCGAATCGCCGTACGACATTGATCTGCCGGATAACCGCTACAAGGTCACGGTTAAGAACACCCGTGATCTGCTCATTGGTCGCGGGCATCTTTACAAGCCTTACCAGCAGCCGCGTCCGGAGATTGTTGGCACGGTGGTGGCACCGTATTCCAAGGGTGTCACTTTGATGGGGCAACGTGATTTTCATCCGCTGTCGGCAAATTTTCTGTTTGCGAAATGGCTGCCGAGCCACTGGGCCAATTACAGCGAAGGCAAGCGCAACGCGGGCCAGACACCCGATCCGGCCGACTGGCGTATTGCGCGCACGATATTCGTCGCTGACGACGACAAGGTGGCCAAACGTTACGCACGCGACGATGCGAATAGTCCCTACCGCTACTACTGGAAAATGTTGACCTACAAAATGATCAGTGCCAGACGTCAGGTGATATTCAAGAACGATCCGTCGGAGCCGGATGCGGCGATCACCGAAGACCGTGTGCTCGACAATCTGGTGATACAGGGCAGCGTGAACAGCGTGGTCGATCAAATTCTCAGGCTGCGCGAGGCCGTCGGGGATTTCGGCGAGCTGGTTTATGCGGGCATGGATTGGGTCGATCCGCAACTGGCGCAGCGCTCGATGGCGTTAATGGCGAATGAAGTCATGCCGCGCGTGAATGCGGCGATAGCGGCAGGTGGTGCTGCCAAGAAGGTCGCTTGATCAGGTTGGCAAATAAGGTGCGAATCAGTGCACGCTGGGCGCTGGTGGCTCTGTCTTGTGCGGGTGCGACCCACGCTTTCGCACAGACAGAGGGGTATCCGTCGCGTCCCATACGCCTGGTCACGCCCACCGCCGCCGGCTCGGGCTCTGACGTGGTGGCGCGCATCGTCAGCGTCAAACTCTCTGAGACGCTGGGGCGGCAAATCGTGGTGGATAATCGCTCGGGTGTCAGCGGGCTGCTCGCAGCCGAACTCGTTGCCAAGGCTGCGCCCGATGGTTATACGCTGGGCATGGTGACGCTGACGCTGTTGATGGCCACGGTGTTGTATCAGCGTTTTTTGGTGGACAAGGAATTTGTGCCGGTGACGCGCGTGGGTGCGACGCCGTTCATAATCGTGGCGAGCCCGGCGTTGCCGGTGAAAACGATTACGGAATTGATCGCCTACGCCAAAGCACGGCCCGGGCAGGTGCTGTATGCCTCTGGCGGGCAGGGCTCGACGCCGCATATGTGCGCGGAAATGTTCCAGAGCATGGCTGGCGTGGAGTTGCTGCATGTGCCGTACAAAAGCAGCATCTTTGCCGTCACCGAATTGGCAAGCGGACAGGTGCATCTGCTGTGTTCGGCCATCCCCACCCTGCATGCGACGATACAGGCGGCGAAGGTGCGCCCGCTCGGCGTAACCTCGCGCGAGCCGAGCAAGCTCGCGCCCGGTGTGCCGGCGATAGCGGCGACCGTGCCGGGTTTCGAGATGGACGGCTGGTACGGCATCATCGCGCCGCAGGGCACGCCCAAGGATATTGTGGCGAAACTTAACAGTGCCTTTACGCAGGTGTTAAAGCTGCCCGAAGTGCAGGAGCGTTTATTAGGCGTGGGTGCGGAGGTGCTGACCTCAACGCCCGCGGTATTCGGAGAATTCTTGCGCAGCGAAACCCAGCGCTGGAGCAAGGTGATGCGTGAAGCGAGGATCAAGCCGCAGTAGCGATTTTAAGATGCCAATAAAAACCAATGCTTACGTATGAAAGCGCTGGTCACCGGCTTTAGCCCCTTCGGCGGCGATGCGACCAATCCCTCCTTTGCAGCGGTGCGGCGCTTGGCTGAGTACGGGGTGGGGCGCGGCGGCAAGCTTGAGCTGGTTACGGCGGAGCTGCCGACCTCGTTTGCGCGCGCGCCGCGCCAGTTGCGTACGCTGATCGCGCAAGAAAAACCTCACATTGTGCTGTGCGTGGGGTTGGCGGCCGATCGTCGTGTGATCAGCGTTGAGCGTATTGCCGTCAATTTATGTGACGCGCGTATTGCGGATAACGACGGCGTACAGCCACGCGACAAGCCGGTGATCGCACGCGCGCCGGCAGCGTATTTTTCCACGCTGCCGGTGCTGGATATCGTGACTGCTCTGGGTCGCGCCGGGCTGCCTGCAGAATCGTCAATGAGCGCGGGCGCGTTCGTTTGCAATGCTGTTTTTTACCACCTGATGCACAGCATCGCGAAAAATCATGGACCGGTTCGCGCGGGTTTTGTGCATGTGCCGGCGTTGCCGCGCGGCCTGGCGGCGCGTGACGCACAACTTGCCGCGTTGGCCAAAGGTTTGGCCATTGTGCTTGATGTGGCGCAGCGTGGCATCAAGGGCAAGTAGCTGCGCAGCATAGCGTTGTAGGCCAACATCGCCGGTATCGCCACGGCAAGACCCAGCGCGCTCATCACCCACGTTGCCGCCACCGACGTCAGCACCGTTAAGCCGGACGCCGTGCGTGCGGTTTCCCCATCCGCTTTGTCGGATGTTGCGTCACGTCGCAAACGCTAGTGTTTTATTTGTAGCCAACCCGGTCAAAAATCTTTTGTGCGGCAGGCTGATTTTTGCCCGACGCGGCTACGTTCAGGGTATCGGCCGTGAATGTGCCCAGTGCATCGAGGCCGCGATTATTCAGCGGCGCACTGGCGACGGCGGGCCATTCGTTGTTGCCGCTGGCGAAATAGCTTTGTGCGGCGTCGCTCGCCAGATATTCAAGATAACGAATCGCGGCGTCTTTGTTGGGTGCGTTTTTCAGCACACCAGCGCCGGATACATTCAGGTGCGTGCCGAAACTCTTTTGATTGGGAAACACCAGCGCCACGGCAGCCATGAGCTTGCGGTCAGCGGGCTTTTCCGACAAGGCAAGTCGCACGTAATAATAGGTGTTGGCGATGGTCACGCCGCATTCGCCGGACGCCACCGCGGTGATCTGGTCGGTGTCGCCACCTTTGGGCGCACGCGCGAAATTAGCCACCACACCGCGCGCCCATATTTCGGCTTGGGCTACACCCCAGTGTTCGATCAGTGCACTCATCAGTGACAGGTTGTAGACATGGCTGCCGGAGCGCGTGCATACCTTGCCTTTGAGTTTGGGGTGGGCGAGATCTTCGTAGTTCTGCACATCTGCGGCGTCGACCATCGATTTGTTATAGATGATGACGCGCGCGCGGGTGGAAAAACCAAACCAGTGATTGCTGGCGGCACGCATATGTGTGGGCAGGCGGGATTCGAGTGTTTTGGACTGGATAGGCTGGAACAAGCCCATTTGTTCGGCACGCCACAGCCTCCCGGCATCCACCGTCACCAGCACGTCGCCGGGGCTGGCCGTGCCTTCGTTGCGGATGCGCTCGATCAGCGGATCTTCGGCGGCTTCGATACGGTTCACCTTAAGGCCGCTGGCTTTGGTGAAGTTGCTGTAGAGCGCTTCGTCGGTTTGGTAGTGGCGTGACGAATAAAGGTTGAGGACGCTGGTTTGTGCGTACGCTGGCAGGCCTAGTCCGATAGTGGAAACAGTAGCTATAGTTATTAAAAAATATATTAATAACATACAGTTACGAACATTTATGAACATCAATTTACTCCGTTTATTTTATCCTTACTTGTATTGTAACGATAATCATTCTCATTTGTAAATGACTTTACTATTGGAACTTAAAACGTCGAGTGCGCCACCCCAAAGCCGCAGCGGCGTAATGAAAATCGCAATGAATTTTGAACACCAGCAGCCACTGCGGTCGCTGGAACGCGAGCGCAGGCTTGCGACTTTCAGCGTGTTGAAATGGTGAAACTGAGCGATACTCGGATTACTATCCGAGGGCTACCTCAGCCGTCGAGCGCCGTCGTAGCGTGCCTGCCAGTAGGCGTCGCCGAAATTGACGATTTCCACGGCTTTGCCGCGGCTGGGCGAGTGGATAAAACGGTTGTCGCCGATGTAGATGCCCACATGTGACGCGGTGGCGCGCAGGGTATTAAAAAACACCAGGTCACCGGGTTGCAACTCATGGCGCGACACCACAGCGCCTTCGCGGATCTGGTCAAAAGACGAGCGCGGTAACACCAATCCTGCCGCTTGCCGGAACACGTATTGCACGAAACCGCTGCAATCAAAACCCGTTTCCGGAGACGAACCACCCCAGCGGAAGGGGGTGCCCATGAAACTCATCGCGTTCAGCACCAATTCCTGCGCGCCTGCCAGAACGCCGCCTATAGTGCCGATCAGGCGTGTGGTCAGATCGGGCGGCAGACCCTCGTCGTCCGCATGCGCGGGCGCGATAGGCACCGCCAGACAACAGGTCAGAATAAGGGCGGAACGTAATCTCATACACGCAGTTTACTTTCTAATTGGCTGATTGTAAACGATAAAGTTAGTGGTATGCCATGCAGAAAAGACCATTAATTCAATGCTTTACAGGCAATCCTGGAAATTACTTTAGCGCAAACTGGTACTCATCGGCATTGAATCCCAGCACTATAGTGCTGCTAGTTTCGAGCACCGGTCGTTTGATGGCACTGGGAAATTCGCTCGCCAGAACGGCCGCTTTAGCGGCGTTAAGGTCAAGCTTGCGTGCCGTAGGCAAATCTCGAAACGTCTTTCCCTTGGTATTGAGCACGCGCTCCCAGCCGGCTCGTTGGATCCACACCTTGATGCGCTGGTCAGGTGTGCCCAGCTTTTTGTAATCGTGAAACGTGTATTCGATGCCGTTGCCCTCGAGCCACGCGAAGGCTTTTTTCATGGTGCTTCAATTACGGATGCCGTATATCGTGGTCATGGGCGGTGCCTTTCTATGCCGTTAAAAATGCTCTTACCGCTTCAATCTGATCGTCCGCCATCAACATGGGCGCGTGTCCGACACCGGCAAATTCCACCAACCGAGCTTGCGGCCCGCGTTGCGTCATTGCGAGCGCCGTGTCTTTGAGCAGCAGATCGGATTCGGCGCCGCGCAATAACAGTGTCGGGCAGGTGATACGGTCATAGTAGCTCCACAAATCAATGTCGTTGAGCGGCTGTGCCTGAAACGGCAACGCGATGCCGGGATCGTAATTCATGGTCCAAGTGCCGTCGGCATTTTGCCTGGCATTGTGGCGCGTCAGTTGGTCCCATTGTGTGTCGTTCAACGGCCCGAACGACGCCGACACGGTTCTGAGGTAAATATTCAGTTCTTGCAGTGTATTGCATGCCGGCGCCTTGCCCACATAATGCCCGAGGCGCTCCAGCGACGCCTGCGGAATCAAGGTGCCCACATCGTTCAACAGCAGCCGACACACCGGCGTGTGCGGCAGGCTGGCGAACAACATGCCGATCATGCCGCCCATCGAGGTGCCGACCCAAAGGACTTCGCGCTCAGGTGCTTGCTCAGCGTCCGCAGTGAGACGCGCGAGCAGCGTGTTGATGTCGGTCATGTACTGCTGCAGTCCGTAGTACTGCTTGTCGGCGAGCCACTCGCTTTGCCCGCGTCCTACAATATCCGGGCACACCACGCGAAAATCTTTTGCTAGATTGCGCGCAAGGTCATCAAAGTCGCGGCAGTTGCGGGTAAGGCCATGGACGCAGATCACGATGCGCGGATTGTCGCGCGCCCCCCATTCGGTGTAGTGCATGTTGTGCAAGCCGGAGGGACTAAGACACTGGACGAATTTGTTTTGCATGGTCTTTATTAGAGTTGAAAGTTGAAAGTTGGGCGTTAAGAGCGGACAGCGCCGGGGTTACTCCCGACACTTAACTGCGAACGCTCATCTACACTCAAGATGAACAACTGACTTCGATCCCCTTCGCCCAATCCGGTGGTGGCGCGGCGTAGGCCTCGAATGCCGGCTGTTCGCCGAAAGGGTGTTGCAACAGCTTGAGCAGCCGGTCGATCTCGGAAAAGTCTTTGTGTCGCTCGGCCTTTTCGATAGCAACCTGCGAGAGATGGTTGCGCAGCACGTATTTCGGATTGACGGCGATCATGCGTGCATGGCGCATGCTGTCATCACTGGACTCGGCTTTAAGCCGCGCGGTGTAGCGCGCGGCCCATGCATCGAAGGCAGGGCGATTGATGATCAAATCGCGCACCGCATTCAAATTGCCGCTACTCAGGGTGCGAAAAAATATAGTGTAGTCAACGCCGTGTTCGGCGAGCAGCGCCAGCAGGTCATTGATCAGTGTGTCATCACCGGCCATGGATTGCGTGAGTCCGAATTTCGCGCGCATCAACGCTATGTGTTTTTCCATGAACGCGCCTTCATAGCGCGCCAGTGCGGCGTTGCATTTTTCGGCATCGATCAACGGTGTCAGCGCTTGCGCCAGCCGCGAGCAATTCCACAAGCCGATGTAGGGTTGATTTTGGTAAGAGTAGCGGCCCTGGTCATCCGAGTGATTGCAAATATGACTGGGGTTGAAGGCTTCCATGAAACCAAAGGGGCCGTAGTCGAGCGTGAGTCCCAGTATCGACATATTGTCGGTGTTCATGACGCCGTGACAAAATCCCACCGCCTGCCATTGTGCGATCAGCCGCGCGGTGCGCTCGATGACGTCGATGAGGAATCGCTCATAGCCATCTGGCGTGCCCGCGTATTGCGAAAAATGTTCCTCGATGACGTGATCGGCCAGTTGTTTCAGGTACGCGTGCTCGCGCCGGTGGTAAAAAACCTCAAACGACCCGAAGCGCACATGTGAAGGCGCCAGCCGCAGCAATACCGCGGCGGTTTCCGGCGTTTCGCGGTACACGATTTCATCGGCGCCCGCGATGCCGAGCGCGCGCGTGGTGGGTATGCCCAGCGCGTGCATCGCTTCCGAACACAAGTATTCGCGTATGGTCGAACGCAGCACCGCGCGACCGTCGGCGGTGCGCGAGAACGGCGTCAGACCGGCACCTTTGAGCTGCAGCGTCCAGCGCTCGCGCTTGGCATTCACAATTTCGCCCAGCAAAATTGCGCGGCCATCACCCAGTTGTGGCACGAACGTGCCGAATTGATGGCCGGCATAGAGCATCGCCAGCGGCTCGGCGCCCTGCGGTACGACATTGCCCGCGAGCAGCTGCAGGAAGCGCTCGCTGTAGGTGTCGGCGGGATCGAGATCCAGCAGCGCAGCCGCATCCTCGCTCACACTGACCAGATAAGGTGCTGCCAGCGGCACGGGATCGACCCTGCGGTAAAACGCCGAGGGCAACCGCGCAAAGCGATTGTCGTAGCGGTTATCAAAAATGAGCGTGTCCGCTTTTTGCAGGGTGGCTGGCATGGACTGGATTATAGACGCGCTTGCGGTGTGATTTCACGCGCAGTTGCTAGGCGTGCGCCCATTCGTCCCGCCGCGCTATCCATGAGGTAAGTGCCCAGTGCAGCCCAGTCGCACTCGCCGTAGCCGTGAGCGATGGCTAGCACATGCTGATCGCGTAACAGTTCCGCAGTGGGCAGCGGCACCGCGAGGTCGGCGGCGGTTTGCAGCGCGAGTTCAACATCCTTCAGCCCCAGTTTCAGCGGGAAAGTCGGATTGCAGGGATTCTCCAGCATCAGCTGGCCGTAATTTTTATGCGCGGGCGAATTCATCGAAGTGCCGGTGATGATGTCGTAAAACACCTGTCGCTCAACGCCGGCTTTTTCGACCAGCGCAAATGCTTCACCCAGACTTTCGATGATTGTCGCCAGCAAAAAATTGCGCGCGATTTTCACCGCATTGGCTTTGGCCGCTTCAGTTGCCACGTTGAACCAGCGTCGGCCCAGCGCCTGGAACAGCGGTTCGCAGCGCGCGATCGCCGACGGCGCACCCGCCGCGATGATGTCCAGCTCGCCGCGCGCGGCAAATTCGGGGCGGCCGAATACCGGCGCGGACACATAGGGTGAGCCGTGTTGGTGATGCAGGCGTTCAAGCCGCTGTCCCATGCGCAAGCTTACCGACGCCATATTCAGATGCACCGTGTCCGCCGCCAGTCTTTGCGTCAGGCACGGCGTAATCCACACTGCTTCAACAGACGTGTCGTCCGCAAGCATGGTGATCACCACCTCGCAGGCCAATGCTTCAACCGGTGACTCCGCCACCACTGCGCCGCGCGCGGCAAGGGCATCGGCGGCTGCGCGCGTGCGATTCCACACCAACAGTTGATGCCCGCTGTCGATCAGCCGCGACGCCATGCCACGGCCCATCTGTCCCAGGCCGATCAATCCGATTTTCATCTTGCGTGCTCCTGTCTGAGGTGTGGATTGTGTCGCAAACGTGCCGCGCGCGATAGCGCACTGTGCCCGGTGCGTTACAATGCGATTCCGCTTCTTGGGGAGGACAGCGACGTGAAAAAAATGGTTTCGTGGTTGATCTTTACAATGGCTGCGTTGACTTTGTCTGCAGGGCCAGCCACTGCGCAAAGTTATCCCAATCGCAGCATCCGCGTCGTGCTGCCGTGGCCTGCGGGCGGCATTACTGATGTCATCACGCGTGCGATCAACATGCACCTGTCCGAGGTTTTTGCGCAGCCGTTGGTGATCGACAACCGGCCCGGCGCAGGTGGCACGCTGGGCGTGGCGCTTGCCGCTAGGGCGCCGGCGGACGGCTACACGCTGTTGATGACTGACATCGCCAGTCATTGTATTTCCGCCACGCTGTATGGCGCCAAGCTGCCCTATGACACGCTCAAGGATTTGCAGCCGATCATGATGGTTGCAGGGTCGCCGATGGTACTGGTGGCGCACCCGGCGCCGCAGGTACGCACGCTGCCGCAGTTGATCGCGCTCGCAAAATCGCGACCCGGTCAATTGAATTATGCGTCATCGGGTGCAGGCTCGATTACGCATCTGGCTGCGGTGCGTATGCAAAAGTTGAGTGGTGTCGATATTTTGCATGTGCCGTTCAAGGGCAGCATACCGGCGGCTTCGTCGGTGATGAGCGGTGAGAGCTTCATGTCGTTCTCCACCATACCGGCCTCCTTGGCGCACACCCGCAGTGGGCGGCTGGTGATGATAGCCCAGTCCTTCGCCAAACGCGCGCCACAGATTCCGGAGGTGCCTACCCTCGCTGAAACGCTGGGTGACTTCGATCTCGGCTTCCTGTCGGGACTGTGGGCGCCGGCGGGAACACCGCGCGCGATTGTCGAGCGGCTGCACGTGGAGATCATGCGTGCGATGGAACAAGCGAAAGTGAAAGAGATACTCACTGTCAACGCGGCGATTCCAGGACGCATGTCGACGCAGGAATTCACCGATTATCTGCTGCGCGAAACCCGCGGCTGGGGCGAGATCGTGCGCACTTCAGGTGTGAAAATAGATTAACAAAATAGATTTACGAAAGTGAGGCAGCATGGATTTAGGCATCAAAGGCAGGGCAGCCATCGTTACCGGAGCCAGCCGTGGCATCGGACGCGAAAGCGCGCGGCAGTTCCTGGAGGAGGGCGTGCGTGTGTTGATTTGTGGCCGCAATGCTGGGACGCTGGAGAAAACGCGCGCTGAACTGGCGCAGCAAACGGGCGGTGAAGTGCATGCTGTAGTCGCGGACATGACCCAGGAGGTCGACATTGCCCGATTGGTTGAAACCGCAAAACAGACCTTCGGCACGGTCGACATACTCGTCAACAATGCGGGGCAGATGTATTCGGGCCGCTTCGCTGCGATGACCGACGCAGGGTTGAAGGAACAATTCGAGACCAAAATTTTTGGCTTTCTGCGCGCCATACGCCTGGTGTATCCGCTCATGAAAGCGCAAAAATGGGGGCGCATCGTCAACATCATCGGCGGCGCGGGCAAGGAGCCGGATCCCTACATGTTCGGCAGCGGCATCACCAACAGCGGCTTATTGAATATCACCAAGTCGTTGTCGACCGAATTCGGAGAAGACAACGTGCTGGTCAACGCCATCTGCCCCGGCTGGGTGGCCACCAACCTGTGGGAGCGCAATGCGCAGGGATTGCAGCAGGACCTGCAAGTGAAAACCGAGGAAGAAGCGCGCCGTCTCGCTGCCCGCAAGAATTCACTCAACCGCTTCGGTAAACCCGAAGAACTTGCCAACGCGATAGTGTTTTTGTGTTCAGAGCGGTCGAGCTATATCACCGGGGTGTCGTTGAATCTCGACGGTGGGCGCTTGAAGGGACTGTGGTAGGCATCACGCCGGGCTTTACTGTTGCGGGATGTTGGCGTCCTTGATGACTTGCGCCCATCGCGTAATCTCCGTGCGGATGAACTGCTCGAACTCTTCACGGCTGGTCGGTGCAGCGATCATCACCAATTCATCCAGCCGTTGCCGCACGTCAGGCATACGCAATACGGTGTTGAAGTCGGCATGCAGTTTGTCCAGCACCGCTGCGGGCGTGCCGGCGGGTGCGCATACGCCTTGCCAGGACTGGACGTCGTAGCCGGGAAAGCCTGACTCCTGTACGGTCGGCACCTCAGGCAGCTGCGTGGCGCGCTGCGCGCTGGTGACTGCGAGTGGACGTACGCGTCCGGTCTGAACCGGCGCCACCATTGCCGGGAAATTCGAAATATTGAATGGCACCTGACCGCCGATGGTGTCGGTGATTGCCTGCGCCCCGATCCGGTATGGGATATTCACGATGTCGATCTTCGCCAACAATTTGAGCAACTCTATAGACAGTTGCGGCGAGGTGCCGGCAAGCCCCGAGGAGTAGCTCAGCTTGCCCGGGTGAGCTTTGGCGTAGGCGACCAGCTGCTGCATCGAGCGTATCGGCATCGAGGGGTGCACGGTCAGAATGTTGGGCGTCAGGCCGATACGCGTGACCGGCGCAATATCGCGCAACTGATCGTATGGCATCTTCGCGAATAGCGACATGGTAATTGCGCTCGACGCGATATTGCATTGGACCAGCGTGTGGCCATCGGGCGGCGATTTGGCGACGAACGCAGTGCCGAGCACGCCGGCAGCGCCCACCCGATTATCGACGATGACCTGCTGACCCCACAGCCGGGTGAGACGGTCGGCGAGTATGCGGCCCACGATGTCGGGCGAGGCGCCCGCACCAAACGGCACGACATAACGCACCAGCTTGTTGGGAAAACTTTGCGCGGATCCCGTCGCAGCGGTCTGCGCCCATGATGTGAGCGGGTACATCCACAGTGCAGCCGCAATTGAGAAGATCATCCCTCGACATGCCTGGATAACGCAACGCATCTTGGCTCCCCCTCCCGTTATCGACCTGCGTATCACGCCATTTTTCACCCAGCGGAACAGTAGTCCCGCAAGGTCGATCCGTCAACTTTGTAAAATTCCTCTGTGCGTGTTGTGAGTTGACGCTGTGTGTTATGCGTCGTTAATATGACTTGAACATGATGCACTGGCATATACCGTTGGCAGGGCAACGCCGCCGCCGTACTGCGCCGGGCGGAAGAAGTTTCATCTAACGAGGGGTGTTAATGATTACCATGATCGGGAAATGGGGTTGTTGTTTATCGGTGGCCGTACTGGTGTACAGCGCGCCAGTGCTGGCGCAAGACAAACCGTCCGGCTATCCGGTGCGGCCGATTCGAATCATCATAGGCGTGGCGCCGGGCGCGGGCGCCGACATGGTTGCGCGCGCAACAGCCCAGTTGCTGACTGAGCGTTGGGGCCAAAATGCCGTGGTCGACCCGCGTCCCGGCGGCGGTGGCGTGATCGCTTCGGAGCTGATGGCTAAATCCACGCCCGACGGCTATACGATACTGCAGTCCGGGGATGGGCTGTTGTTTCAAAGCGCAACCAAGCGGGTGCCCTTCGACGTTCTCAAGATCTTCGATCCTGTTGTCAGTTCCACGCAGCAGCCCTACATCCTGCTCACCAATTTGAGTGTGCCCGCCAAAACAGTCAAGGAGCTTATCGCCCTGTCGGCAGCCAAACCGATGACCTATGCCGGCAGCGCGGGGATAGGTGGCACGGTGCATTTGGGCATGGAGCGGCTGGTGAAAATATCCGGCTTGCAGTTAAAGCACGTCGCCTACAAAGGAAGCGCACCTGCGCTGCTTGCACTCATGGGCGGAGAGGTCAGTATGGGTGTCACCAGTGTGATGTCCGCGACTGCGGCGATACGCAGTGGCAAGGTGCGCGGCGTCGCTTCATTGGGCCTCACGCGTGCGTCGTCCCTGCCTGACCTGCCGACAATTGGCGAACAGGGCTTTCCCGGATTCAAGATTACCAATCGCTACAATCTTTGGGTGCGGGCCGGAACGCCACGCCCGATCATTCTGGCGATTAATCGAGTGGTGAGCGACGGTATGCATACCCCACAGATGGTGCAGAAGCTCGCGGCCGATGGCAGTGAACCCGCCGAGCGCATGACGCCTGAGCAACTCAAGGCAGAACTGGCCCGTAACTACGTTGAACTCGAGCGGCAGGTGAAGGAGCTGGGTCTGAAGTTCTAGCAGAGACCGCGTGGCTGTGCCGCTGCGCGTGGGTAGCTTGGGGCAGCACAGGGGTCTTTTCTTGAGCGCAAGATCGTGCCAGACAACTGCGGAGGGGTATGCATGAATACCATGCTCAGGAAATGGGGCTGTTGGCTCATGCCCTGCTTGCTCGCGTACTGCGCGATGGCGCCGGCGCAGGACAAACCACCAGGCTATCCGGTACGGCCGATACGCATCCTCATTGGCGCACAGCCTGGCGCGGGCGGCGACACAATTGCACGAGTGACGGCAAAAATATTGAGCGATCGGTGGGGCCAAAATGTCGTGGTTGACCCCCGTCCAGGCGGTGGTGGCGTGATCGCTTCGGGGATGTTGGCCAAATCAACGCCTGACGGTTACACCTTACTTCAGTCGGGAGATGGGCTGTTGCTTCAAAGTGCGACCAAACGAGTTCCTTTCGACATCCTCAAGACGTTCGATCCCGTCGTCAGCTTAACGCAGCAGCCCTACATACTCATGGTCAATAGTGGTGTGCCTGTCAAGACGGTGAAGGAGCTGATTGCGCTTTCGGCAAGCAAGCCGCTGCCGTTCGCCGGCAGCACCGGGGTCGGCGGTACGGTCCATTTGGGCATGGAGAAGCTGGCCAAGATATCCGGTATGCAGTTAAAGCACGTCACCTACAAGGGGAGTGCGCCAGCGCTACTTGCGCTGATGGGCGCAGAGGTGAGTGTGGGTGTCTCCGCTTCGCTGTCCGCGACCACCGTGATACGCAGCGGCAAGGTGCGCGGCGTGGCGTCGTTGGGCCTCACCCGCACATCGTCCTTGCCGGAGCTGCCGACCATCGGCGAACAGGGCTTTCCCGGCTTCCAGCTTACCAATCGCTACACTCTTTGGGCACCGGCTGGTACGCCGCGCCCGATCATGTTGGCGATCGATCGTGTGGTGAGCGAGGATATGAACACGCCGCAGATGGTGCAGCGGCTTGCCGCCGATGGCAGTGAACCCGCCGAGCGCATGACGCCTGAGCAACTTAAGGCAGAACTGGCCCGTAACTACCTTGAACTCGAGCGGCAGGTGAAGGAGCTGGGTCTGAAGTTCTAGGGGGAGGGGGGCGCGGACTAAGTCTTGCTGGCGGTACGAGCATTTTGGATCTGCGTGAGATCCATGCCTTCCGTGCATGCGTGCGGGAACAGCCAGCCCGAAGTACACAGGAAAACGATAAAGCGGCCCAGACGCCCAAGTTTGCGCACGATGCTTGTGGGCAGAGCTGCAGTTGATCCGCTTTGACTCACCGCTGCCTCCTGCTGTTGCGGGGGATTTATCAAGATTCGCTACTGACGAAACACTGCTTGAAGCTTAAAACTTTAGCCACAGTATTATAGCCAAAGCCACGGCATGGGTGCGATTACGCATGAGCCAAATAATGGAGAGGGTCCCTGTACGGGAGATTCGCGGTAAGCTTCATGGCGTGTCCATTCGCATCCGGTTACAGAAGCAGGAAGGAAACACAGTGCGGCTGAAAATCAAGAACCCCCAGGACTTTTGGTGCGGGATCCTCTTCCTGGCGTTGGGGGCGCTGGCGATTTATTTGTCGCGGGAGTATGAAATGGGGAGTGCGTTGCAAATGGGCCCCGGGTATTTCCCCACCTGGCTGGGTGGCATCATGATGGGTTTCGGGGTGGTCATAGGCGGCTTGTCGTTCAAGATACAGGGCGACGACACACAGAGCCTGAGGCTGGAGTCGTGGGCCTTTCGTCCCTGGCTGGTGTTAACAGCAACACTGGCACTATTCGCGGTATTGATGGAGGCGGATTTTGGTTTCGTGCCGTCCTTGCTGGTGTTGATCATTGGTTGTGCGCTCGCGCATAAAGACGTGCATTGGCGGGAGACCCTGGTGCTCAGCATTGTCGTCAGCGCTGGCGCGGTGGCCCTATTCTCCTATGGCCTCGGTTTGCCGTATCGGCTATTTTGGTGGAGCCTGTGATGGAACAACTCCTGCAAAATCTCGTATTGGGATTCAGCGTTGCGCTCACGCTGACCAATCTGATGTATTGTTTTCTAGGGGTATTTCTCGGCACTATGATCGGTGTGTTGCCCGGTATAGGCCCCTTGGCCACCATGGCAATGCTATTGCCGCTGACCTACGCGCTGCCGCCGGTTTCGGCGCTCATCATGCTGGCCGGAATTTATTACGGCTCTGATTACGGTGGATCGACAACGGCAATACTGGTCAACCTGCCCGGCGAAGGATCATCGGTAGTCACCCTGCTCGATGGCCATCCCATGGCGCAGCAAGGCCGGGCAGGCCCCGCCTTGGCGATGGCAGCGATAGGCTCTTTTTTTGCCGGTTGCATAGGTACCCTGCTGATTGCGCTGCTGGGCCCGCCACTTGCCAATATTGCGCTGAAGTTCGGCTCGCCGGAGTATTTCTCGTTGATGGTGATGGCCCTGGTATGCGCGTCGGTGGTGGGATCAGGCTCTTTGCTCAAATCGCTTGCCATGGTAATTGTAGGACTGATTATCGGGATCGTCGGTATCGACGTCAGTTCGGGCAAGTCACGCTTCACCTTCGGCGTCCCGGAGTTAAGTGATGGTGTTGGCATCGCGGTGGTGGCGATGGGCGTGTTCGGTTTGACCGAAATCGTCAAGAATCTCGGTGGTGCGCACATGACCCCCACCCTATTGAAGGGAGAAATCAAAGGGTTGATGCCAAGGTGGGAAGACTTGAAGATCTGTTTCGGTCCCATGATGCGCGCTACTTCCATAGGCGCTGTGTTCGGACCGCTGCCGGGCCTGGGCGGTACCATCAGTGCGTTTACCTCTTACATGGCGGAAAAGAAGTTGGCTAAGGACCCGTCGCGCTTTGGTAAAGGCGCCATCGAAGGTGTGGCCGGGCCGGAGACCGCCAACAATGCCTGTGCGCAGACGACGTTTGTGCCGATGCTGACGCTGGGCATCCCCGGCAGTGCATCGATGGCATTGATGTTGGGTGCAATGATGATCCACGGCATCACACCCGGGCCGCAGGTCATGACTTCGCGACCCGATTTATTCTGGGGACTGATTGCGAGCATGTGGATCGGCAATCTGCTGTTGCTGCTGCTCAACCTGCCGTTGATCGGCATCTGGGTCAAGCTGCTGCAGGTGCCTTATCGCCTGCTGTTTCCGATCATCATGACCATGATGGGAATCGGCATCTACAGCCTGAACACCTCGGGGACGGATGTTCTGCTGATGGTGTTTTTCGGTTTTGTAGGCTACATCCTGCTGAAGCTGGGCTGCTCGTTTCCGCCTTTGATACTGGCGATGGTGCTGGGGCCGTTAATGGAGGAGAACCTGCGCCGCTCGATGCTGTTATCGGATGGCGACCCGATGGTCTTCATTACACGTCCGATCAGCGGCGGCTTCATGCTGGCTACCGCAGTGTTGTTGCTGTTATTCACGCTGCCCGCACTGCGAAAAAAGCGCAAGGCAGTCCTCACTGCAGAGGACTAACTTGGATGCAGTGTCTCGCGTAGCTTCGCGAGCGTGTCCAGGTGCCGCTGGTGGTCGCCGGCAAAGCGCAGCACAAGGTAGCGGGCGCCCTCCTGCACATAGCCGTTGATCCATTCTGCTGCCGCGCTGGCGGAACCGGCGAAACAGGCCTGACGCTTTTTCAGTACGTCGGGGCGCTGGCCGTAATAGGCCGACAGGAATTCGTCGATACGCTGGCTCGCGGTGGTCGCGTTTTCGTCGACGGCGAGGGTCAGGTAGATGGCTGCCGCCAGATCGTCGGGCTTGCGCCCGGCCTCGCGCGCGATGGCCTGCACCTGACGCCACTGTGCGCCCCAGCCTTTCGCATCGGGGCCGGTCGGGAACCAGCCATCGAAATGCCGGCCCGCCCGCTCCAACGCGGCGGGTACTGAGCCGCCACCCCAGATAGGCGGGCCACCCGGCTGGTGCGGTGTCGGCCCGATCACGCCCTGCTCGACGTGCCAGCGCCCGTCCCAGTCTACCGGTTTCCCGCTCCACAGCGCCTTGCACAGCCGCATGCCTTCCATCAGCGTACCGACACGCTTTTCAAACGCTACGCCGGCCGCGCGGAACTCGGCACGGATATTGGGAACGTCGGTGGCGATGCCGATGCCAAGAATCACTCGGCCCGAGCTAACCTGATCGAGCGTGGCCACCTGATGGGCCAGCAGCACGGGGTTGCGCAGTGCCGGCAGCAGCACGGCGGTGCCAAGCTTCACGCGCCGGGTCCTTCCCGCGACGCCGGCCAGGAGTGTGATCGGTTCGTGGCGCGGGCGTGCGAGCAGAGAGTCGCCGACCCACACCGAATCGTAGCCGAGCTGTTCCGCGCGCTCAGCCAAGTCCAGCAGTGGTTCAGCTTCGGGCCGGCCCTCCATGATCGACTCGCGGGTGGGCAGCAGGTAACCGATGTGCAGGGTCATTGCCCTCTCCTAGTTTCGTTTTCTCCAGCCTTCGAGGCTATCCTTATACCAGATTTAAGCTGCCTGAATTCCACATGGTTGTGAATGGCATCTCGTGGGGCAGCCAGCCGCCGCCGCGAGCCTGTGCTATTCTTTGTGTTCGTTCTCCTGTTGACGGACGATGAAGGCGAGCGGCGCCCATCGATGCTGGAGAATCCTCGGTATTGCACAGTGTGTTGCATCGATCATCGAGGTCAGAAACGCGTATTCATCCCATCGCTTTTTAGTTCACACCCAGGAGTCCACTATGGCCAGCTATCCCAAGATACTTCACACCGAAGAAGGCATGCGCGACGGTTTGCAGATCGAGAGCGCCGATATTCCTATCGCAGCAAAGATTCGCCTGCTCAACGCCCTGTCTGAAACAGGACTGAGAGAAATCAACGTCGGTTCTTTCGTCAGTCCCAAATATACGCCGCAGATGGCGAAGGTGGACGAGCTGCTACAGGGCTTCACACCCAAGCCGGGCGTGAAGTACACCTACACGGCTCTGAACGACAGAGGCAACGAGCGCGCAAAGGAGTACACCCCGCCGCTCAGCCCAAAAGTGAGCGAAGCTTTTACCCGCGTCGACATGTGCGATGTGTTCGCCCAGCGCAATACCAACCGTACGCAGGCGCAGCAGATGGCCGTGTGGCCGACACAGATCGCGAAGGCGTTGGCAAAGGGCGTGACCGAAGCCGGTATGTCGATCAGCAACGTCTGGGGTTCCAATTGGATCGGTGAAGTGCCATTCGAACAGCACATGCTGATGTTCGACAAAATGTACCGGATGTGGGATGAAGCCGGCATCAAGGTCACTAAAATCGGCATGGCCGATGCGACCAGTTGGTGCATGCCGCATCAGGTTGAGCGCACGGTTGCAGGCATCAAGGAGCGCTGGCCTTCGATCAAGGATTTCAACCTGCACTTGCACAACGGCCGCGGCGTTGGACTCGCCTCCATCTATGCCGGCATGAAGCAACTCGATGGCAGCGACACCCTGCGTCTGCAAACGACCATCGGCGGCATGGCCGGTTGCCCCTATTGCGGCAACGGTCGCGCTGCGATGATGATCGCCACCGAAGACGTGATGCACATGTTCGAAGAGATGGGTATCGACACTGGCGTCGATTTGTACAAGTTGATCGAGGCGGTGTGGCTGGCCGAAGAAGTGGTCGGCCATTCACTCTATGGCTTCGTCTCCAAGGCCGGGCCGCGGCCGCGCTTCAACAAGCTGTATCCGATGGACATGCCGCATATCGAAACGCTGGAGCAGGCGAAACATTTCATACGCGGGCCGCAAGCGTACGAGGGTGCGCATTCGCCGTGGCAGGAACCGATCACCAGCTGGATGCGTCCCGAAGCGCCTGGCTACCAGGAGAAGCTGGCCAAGGTTGCCGCCGCGCCGGCGCAGCTCAAGGCGGTTGGCTGATGAGGTAGCCAGCACCACTGTAGTTTCAACGCACGCTGCGGCGGCGCATCTGCGGATGCGCCGCCGCTTGCTTGCTGCCGGCCCTTAGGGAGTGGCGCAGCGTCAGCGGCGATTTCTGGGGCCTGCGTTAAGCGCCGCCCAGGAGTAGGGCACCTGCTCACTGGGGCCGAATGGGATCTCGACGTCAATACCGTGTGGATATTCTTTGCGATGCTGCTCGCGCAGGCGCAGACGTTGTGCTTCGCGCGCATGGACCAGATCCAGCGGCTCGGCACAACCGAGAGCACGCGCCGCTTGTAACGGCCAATTAGGGTTGTCCATTAACTCACGCGCGAGCGCGATGAGATCCGCATGCCCTTCGCGTAAAAGCGCCTCGGCATGGCTAGGCTCGGTGATCAAACCCACTGCTACCGTTGGCATGCCAATCTGTTGTTTGATCTCGCGAGAGTAGCCGGCCTGATAGCCGGGTACGCGAGGTAGCGCAGCCAGGGCGCCGTCGCCGGTGATGCCGCCGGACGAGCAGTCGACGACATCCACGCCATGCATTTTGAGTTCGCGGGCGAGCGCTAATGAATCATCGATGCCCCATTCTCCGCCCGTGCCATCGATGGATGAAATGCGAAAGAACAGCGGCTTATCCGCAGGCCACACTGCACGCACGGCGTCGGTGACTTCGAGTGCGAAGCGCATGCGCCCCTCAAGGCTGCCGCCGTAGCCATCGGTGCGCTGGTTCGACACCGGTGACAGGAATTGGTGAATCAGGTAGCCATGCGCGCCGTGTATCTCGCAAATGTCATAGCCGGCATCAATCGATCGTTGTGCGGCTTCGCGCCAGGCGGCAAGGTTGGCGCGTATGTCGTCACGGTCCATGGCACGCGGCAGCGAGCCGCCGGGGCTAGCCGGCAGCGCACTGGGCGCGAGGCCCTGCCACGGCTGCAAGCCGTTGCGCGCGTCTTCTTCGTTTAGCGGTGCGCGGTCCTGCAACGGACCATGTGCAGAGGCCTTGCGGCCGCAATGTCCTATCTGAATAGCCGGCACGGAACCGAGCGACTTGATGAAATCAGTGATGCGGCGGTAGTCCGCCACATGACTATCCTTATAGATGCCGGCGCAATGGTGGGTTTTGCGCCCGCGCACTTCGACGGCGGTCTCTTCACCGAAGACGATGCCGCTGCCGCCCATCGCAAAGCGGCCGAAATTGACGAGCTGCCACTCGGTGGGGCCGCCGTCGTCCGAGACGTACTGACACATCGGCGAGCACACGATGCGATTGCGAGCGACCACGGAGCGCAGTTTAATCGGCGTGAACAGTAGCGGGGCTACACGAGTGGTGTCGTTCATCTTGATGCAATCTCTCTCAGTGAGTGGGTGATGTAGTCTATGGGGTAGGTCTGTAAATTAAATAAAAACAATAACTTACGTTTAAAATAGTTCAGGTGGTCAGGGTGTCTATCAGTTCTCTGGCTGTCGCCAGCGTTTCCAGATGCTCCAGCGCCGCGATCGACTGCTCCAGGCGTTCACCCTTGAGCACGCGCGATGCGCAACCGCGGTACTTGGCCAGCAGTTCGTCTCGGGTCAGCGGATTTCCGGGGCTGCCGCGCACCTGATCCACTTGCTGGGTGAATGTGCGGCCGTCCTTCAGCATGATGGTGACCGGCGCTCTGCGACGCGATGCCGCGTCGTCGCCCCATTCGGCGTGGGTATTGATCTGCACCTTGCCGAGCGCAGTGCGCATGCGCGGCGCATTGCAGTAGGTGTCAGAGAACGAATCCAGATCGACGCGGCCATCGAGCAGCATCGCCGCCAGCACGTAATCGAGCGAAAACTTGCCGCGAAAACCCTGCGTGGGCAGGTGAAAGCGTACCGTGTTCAGCAGATCGGGATGCACATCCACTTCGAGCCTGGCGACGTCGTCAAACTGGATGCCATGCTCTTCCAGCAGTCCGCGCGCGGCGTCCAGCGCGCGCAGATTGCCGCCGCAACACGGATAACGCTTGACGGTGAGGCCGGGATCGACGATCGACCAGTGCGTTCCCAGACCGTCAGCCACTTTGCCCAGGTTGTAATTGCCGGTACCGTGGAACGCTGCAAAAAAACCATAGTCGCCGTCGATGCCATCGGGATCGGCGAAGTAATCTTTTTTTGCCAGCAGCACTGAAGTCACACCCGCGCGCGCCGCGTTTCCTGCATGTATGCCCTTGCCCCAGGTGCCGAAGTGTTGCGTCAGGCCACCGGCGTTGGCTGCGGCAAGCCCGATAGCGACCGCCATCTGTCCCGGATTGAGCCGGACTATGCTGCCCGCTGCTGCCGCTGCTGCCGAGCAGCCGTAGAGCGAAGTCGGGTGAAAGCCGCGCCGCCGCAGTTCCGGTTCGTGTTGACGGCCGGAGAGCGACAGGCGCTCGAAGACTTCCAGGCCGACACAGACCGCCGCCACTACATCGGCGCCAGAGGCGTTCGCTTCCTCGGCTAGCGCCAGCGCGGCGGGAAGGATGCAAGCGGTCGGGTGCGAAAAACCGGTGTCGTCGAAATCGAGCAAATGTGCGAGGCAGCCGTTCGCCCATGCGGCGGACACTGCGCTGGTGCGCAGCTCGCTGCCGAATACACGTGCCTGGGGCGCGCCGCCTTGCTCGCGCGTGACCTCCAGAATGATGCGCCCCGCGGGTTCGACCGTCGCGGCGAGACCGACACCGGCGCAATCGAGGATATGCCGCTTGGTGGCCGCGATTGCCTCTGCGCTGATGCCGGCGATGCGGGTGTTGCTGGCGAATTCAGAAAGTACTGTGGTTGCGCCCATCTTCATGGCTCCCTGTAAGGTGCGAATGTACTGAGTTTATCGCGACTTGCCCTGTTCGTGCTGTAGCAGTATTGCAGCGATAGCCGCGTGTACATCCGCTGCTCACAGACGGCTAGGTTTCGCGTGGAAATAAAGGCCCCTTGCTACGGCTGTAGCGCATCAGCCGCCAGCCGAGTATCAGTACCTCGGCCAGGAATGCGAAGCCTACGGCTGCGACGCCGACCGCTGCGCCGTTAAGTTGCGGGGCAACGAGGGTGACGCTGCCCACGGCGATTACCACCAATAGCCGTATCACCGCACTGCCCGCAATCGCCCTCGTCTGGCGCATGGCGGAAAGCAGGCCGCGAAACAGGGACGAGTAACCCCAGACGATTACCACCAGCAAGATCATCTGCACACCCGGCGTCGCGTAGCTGCTCAGAGTAGGCGGCAGACCCATTATGCCGCTCAGGATGACATCACGCAGCGGGGTATAGAAAAGGCCCGCCACGATCACGCCATATACCAATGTCAGGCGGTGGGTAAAGCGCAGCATCATGCGCATGTCGTGGCGGCTGTGTACTAGGGCTTGCGCGGTCTGCACCAGATTGCGCAGGGGTGAGGCGACCAGGGATTTTAGCGCGGTGACTACGCCAAAGGCAGCCAGCGCCAGATCCGGATGGGCCAAGCGACCGAGAAAGAAGTTGATCACGAAGGTGACGCCGTTCTCCGTGATCTGGGTGATCATCAGAGGCCATGAAAAGACCCACATCTGGCGGTACGACGCCTGTTCTGCGCCGGTGGCGGGCAACTCGGCATAGAAACGCCGGCTGACCCAAACCATGTAGATGGCCTCCATCGTCATGCACCCGACCAAGGATGCCGCGCCGGCAATAGCGCCTTCCATCCACCACGGCAACACCATCAGCATCAGCACTTGGGCAATCAGCCGCACCATGGTCGAATGGGAAATCAACATCGTGCGCCGGTGCATCATGCACAGGGCGGTGGCGAGATTGCGTATCTGGTTCGGGAAAATCCACAAGCCCATGACCGCTGCGGCAGCTTTGGCCAGCCGCGTCACCTCCGCGCTCGCCCCCATCATCTTGCCGAACAACCAATCGCCGAGCGACGTCAATGCAATCGCTTCGATCAGGACGAACGGCACCAGGGATATGAAGAAGTAAAAGCGTGCAATCCGCCACAACGAGCGCTTGTCGGTGATGTAGGACATACCTGCCTGCGTGCCGACGCTGATGATGCCGCTGAAGGTGGTATTGAATGCAAAAGCGATGCTGAACGCGGCCAAGGTGGTGGTGGGATCGCCCAGCCGCGCGAGAAACGCATGGACCAGGGCGTGCGAAATCTGATGCAGTTCGGTAGTAAGGATAAGCGGCGCGAAGAACAAGACCGCGGTGCGAACCGTCAGGGGGGTATGGGCGAACATAGAATTCCAGCGATACTTTCAAAGGACAGGCCGCGACGGAGTATCGATCAGGA
The DNA here is from genome assembly GCA_945906815.1 of Bordetella parapertussis. GTDB lineage: Bacteria > Pseudomonadota > Gammaproteobacteria > Burkholderiales > SG8-41 > UBA5216. The sequence continues at coordinate 148,872 of CAMDRT010000001.1, forward strand.
CGACAAGCTGCATTAATCCGCAAGGCTCGCTGTAGCGCAGCCGTCCTTTTTTCGATTAGACTACCGCACAAGGGCCGTCATGTGCGGTTTGGTTAAGACTGGCCTCAACGCTCTGTTATTTCGGTGATTATCGCTGACTTGGCTTACGGCATCCACCTACACAACGCCGGAAGGGGAACACTAGCGCTCGTGTTGGGAGCTGCTGTCGCCCTTGGTTTTGCTAACTGGCGATTGGCAATTGTGGTGAAACTGTTCAAGTTTTCACATCTTGCCCGCAGCCGACGGGTGCCAGTCGCCGCCTGCGGTCTTGCTGCTGCACTCTTCGTGTGTCCGGCCTTTGCTGCGGAGAGTGATACGCTGAAATTGGCGCTGAGCGACACCTTTAGCTACAACAGCAATTTGTTACGGACTGCGGGCAGCGCTGGGCCGCTTGCCGGGTTTTCCACCAAAGCGGACCGCGTTAATGTTGTTGCTGTGGCGCTTAAATTGGACAAGCAGTACGCGCAGCAGCGTGTCCAATTTGACGTCACCAAAAGCGCGGCGCGTTACGACGTTTATTCTTATCTCAACGCCGACACCCTCAATTATCGAGGCGCATGGCTGTGGACCCTGACGCCCCATATAACCGGCACGCTGAGCGCCGATCAAACGCAGGCGCAAATCCCTTTCGTCACCAGCAGCGGCACCCAGCGTAACCTGCAAACCACAGATAACCAATCGTTCAAGATGGACGCACGGGTGTCTGGCGGATGGCATTTGTTGGCGGGCGTGGGACAGTCCGAATCGACGACCGAGCAGGCGATATTGGGCACACCGTCCTTTAAGAGCCGTCGGGTGGAAGCAGGCGCGCGCTACGTAACGGTAGCCGGCAACTCGATCACATTCCTGCAGCGTGTGATCCCGACCGATCTCAGCAACCAGCCGCTGGATGCCGTCAACCTGATCGATACCAATTACCGCGACACTGAAAGTGAGCTGAAGGTCATCTGGAAACCGAGCGCCAGTTCCAGTTTCGATGGCACCCTGACCCGCAAAGAGCGCCGTAACGAACACTTTGCCCAACGTGATTTCACGGGTATTGCGAGCGATCTGCGCTATACCTGGACCCCGATGGGGAAATTGACATTCAACGTCAGCGCTATGCGCAATATTTTGCCCTATGTGGCGTATGGCAATACTCTCGAAAATTCCACCTACAGTGTGGATCAGTCACTGTCCCTGGAGTCGGTCTGGCAGGCCGCATCCAAGACCGCAGTGCGGTTTAGCTATGTGCGCGTGCACAGCGATTTCCGCGGTGCGGTGCTTGCAATCGCCGGACCTGCGCGTAGCGATGAATATCACAGGCCGCAGCTTGGGGTGGATTGGATTCCTACGCGCTATTTATCGCTGAGTGCCGGGCTCGAGCAGGAGCGGCGTTCGAGCAACGTTGCCAATTTTGAATTCACTAACACCATAGCCACTCTCCGGGCTGCGCTGACGTTTTGATTTTCGGCGCGCAGGCTGATCCGGGGATTGCTCCAATGGTTGAGTGGACTGTGCATGAAGAGTAATCGTGGTAAGACTGTAAACGCATGCCGGGTCGCGTGCGACCGATAGTTCAAGATTAACGTTTCGTGAAGGAAGAATAATGGCACTCAAGCGATGGCTACTTATCCTCGTTCTGGCAGTGGTGTTTTCCTCTAGTGCCTATGCGCAGGACAGGCAGCCTGAGTATCAGTTCGGGAATGGCGACAATATACGCATTCAGGTTTTCCAGAACCCGGACCTTACGGTGGAAACCCGGGTTACCGAGAACGGCACTATCAGCTATCCGCTTATCGGCACGGTTAAAATCGGCGGCATGACGATCCTGGCGGCCGAACAAATTGTTGCCAAGGCGTTGAGCGACGGCGGCTTCATCAAAAAGCCGCAGGTGAATATTGCGCTGTTGCAAAATCGCGGCAACCAGGTTTCAGTTCTTGGCGCTGTGAATCGCGCGGGACGATTCCCGCTCGAGACATTCAGCACGCGCTTATCGGAGATGATCGCCATCGCCGGCGGGATAGCGCCCGCGGGTGCGGACATAGCGGTAGTCACCGGTTTACGCGCTGGCAAGCCCTTTCGCAGGGAGATCGATATTGCCGGTATTTTCCTTGATAACGCACCGCAAAACGATTTCGTTGTTGCCAGCGGTGATGTGATCTACGTCCACAGAATGCCACTCTATTACGTCTATGGCGAAGTGCAAAAACCGGGTTCCGCTCGCGTCGAGCGGGGCATGACAGTGCGCCAGGCTCTGGCGCAGAGCGGCGGTCTAACCGTGCGCGGCACCGAGCGTCGTCTGCGACTCTATCGCGTTGGTGCCAACGGCAAAGTCGAAACCTTTGGCCCCGACCTCAACGATCTGGTGCGCGCGGACGACGTGCTCCACGTCAGCGAAAGCCTGTTCTGAGAAAAACGCCATGACGCCATTGCAATTTATTTTCATTCTCAGGGCACGCTACAAAGTCGCGATCGCAGTGGCGCTGGTGGGCATGGCGCTGGCTGTGGCGATCGTTTTGCGCATGCCCTTGCAATACACGGCAACAACGTCAGTGCTGGTGGATGTGAGATCCCCTGATCTGACGGCCTCCCTGGTTGTCCCCGCCAGCCTTTCTACGCAACTGGAAATTATCAACAGCGAACGCGTGGCGCAGAAGGTCGTCAAGTCACTGGGGCTCGCTGACAGCGCGGTGACCCGGGCGCAATGGATGCAGCAAACGCAGGGTATGGGTACACTGGAGACCTGGCTCGCGCAACGTTTGCTGAGGGGGCTTCGTGTCATGCCCGGACGCGACAGCAACATTGTCAGTATTTCATATGCCGCAGGCGATGCGACATCGGCCGCACAGGTGGCCAATGCGTTTGCGCAGGCCTACATTGATGTCACCGTCGAATTGAAAGTGGAACCGGCCCGCCAATATGCGATATGGTTCGGCGAGCAGGGCAAAGCGTTGCGCGCAGGCCTGGAAAGCGCGCAGGCGGCGTTGTCTGCCTATCAGCAGGAGAAAGGCATCGTCTCGAGCGACGAGCGCTACGACACAGAAACTCTAAGACTGGGCGAACTTTCGACCCAGTTGCTCAGGGTGCAGGTGGAAACCAGCGATGCCCGCAACAAACAGAGGTCGGGCATGGCCGCAGACACGCTGCCTGACGTCATGGCTAATGCGGTGGTTGCCGGTCTTAGAAGCGAAATCGCCAAGCAGGAAGCGAAGCTCCAGGAAACCGCGCTCAACCTGGGCAGAAACCACCCGCAGTATCTGCGCATGCAATCTGAAGTGGCCGCGCTCAAGCAGACACTGCAAGCGGAAATGCGTCTGCTCACCAGCGGTTATAGCGTATCGAGGGAGATCGGATCCAACAAAGAATCCGATCTCAGGCGCGCTATTGTCGTGCAAAAAACGCGGCTGCTGCAGCTTAAAAACGAGCGTGACAAGATGGCCGCGTTGCAGCGCGATGTCGATGCCGCAAAAAATGCCTACGATACCGTCGTGAAACGCCAAACCGAGACCACACTTGCAGGCCAGGCGCGTCAGGCTGACGTGTCGGTGCTTTCTCCGGCGATGGCACCTATCGTGCCTTCATCAAAATCACTGGGCAATATGCTTGCCATTGCAGTCGGGTTTGGCTTGCTGCTGGGTCTGGGCGCTGCCTATGGGCTCGAGAAGCTTGACCGGCGCATACGCTCGGTCGAAGACCTTTCCAACGAGCTGCAACTCCCGGTGCTCGGTGTCATCTCGCGCCCCGTGCAACCATCGCGGCGCCTTGCGTTCTGGCGTCAAGACGTGCCTTTGCTAGGGAAGTAAGGAGCGGCTATGGCAGATCAGAATCTGATTGCGCACGGCGGGCCAACGCCTCAACGCGATGATCGTTCTATCGGCGCCATCCTGATCGAGGCCGGCCGGCTCACCAGCGAAGAAGCAGAGCGCATCGGGCAATTGCAAAGAAATCAGGCTCTGAGCTTCGGCGAAGCCGGCATGAGCGTCGGCCTGCTGGCACAGGCAGACGTCGATTTTGCGCTCGCCTTACAGTTCAATTACCCGTACCTGCTGCGCGGCAAGAGCGCAGTGAGCGAAGAAGTTGTTGCCGCCTACTCACTATTTACCCCGGAGGTAGAGGCGCTGCGCGCGCTGCGCGGCCAGCTGATGCAGCGGTGGTTCGATCCCGATGCTTCCCACAAGACGCTCGCCATTGTCAGTGCAGATAGAAAAGAAGGTCGCAGCTATATCGCCGCCAATCTTGCCGTGCTGTTCTCGCAGCTCGGCAAGCGCACGTTACTGATAGATGCCGATATGCGCAATTCGTCGCTGCACCGGTTATTTGGCCTGGATAACAGCAATGGACTGTCGGCGGTGCTGTCCGGCCGTGGCGGACCCCACAGCATTCAGCGTATTCCGGAGCTGGGAGAATTTTCCGTGCTTACCGCAGGATCGCACCCTCCTAACCCGTCGGATTTGCTGGCGCGACCTCTGTTTTCGCATCTGCTGCAGGAATCAGCGAAGGGCTTTGATATCGTTCTGGTCGACTCCCCGGCGACGGCCCACAACGCCGACGCGCAATCCATCACCCTGAGCGCGGGTGGCGCGTTGATCGTGGTGCGCAAGGACATCTCGCGCTTCAGCCGGGTGCAGGGCATTGCCGATCATGGGGTTCATCTCAGCGCCACCATCGTTGGCACCGTGCTTAACGACTATTGACCCGGGATGGCTGTCTGCGCTGCTTCGATCCAGCAGTATGTTGTTGTGGGCCATTCGCTGACGACTGTGGATTGAGCCGACCATGCCAGAGCATCTGCGGGCCCTGATTGTCATTCTTGTGTTGGCGACTGTGGTGTTCGCATTCGCCAAAGCACCTGCTTGCGCTGTGGCGTCCACCCCCCAGGATTTCGAGCGCCGGCGTAACCTGTGGTTTGCGATTACCTGCGCGGCCTTTCTTGCGCACAATTTCTGGATCTTTATTTTCGCCACCATGGCGCTGTTACTGTTCGCGCTGCCGCGCGAGCCGAACAAGCTTGCCCTGTTTTATTTTTTGCTGTTTGCGGTGCCGATGTTTTCCGCCGAGATCCCCGGTCTGGGTCTCATCAATTACTTTTTCGCTATCGATTACGTCCGTTTGCTCGCCCTGGTGATTCTGTTGCCGGCATTTATGTATCTGCGCAAGCAGCCGGACACCGAACCCTTCGGGCGCTTGTTGGCGGACAAGCTATTGGCGGGCTATCTTATTCTGCAATTCGTGCTGCTGATCAGCAGCAGCGTCTTCACCGAGGCCTTACGGCACGGCGCCTTTTACGCGTTCATGGATGTTTTTCTGCCTTATTATGTGGCCAGCCGCTCGGTCAGGAAGCTAGCGGAGTTCAGGGACGTATTGACGAGTTTCGTATTGGCCACGCTGGTGCTCGCTGCGCTGGGCGCTTTCGAGTTTGCAAAGCAGTGGTTGCTCTACAAACAGTTGGAAGTTGCGCTGGACGCACCGGGCTGGGGTTTGGGGAATTACCTGGGGCGGGAATCGGCTCTGCGCGCTTTGGCGAGTGTCGGACAGCCCATTTGTCTCGGCTACGTCATGGTGGTGGCCACAGGATTTTTCCTTTACCTGCGTAGATCGATCACAAGCACTAGGGCTTGGACTATTGGGCTGATCGCACTGCTCATCGGACTGATCGCGCCGTTATCCCGTGGGCCATGGATGGGTGCTGCCGCGCTGTTGCTGGTATTCGTTGCCGCAGGCCCCGCACCCGGAAAAAGTTTGTTAAAACTTGCGGTGGCGGCGACTATTGTTATTGCCGTGTTGCTGGTATCGCCGGCGAGTCAGGTGATCATCAATCACCTGCCCTTTGCCGGAACCGTGGAAACCGAGAACGTAACGTACCGGCAACGGTTGTTTGCTATTGGGACTCAGGTCATTATGCAAAACCCGTTCTTTGGTGCATTCGATTACCTCAATGCGCCGGCCATGCAGGAACTGAAGCAAGGGCAGGGCATCATTGACATAGTTAACTCATACCTGGGGGTCGCGCTGCAGAGTGGCCTGGTCGGGCTGTCACTGTATGCGAGTTTTTTCTTGGTCGTCGTGGTCGGCATTTACAGTGGCATGAGAACACTGCGCGACGGATTGAGCGAGAGTTACCTTCTGGGGCAGGCCTTGCTTGCCACTGTGCTGGGTATACTGGTTGTCATTGCCACCACCAGCAGCATCAGCATCATCCCGGTGATCTATTGGTCGGTGGCTGGACTCGGTGTAGCGTATGCGCGCATGCTGGCGCTGGAAAAATCCACCGCGCCACGCGTGGCAGTGCTGCGCGCTACCCAACCCGCGCGCATACGGGGCGTAAGTCCTAGCGGAAGCAGCAGAAAATAGTGCATCGCCGATGGCAACTGCAAGGTTGTAGACTAGCGGGCATGTGCTTGCCAATCACCGCGTACTATTCACCGTTCACCCCCGTGTAATGCCTGCCACCCAAGCCCGCGTTCTGATGCGCGCCATTTTGCTGGTGGCGTGTTGGCTCTGCGACGTGGCGCTGGCTGCTTCATGGACCGTCAGTGTGGATGAACAACAAGGGGGCTTGCCCGCAGTTTCCAAGGGCGGGGCCAGTGCGTTATCGAGCAAATTTGTGTTTTGGGGCAAGAACTGGGCTTGGGCCGATATGCCCAGGCAGTTCAAGGTGACTGCCCCCTTTGAATACGCCGTATCCGGGAAAAACCAGGCGCTAAATTTTGACCTTGCGGGCCGTATAAAAAAACCGACCAACCAGCAACTGATGTGGGAATTCGACCTGGATGCTCGTGGCACCACGCTGGATGTAATCGGCGGAGGCATGGCCTTCGAGTTTGATGTGGTGAAATTTCGGGGCGAACTGGGCGAGCCGGAACTGCTACCGGGCAATCAGGGCTGGGCGTGGGGACGCGCGGGCGCTAACCGCATGGAAATGCGCTTCGCCCCGCCACTGGCTAGTGTTTACTTCGAGCGCGGACAAAAATCCGAGATACGGGCTTTTTTCTACAAAGGTGAGGTTCCGCAGGGGAAGCGGCGCCACACTGCGACGTTAAGCCTGGTGGGTGACATGGCGGTAGGCCCCACCACCGCAGAGCGGTTCGGACTGGATGATCACAGCACCTGGCCGACCAACGTCCTGGACTGGAAAACGTCGCCCGTTGACTTGTCCTTTCTCAATGCTTCCGAGAAACCGGCGGGCAAGCGCGGTTTTGTGCAAGCGCAGAAGGACAAGCTGATATTCGAGGACGGTACGGTGGCCCGCTTTTGGGGTACCAACCTGACCGCCGCTACGTTGTTTGAGACATCCAAGGAAGGCGTCAGACTACAGGCGCGCCGTCTGTCGGAACTCGGGTTCAACCTCATACGCCTGCACCACCACGACTCCGACTGGGTCAATCCAAACATCTTCGGTGAGCAGAAAGGCGCGGACACGCAGCGCCTGAATGCCGCCATGCTGGATAAGCTGGACTGGTGGATCAAGTGCCTGAAGGACGAAGGCCTCTACATCTGGCTGGACCTGCATGTTGGGCGTCACTTCAAGGCGGGTGATCGCATTGACGGCTTTGAGGAAATCAGCAAGGGCAAGCCCACGGTACCTCTCTTCGGATACAACTACGTCAACGCCAGCATGCAGCAGGCGATGAAACGTTTCAACGAAGCGTACGTTACGCACACCAATAGTTACACCGGCGTGCCGTACAAGGATGAGCCCGCGATCGCGATGGTGCTGCTCACCAACGAGAACGATGTCACGCATCACTTTGGCAACTCGCTTTTGCCGGATAAGCATGTCCCGAAACACAATGCCCTTTACATGGCACAAGCCGCAGCCTTCTCGGCAAAACACGGATTGCCCAAAGACAAAGTCTGGCGCTCGTGGGAGCACGGTCCATCGAAGCTGTTTTTAAATGATCTCGAGCACCGTTTTAATGTCGGGATGATTGCGCACCTGCGCGCGCTGGGTGTCAAAGTGCCCATCGTCACCACCAATACCTGGGGCAGCAATCCGTTGAGTTCATTGCCCGCGCTGACCACGGGAGGCATGGTCGACGTGCATGCCTACGGCCGCGTTGGAGACCTCGAGAAAAACCCAGCCCACGCCGCCAACCTGGTGCACTGGATGGCGGCGGCACAGGTCGCCGGCAAGCCGCTGAGCGTTACCGAATGGAACGTCGAGCCCTTTCCGGTTGCTGATCGTCACGTCATTGCTTTGTATGTGGCTGCTTCCGCCAGCATGCAGGGGTGGGATGCCCTGATGCAGTACGCCTACGCACAAGTGCCCCTAGACGGTCCCGGCGGACCCTCCAACTGGCACGCTTTCAACGACCCTGCGTTGATTGCATCATTACCGGCGGCAGCGTTGCTCTATCGTCAGGGCCAGGTGCGTGAAGCGACGACGACCTATGCGTTTTCGCCCAGCAAGGAACGCCTGTTCAATCAGGAAATTAGCCCAAATAACGCCGTAGCACTGCGCACGGCCGCCGAAAAAGGCAAGCTGGTAGTGGTGATGCCGCAAACCAAGGAATTGCCGTGGCTTGAGCAAAGCGTCGTCCCTGCGGGGGCAAAGATACTGACCGATCCGCAGCAATCGCTACTCGGCGCTGATGCCAGGGAGGTGGCATCCGATTCCGGGGAGCTTCGGCGTCACTGGGAGCACGGTACTTTTACCATCAATACGCCACGGGCCCAGGCCGCCATGGGGTGGATAGGCGGTAGACGATTCGAGTTGGGCGATGTCGAGATTGCAGCCACCACGCGCAATGCGACTGTCGCAGTACAGAGTCTGGACGGGAAACCGATCGCGCAATCCCGCAACATCATGATTTCGCTGGGCGCGCGCGCAGTACCCCAATCGGACAACCAGCTTCCCTTTTACGCGGAACCGGTAACAGGGCAAATCAGCATTCGCGCACTCGCAGGACTCAAGCCCTATCTCAATAAAGTCCAATCCCAGATTGCCAGCGCGCCCGCTACGCAACGGTTAGCGAGAACCATCGCATCTCCTTCCCCGGAGTGGAGCAATTCTGTCACTGCCAGCATTACCGGCGAAATGGTTAACCTGGAAGCACGGTTGCGGGCGCAGTCCGACAACTGGGGGCCGAACCACCCTCAGCGAGCGCAACTGCAACATGAGATTGCAGCGCTACAAGAAAAACTCGAAGACGAAAAGCGCAGGATCGCCCTACCTGTGGTGGCGGCAGCGCCGCCTGAAAAACGAAGCAGCAAACTTGAAGGCGGGCGGGAAGTCGCTTTCTCCTATAACAATGGCCGCTACCTCATTAACCTTAATCGCAGCCTCGGGACCTACTGGATAGTGCTTAAATAGCAACACTGCCTCGTTCAATCGAACATCTACTGCCACACGGCGCCGGTGTTTCCCATTACTTCAAAAACGCTCAAACAACGGTTGCTGGTATCCAGCGGCTGGACTGTAGCCGGGTATGGCTTGAGCCAGGTGATCCGCTTTGGCAGCAACCTGCTGATGACGCGTCTGCTGGTGCCGGAGATGTTTGGCGTGATGGCCATTGCCACCATGATTATGTACGGACTGGCCATGTTCTCCGACCTTGGATTGGGGCAGAGCATCGTGCGCAGCAAGCGGGGTGGCGAAGCCGATTTTCTGAATACGGCCTGGGCCATTCAGATACTTCGCGGTGCACTGCTGTGGGGCGTCGCACTGGGCTTCAGCCTGATCATCGTACTAGCCAATCGCATGGGCATGGTTCCGCCGGGCAGTGTTTATGCAGAACCCAGCCTTCCTTATGTTGTCGGCGTTTTGGCCGCCAGCGCCTTTATCTCGGGCTTCGCGTCGACCAAGCTGCATGAGGCGAGTCGCATCCTCGCGCTGGGACGCATTACGCAAATCGAGCTCATAGCGCAATTGGCTGGTTTGCTATGCATGATCGGTTGGGCAGCCTTCGAGCGCTCGATCTGGTCGTTGGTGGCCGGTAGCATCTGTTCGACACTGGTTTCAACGCGACTAAGCCATGTGTGGCTGCCGGGCGTGAGTAATCGCTGGCGCTGGGACCATGCGGCGTTGCGTGAGATTGTCCATTTTGGAAAATGGATATTCGTTTCCTCGATTTTGGGATTCTTCGTGAACAGCGGGGATCGATTGATTCTTGGCGGCTTGCTCAGCACTGCGACACTGGGTGTTTATGTGATCGCTTTTTTTATTTTTAGCGCGATCGAATCGGGGATGACGAAAATCATTGCAGATGTGTCATTTCCCGCCTTGAGCGAGATTGCACGCGAGCGTCCGCATGACTTGAAGTCGCGCTACTACCGGCTGCAAGTCGTTATCGGCGCAGGTGCATGTTTTTTTTTCGGCCTGCTTATTGTCTCCGGACAGGTGTTGATTGATTTGCTTTATGACCGGCGCTACAGCGAGGCGGGGTGGATGCTGGAGATTCTGGCCGTGGCGCTGCTGGTCGCTCCCGCGCACGTCGCCACCCAGTGTTTCCTGGCACTCGGCATGCCGAGACTTGTTTCTATTCTTGCCGCCATACGCCTGGGGATGCTGTTTCTCATGACACCCGTCGGATTCCATTTTTTCGGTCTTGCGGGCGCTTTATGGGCAATTGTTTTAAGCTATATTTCATATGTGCCGGTGACCCTCTTTTACAAGGTGAAACACGGGTTGTTCGATTTGAAGCGGGAACTGCTACCGCTACCCGTAGTGCTGGCAGGTGTGCTGGTTGGGGCAGCGTTCAATTGGGTGGTCAGGTTATAAAGGAGACGAAAATCGGTGCGCGAAAAGTAAATGCACTGTATGTCGACGTGCAATGATCAACATCTCGAAAAAAGGCGAGCGTGCAGAGCAGCCGCCAAAGAACAGTTATCTGATCTATCAGGTCATCGATGCGGCGCTTCGTCACGGATTGCGTTTGCTGCCGGCCTGGGCGTGGACAGAGCGGGTTTCTTTGTGGTGGGGCTATAACTATAAACCGGCGCCGCGCGTGGTGCGGTTGCGATCCAAGCCATTGATTTACGTCAATCCTACGGATTACCTGCAGTTACTGATCTACTACCTGGGAACGTTTGAGCCGCATTGCCTGCCGTACCTGAGAAAGTGTGCTAATGAAGGCGGAACCGTTGTGGACGTCGGCGCAAACATTGGCTTCTACACACTGGAAAGTTCATTGTTGGTCGGCGCAAGCGGACGGGTGATTTCCATTGAAGCCGCTCCGCCGCACCTGAAGGCGCTTCAGGAAAACATTCAACGAAACGGACTACGCAACGTCGCGATTATCAAAAATGCTGTGGGTGATAGGGTAGGCGAGGCGACATTGGCGCTTCCGCAGGGAGACAATCTGGGAATGTTCACGCTGGGTCCAGTGGCAAGCGAAGAGATGTATCGCGTAGAAGTGCAACGGATAGATGATGTGCTGGAACAGCAAGGTGTCCAATGCGTCGATTTGATTAAGATGGATATCGAGGGCTCGGAATTTCGTGCTTTGATCGGGGCCGCGACTACATTGGCGAGGTTCAAGCCTGCTCTCTTGCTGGAATTGAATGAACCGGCGCTGCAGCGATGCGGATCGTCAACACGAGCCGTCAAGGAATTGCTCAGCAAGGCAGGTTATTTCGGGTGGATAATCGGGCGCACAGTGGTGCGGCCGATTCCGGAAAGTCAGGAGACGCACGTTTGCGATGAATGTCTTTTCATTCATCGGGAGCGGCAGTCATTAATCGACAAGTTGCGCTTGCCAGGCTTTAATCGAGCTTAATGCGTATCACTTTCGTTCTTCCAACGGTTGATATGAGTGGCGGTGCAAGAGTCGTTGCCATTTACGCAAAGGCGCTGGTGTCGCGCGGACACGAGGTGATGCTTGTTTCACCGCCAGCGGCTGCTACAACATTCAGGCGCAAGGTGAAGTCTTTTCTGACGGGGAAGGGTTGGCCGCGCGAAGCGCGGCGGCTGCCATCCCATCTCGATCAAAGCGGGCTCAATCATCGCGTGCTGGAACGCTGGCGACCCGTGAATGACGCCGATGTCCCGGACGCGGATGTGGTGATTGCCACCTGGTGGGAAACCGCCGAGTGGGTCAATGCGCTCACTTCGCGCAAAGGCGCGAAAGTCTATTTTGTTCAGGGTCACGAAGTGTATTCATATTTGCCGGTCGTGCGCTGTCATGCCACCTATAAGTTTCGGATGCACAAGATTGTGATTTCGCGATGGCTTAAAGATGTGATGCGTACGCAGTACGGCGACGAGGTGGTGGACATGGTCCACAACAGTGTCGACCGTACCCAGTTCTTTGCCGCGGTGCGTGGCAAACAGGCAGTTCCGAGCGTGGGCTTCCTGTATGCTACCGGACCCATCAAGGGGCTGGAGATATCACTTGCGGCATTGCGTATCGTGCGTCAGCGATTTCCCGATCTGCGTTTGATTTGTTTTGGCAGTGAAAAACCGGACGCAGACTTGCCGTTGCCGGAGGGCGTCGAATTTACGTTGTCTCCGCGGCAGAATCAAATCAGGAATTTGTACTCGCAATGCGACGTCTGGATCACCGCCAGCCGGACTGAAGGTTTTAATCTCCCGGCAATGGAATCCATGGCCTGCCGCACACCTGTGGTTTCCACCAAAACCGGATGGCCGGAAGAGGTGATTGAGAGCGGAAAAAACGGTGTGCTGGTCGACATCGACGATGTCGCTGGACTGGCGCGTGGTGTGGAGCGGATACTCTCGCTGGGCAGCGAAGAATGGAAAGTGGTATCGCAGCGCGCGCACGAAACGGCAAGCGCGGGTTCGTGGGAGGAGTCCTCGCGCGGGTTCGAAAATGCACTGGTTAATGCCTGCCAACGATCACGGCGTGGCGAGATCGCAGGCCAGTGCGCCAGTGCGCTCTGAGACGCGGGTATTCGCGCAGCACCGCAGTCGAATTGCGGCGATGTTTCTTTGACCGCGGAATATGCAATATTCGCTAACCGGATCGACTGCAGCAGGTATCGTTGTCATCGGCCGCAACGAAGGCGAACGCTTGCGTAACTGCTTGGAATCAGTGCGTAAGACAGCCTGCCCGGTGGTCTATGTCGATTCCGGATCTACCGATGACAGCGTAGCGATCGCGCATTCGTTCAATGCGCAAGTGGTAGCGCTTGCTACGGACCGTCCATTCTCTGCTGCGCGCGCACGTAATGAGGGCTATGCGCGTTTGCTGGAACACAGCCCGCAGGTTCGCTACGTACAATTCATCGATGGTGACTGCACCCTGCTGGATGGCTGGGTTGATGCGGCCAGCGGCGCGCTGCAGGAAGACCCTAAACGTGCCGCCGTTATAGGCCACCTGTCGGAACGAAATGCAGAGGCTAGCCCGTATAACCGCTTGTGTGCCCTGGAGTGGGAATCGCCGGTTGGCGACTTGCAAAACTTTGGCGGTTTGGTGGGTATCGCCATGATTCGATCTGATGTACTGCGCCAATTGGGTGGCTACAATCCCGAGGTAATCGCCGGCGAGGATGCGGAACTCGGTGTGCGCATGGGACTTGCGGGTTACAAAGTGACCAAGATCGACTGTCCGATGGCCACTCACGATGCCAACATAACCCGCTTTCGGCAATGGTGGCTAAGGGCCGTGCGTGGCGGGCACGCGATCGGGCAACGTGCACACCTGCACGGCAATTCAGTACTGCGGGACTGCATGCGGGAGCGCTGTAGCACGCTGTTTTGGGGTGTTGGCTTGCCGAGCTTGATCGTGGTGGCGGCAGTGCCGAGCCAGGGTGTCAGCCTGTTTGCATTAGGCGCATATTTGTTGCTGGGGTGCCGCGTCTGGAAACATCGTCGCCAGCAGAATGACTCCCCGGGCGATGCACTGCTGTACACGAGATTTCTGTTGCTAGCCAAGTTTGCGAATGCGGTGGGTCTGCTGCGGTTCTTTGTAAACAGGATCAGCCGGCGTTATGAGATCATCGAATACAAATGATGTGCGATGCGGCGAAGCTATCCGTGTTGTCGATGCACTCGCGTGTGCGAGTGCATGCGCTGGCTGGTGCAGATGGAACATGCCATGACTGAAAAACGCTGGCGTGTTGGCCTGTTGGGTGCCGGTTACATCTGTGAGGCGCACGCCCAGGCGCTGCACGGTATCGCAGATGTGGAAATTGTCGCAGTATGTGATCGCGCCAGCGACAGGGCGGTTGCGGCGGCAAAAAAATTTGCTATACCCACGGCGTGCGCGACGCTGGATGAGATGTTGGCAGGCACGGTCGATGTGGTTCACGTGTTGTTGCCGCCGCCTCTGCATTTTGAAGCGAGTCGGCAAATTCTCGAGTCCGGCCGCCATGTCTTTCTCGAAAAACCCATGGCACTACGCGCCGCGCAGTGCCAAGCGCTGGCCGATCTAGCCACCGCGAAAAACCTTAGGTTGGCCGTCAATCACAATTTTCTGTTTCTGCCTGCGTATGAGAAGCTGCGGCAACAGGCGCGCGATGGCACACTGGGGAAGCTCGATCACATCACTGTCAACTGGCGCTATCCGCTGGGCCAGATTCAGTCCGGCCCTTTCGATAACTGGATGCTGCGCGAGCCCGGGAACCTCTTTCTCGAACTCGGACCGCACCTGGTAGCATTCGCAATGGATCTGGTCGGCCCGCTCGATCAGCTGCGGACCACTGTTTCCCGTCCCATCGACCTGCCCGGCGGTGTCCGTGTCTATCGCTGTTGGCATGTGCACGGCATGACGGGGCATACGGCGGTAGATTTAACGCTCTCGGTGTTGCCCGGTTACGGTGAGCGCAGTGTGACGGTGCATGCGTACGCTGCAACCGCAAAATGTGATTACGCGCGCAACCTCTATTTCCGGGATGAGCCGAGTGGCTACGGATTGGTCACCGATAACTTTGTCACCACCGTGTCTATGGCGTGCCAATTGGCTGCCAAGGGCATCGGTAATTTTTTGAAAGCTGTGACCCACACGCTCACAAAAACCCCGGCGGCCCATCCTTATGGTGAGTGCATTGAACGCAGCATCAGGGCGTTTTACCGTGCTGAGGGCAGCCAGCCCGAATCGCGCCTGACCGGACAGTTTGGCGTTGCTGTCGTTACGGCTTGCGAGCAGATTGTTCAGCAGGCAGACTTTGCGCGCGCTGAAAACACCACGAAAATCTGGACGGTGAAACCGCCGCTGCAAACGCCGACGGTGCTGGTCATCGGGGGCACAGGATTTATTGGCAAGTATCTGGTTAAGGCCCTGGTTGCGCGCGGCTATGGGGTGCGTGTGACCACCCGCGGCATGGGTGCCGGTCAGATTACCCTTGCGGGCCTGCCGGTAGAACTCGTGCAGGGCGATCTGGCCGACCCAATCTTTATTGATTCAGCGCTTGCCGGCATAGACGTGGTCTATCACCTAGCGAAGGCGGATGGCAAAAGGTGGGAGGACTACTACGCACGGGATGTTGTGGTCACCCGCAACATTGCCGAGCGTGCGCGGGTACAGGGCATCAAGCGGTTTATTTATACCGGCACCATCGACTCGTACTACTCGGCGAATGCACAGGAGGTCATCACTTCAGACACGAAACTTGACCCCATGATTACCAGCCGAAATCACTACGCCCGCTCGAAAGCTGCCTGCGAGGCGCTATTGCTTGAGCTGCATCGGCAGCAAGGCTTGCCGGTGGTGATATTCCGCCCGGGTATCGTGATCGGCAAGGGTTGCCCCCCGGCCCACTGGGGTGTGGGTATGTTTCACTCGGCAACACGGGTGCAGTTCTGGGGGGATGGACGAAATAAACTGCCACTGGTGCTGGTCGAAGATGTGGCTCAGGCATTGGTGTTGGGATTGGACAAGGCCAGCATAGAAGGCCAGAGTTTCCTGCTTACTGACGCGCCACTGCTGAGCGCGCGTGAGTATGTCGACATCGTTTCAGAAGAGAGTGGCGCCCGCGTGCGTGCCGCGTCGACGCCTATCTGGAGGTTTTTTCTCGCGGATGCGTTAAAGGAACTGGCAAAGCACGCCATCAACCACCCGCACCGCAGAGTGCCCAGCTATCGTGATTGGGATTCGCGAAGTCATCGCGCGCGCTACGATAATTCCGCCGCCCGGCAGGTGCTCGGATGGCAACCTGCGGGCACGCGCGAGGCTTTGATTGAACGCGGTATAGTCGCCGCGGCACGTGATTTTATGCGTTAACACACCGGTTGCTTCCGGCAACAGGAGCCCAAGCGTTGCGTATAGCCTATTTTATCAACCAGTACCCCAAGGTCAGCCACAGCTTCATCCGGCGGGAAATCCTGGCCCTGGAGCGGCAGGGCTTCGAGATCGAGCGCATTGCGCTGCGCGGTTGGGAGGGTGAGCTGGTGGACGAAGCGGATCACCAGGAGCGCGCGCGGACACGTTATGTGCTGCAGCAAGGGCTTTGCAGGTTGGCGTGGCCGCTGTTGCGGACGCTGTTAACCGCGCCCGGACGTTTCATGTCCGCGCTGGTGTTGGCGCTGCGCATGGGTAGGCACGCTGATCGCGCACTGCCCTATCACTTGGTCTACCTGGCTGAAGCTTGCTGCATTCTGGCGTGGCTCAGATCCAACGGTGCTGCCCACGTGCACGCCCACTTCGGCACGAACGCCGCCGCAGTCGTAATGCTGACGCATGTACTCGGTGGGCCTTCCTACAGTTTTACGGTGCATGGTCCGGAGGAGTTCGACAAGCCGCAGTTACTGGGCATAGGCGAGAAAATTCGCCGCTCGGCTTTCGTGGTGGCGATCAGTTCCTATGGCCGCAGCCAGATTTATCGCTGGGTTGAGCCCGGGCACTGGGACAAGGTCAAGGTGGTGCACTGTGGTTTGGAGCCTTCGTTTCATGATGTCGTGCCGGTGCCACCGCCCGAGGTGCCGCTATTGGTTTGTGTCGGGCGTCTGTGCGAGCAGAAGGGGCAAGTGCTGTTGATCAAGGCAGCGGCGCGTTTGGCAGAGCAAGGCATCCGCTTCGGTTTGGTGCTGGCCGGCGACGGCGAAATGCGCAAGGAGCTTGAAGCGTTGATCGCGCAGCACGCGCTGAGTGCGCAAGTGCGCATCACCGGCTGGATCAGCAGTGAACGGGTGCGCGAAGAAATCCTTGCCGCGCGCGGGCTGGTGCTGCCCAGCTTCGCCGAAGGCCTGCCGGTGGTCATCATGGAGGCTATGGCGCTGCGCCGGCCGGTGCTGACGACTTACGTCGCTGGCATACCGGAACTGGTTATTCACGGTGTGAATGGGTGGCTGTTCCCGGCGGGAGATATCGACGCACTGGCCGGCGCGATGGCGGAGTGCCTGTCGTGTCCAGCAGCAGCGTTGCAACGCATGGGTGAAGCCGCCCATGCGCGGGTGCTTGAGCGCCATTCGATCGACATCGAAGCGGCCAAGCTGGCGGGCTTGTTGCGTCAGGCTGCGGCTGGAGTAATGGCCGATGGATAATCCATGGCATCGATGACGGTGATCGAGATAGTGCTGTGTTTGCTGGCGGCGGTGATCTCAGTGCCGGTGTTGGTGTTGATGGTGCAGGTGCTGATGGCGATGCCCGCGTATCGTCCGCGCGCAATGCCTGGTGGCCGGCGTCCTACGGTGGCAGTCTTGATTCCGGCGCATGACGAAGCATGGGTAATTGCTGCTACGCTGCGCGCGCTCGTACCGCAACTTGTAACCGGCGACCGGCTGCTCGTTGTGGCCGACAACTGTACCGACCATACGGCGCAGATTGCCGCCGAGACTGGCGCAGAGGTGCATCAGCGATCCGACCCGGGACATCGCGGCAAGGGCTACGCACTGGATTTTGGCGTGCGCCGGCTTGAGCAGCAGCCACCTGAGGTGGTGCTGATCATCGATGCCGACTGCGTGATCGATGGCGGGGCGATTGAACGCCTGGCCCGTTTGTGCATAGCGAGTGGCCGGCCAGTGCAGGGACTGAATCTCATGCAATCGCCCACGGGCGCAGGACTGCGCACGCGGATTGCCGCCTTTGCATGGCTGGTTAAAAACCAGGTGCGCCCGCTGGGACTGCAGCGCCTGGAATTGCCCTGCCAACTCATGGGCACGGGCATGGCGTTTCCGTGGGCAGTCATTAGCCGCGCGGCACTGGCGAGCGGGCACATCGTCGAAGATCTCAATCTCGGCATCGATGTTGCACGCTCGGGCGTGCCGGCGCTGTTCTGCCCAGAGGCGCGGGTCACCAGCACTTTTCCCGCAACGGCAGAGGGGCTGGCCAGCCAGCGGACACGGTGGGAGCACGGTCACCTCAGCGTGATCCTGAGCGCCGCGCCGCGATTGTTCCTCGAAGCGCTGCACCGTCGCGACCGCAATCTTCTCGCACTCGCGCTCGACCTATGCATACCACCGCTGGCGCTGCTGCTGCTGCTGGTGTTAGCAGTGTTCGCCGCTAGCGCAGTGGTTTACAGCGTGACGGCATCGGCTCTGCCACTGGGGATTTCAGGTATCTCTTTGTTTTTGATGATATTTTCAGTCATGTTGTGCTGGGGACGTTATGCGCGGCGGGTCATTTCTCTGGCTGAGCTCGCGTGTGTGCCGTTTTATGTGCTGTGGAAAGTGCCGTTGTATTTGAAGTTCCTGGTGCAGCGGCAGGCGCAGTGGGTGCGCTCAAGGCGCGACGGGAACTAGAGCGTGGTAAATTTTCAGCGCGAGGTGTACTGCATACTGGGGCTGCCGTTCGATGCCGTCGATATGGCGGGCGCCGTGCGTCAGGTTCGCGACGCGGCCGCGCAGCGCACCCCTTGCTTGCTGTCGACCCCAAACCTGAATTTCGCCATCGACTGCCGTAGCGATGGCGCATTTCGTGATTCGGTGATCCATAGCAACCTGGTGGTTGCCGATGGCATGCCGTTGGTGTGGATTGCGCGCTGGCTGGGGATCCCGATTCGGGAACGTGTGCCAGGTTCCACCTTGTTCGAAACGTTGCGCGGCGCTTGCGGCAAGCCGTTGTCGGTTTATTTCTTCGGCGGGCCCGATGGCGCAGCCCAAGCCGCATGCCACCGGCTGCAGCAGGAAGGCGGTGGCCTAACCGGAGCGGGGTATGACTCGCCGGGCTTTGGCTCAGTTGCCGACATGAGCCGCGACGAGCTCATCCAACGCATCAACGCCAGTGGCGCCGATTTTCTGCTGGTGGCGCTGGGGGCCAGGAAAGGCCAGGCCTGGATTGAACACAACCGTGCGCGCATCACGGTACCGGTGATCAGCCACCTCGGGGCGGTGGTGAACTTCGTGGCAGGGCGGGTCCACAGGGCGCCGGCATGGATGCAGAATATCGGGCTGGAATGGTTATGGCGGATCAAGGAAGAGCCCGCGCTGTGGCGCCGCTATTGCGCGGATGGATGGGCTTTGCTCCTGCTACTGGTGACCCGCATCATCCCCTATGTATGGTACTTGCGCCACAACCAACCGGGTGCTGCCGAGTTGCAAACGGCTACAGCGCAAATGAGCGCGGAAGGATTACACTGCGTGGTGCAACTGCGGGGCGCTTGGACGCAGCGCAATATCATGCCATTGCGGGCTTGTTTCGCCAGCGCCGTGCGGGCCGGAAAGGATGTGCGGCTGGACATGGGCGGCGTTACTTACGTGGACAGTGCTGTGGTGGGACTGCTGACCTTGTTGTACGGGGAGCAGCAGCAACAACGCAAGAAATTGCTGATGACCTCTGTGCAAAAACCGGTGCGCCGGGTAATCCGCTATTGCTGTGCAGAATATTTGCCTGTGGATTTGTCACCAGCATCGAGACACGAACTATCACTGACGGATTAACTGATGTTAAGCATCCTACTGCTGGGTTCGAATGGCCAGGTCGGCTGGGAGCTCGCGCGCACGCTCATGCCCTTGGGGCGGGTGCTTGTTCCTGAACGCCCTCTTTGTGATCTGGCGCGTCCGCACCAGTTGACTGCGCTGGTTGACGCCACTCGGCCGGATGTGATCGTCAATGCTGCCGCTTACACCGCGGTCGACCAAGCGGAACAGGAAGTCAACCTGGCGATGGCAGTAAATGCCGAAGCACCCGGTGTGTTGGCAACTGCCGCGCGTCGTCATGGCGCATTGCTGGTGCATTACTCGACAGATTACGTATTTGACGGCACCAAGGCGGGGGCTTACTCCGAAACGGATACGCCTAACCCCAGCAGCGCTTATGGTCGCAGCAAGCTGGCGGGCGAGCAAGCCGTGCGTAGCTCTGGTGCGGATCATCTGATCTTGCGCACCAGTTGGGTGTACGCTGCGCGCGGGAAAAATTTCCTCAGGACCATCCTGCGCCTGAGCGGCGAGCGCGCGGAATTGCGGATCGTGGCCGACCAGTTCGGCGCGCCTACGTGGGCGCGGCTGATCGCTGAGGTCACTGCCTTGGCGTTGCAGCAGGATCTCGCGCGCCGCAAAAATGGCGCGTTCGACAGCGCCACCTTCAACCTCACCGCCGCGGGCGTGACCAGCTGGCACGGTTTTGCCAGCGCAATTGTCAGCGCCGCGCAGGTGCATGGCGCAGCCTCGATGTGTCGTGCGGTGATGCCGATCACTACCGCCGAATATCCGTTGCCTGCCGCGCGGCCCGCCAATTCGCGGCTCTGCGGCAGCAGGCTGGCTGAGCGTTATGCACTGCAAATGCCGCAATGGGACAGTTGCCTGCAGTTGTGCATGGCCGAGATTTTCGCTTAGGAAAACGGCTCTCCGGTGTGCAGGGACAGGGGCATCAAAATATGAGCTATCCTCGGCGATCTCCGATTCCCCATTCACGTTTCACGCTGCACTGATGCCTCGTATCCTGGTTACTGGCGGCACCGGCTACATCGGCTCCCACACGGTGGTCGAACTGATGGCGGAGGGCCACGATGTATTTATTATCGACAATCTTTGTAACAGCAAGGCGTCGGTGCTCGACCGCATCGAACGCATTGCCGGCAGGCGGCCGGGGTTTGCGCTGGTTGATATTGCTGATCGTGCCGCGCTACGCCACATGTTATCCCAGCATCGTTTCGATGCGGTGATGCACTTTGCGGGCCTGAAGGCAGTCGGGGAATCGGTGGCGCATCCGCTGCTGTATTACGCCAACAATGTAGGCGGCAGTGTGGCGTTGTTCGAGAGCCTGCAGCAAGCGGGATTGAAGACGATGGTGTTTTCGTCGTCGGCGACGGTGTATGGTGAGCCGCCGTCAGTGCAGTTCGTCGAGGGTTTGCCGTCGGCGCCGGTCCATCCTTATGGCCGCACCAAGATGATGATCGAAGACATCCTGCGCGATATGGCGCGGGCCGATCCCGCAGCGCGCATCGCCCTGCTGCGTTATTTTAATCCGGTGGGCGCGCATCCTTCGGGGTTGATTGGTGAAGATCCTAACGGCATCCCCAACAACCTGATGCCTTACATCGCACAGGTGGCGATGGGAAAACTGCAGGAACTTCCTGTGTACGGCAATGATTACCCTACACCCGACGGCACCGGTATACGCGATTACCTGCATGTGGTTGATCTCGCGCGCGGCCATGTCGCCGCGCTTGCCGCGTTGCACGCACACGCCGGTGTGCTGACCGTCAATCTCGGTACCGGACGCGGCTACAGTGTGCTGGAGATGGTGCAGGCGTTTGCCGCCGCCAGCGGCAGGGCGATACCCTATCGCGTGGTCGGTCGCAGGGCGGGTGATCTCGCGCAATATTTTGCCGATCCTGCATTAGCCTGCGCGCTGCTGGGCTGGCAGGCGCAGTTGGGCATGGATGCCATGTGTGCCGACACCTGGCGCTGGCAACGGTGGGCCACGGAAAATTTGCCGTGAACAGATGATACCGTGCCAGCAATGCGGCGGCGTAAGTGAGGGCACGCGCGACGCGTGAGCACTCAGAGCTTGCGAAAATAAGCGTGCAGATATTCGGCGGCGTAGAGGACGGAGACCCGCTCGGGCTTGCCCGCAAGGAAACGCGTGCAACCGGGATGTACACCCGGATTGACGTTTATCACTTCGGCGCTCTCGGCGGCGTCCCAATAGTCGATGAGCGACACCACGGCACCTTGGGCAAGTCTCGGGTAGACGGCTTCAAGCACTGAAGCGATGGTGTCGGCGTGCTGCCTCGGATCGCCGCCAAAACCGCAGTCTATGTTCATGAATGCGATCTGCTGCGGCAGTTGCGCAGGAATGGTCTCGGAATACAGGCCCTGATGAATGGCCGGGAGCATTAGCTTGCGCTCGCGGAAATGGGCTTCGAGGCGGCCACGTGGATTGGGCTCGCCCCAGTTCGCAATGAAGGAATCGTACACGTGCAGGGTGCGCGGTGTGGTGGCTTCGCCCGCGAGTACGCGTGTGATGAGCACAGCGCTTGAACCGGTGAACGTTCCCACTTCGATGAAATCGCCCGGCACCTGGTACGCGAGCACTTGGCTGACCAGGTGATAAAAATTGATACGCTGCTCGATGTTGCTCATCGCGCCAGAGGAGCCGAAACCGCGCACCACTAGCTTGCTGCCGAATAGGCGCAGCAGGCGGTTGGCGTAGGACACGGGCCGCGCGCCACCGGCAAAGCCCCAGTCGAAATCCTTGGTGATGAAGGTGTTGTGCATGGGGATGCGCGGGAGTGAGTGTGTTTTAGTAACTAGGGAAGAAGGGTTAAATTAACGTAACAAATTGTTTTTATTGTAAAAAATAAATATCAGTGCAAGGCATTATGGCGTGACTGACCGTGCTCACAGCCGCTGTGGTTGGCTCAGCAGCGTGGCCTGCAAACGCGGACGAATTCTGGACAGGCTGCGGCCTCGGATGACATCATAGAGCGCACCCAGACCCAGCAAGGCGATCTCGCCGATTTCGGCGATGGTTGCTGCCAGCCAGCCGTGGTGTTTGAGCATGTAGTAGCGGCGGCTCTGGTAGAAATGCTGGCCGATGCAACCGAAGATGCGCGTGTCGTCGTCGACGGAACTGGCGCCGCCATGATGGCTGGCCACCGCGGTGCCCACTGCCCAGGTTTCGAATCCCAGATCATCGCTGCGCTTGCATACATCGGTTTCCTCCCAGTACATAAAGAACCGCGGATCGAAACCGCCCAGCCGTTTCATCAATTCTGTTCGCATCATAAACACCGCCCCGCACACCCAGCCCGTACGAAACGGCGCAGCGCCTGGCACGATGATAGTCCAGGGGTCGTGCCGAAACGGGATGGCCGCGCGCAATATTGAAGCGGGCGTTGGATGCGCACCGGTTCCCTGCAGCCCATGGTCGCTGCCGGTGATGGTGGCAGGCCCGACGATCCCGACCTGCGGGTTCGCTTGCATGAAGTTCATCATGGTGCGCAGTGCGTCGGGTTCGACCGCAGCGTCCGGATTGATGAAAATGGTGTACGGACTGGTGACGTGGTTGAGTCCGATGTTGCAGCCGCGCCCAAAACCGTTGTTGCGTCCCGTCAGTATGGTGCTGGCCCATTCCAAATCACGGCTCAGCAATCCGAGTGTGCCGTCATCGCTGCCGTTATCCACGACTATGCAATCGAGCAACTGCGCGTCATGGCAGCGTCGTGCGGCCGCCAGGGTGTCCAGCACCGTGTGCGCAGAGCGGTAGGTGACGATGACTGCGGTGACGGGTCGCCTGACGTCGTTGCTGCTCATCTCAGTGCATTCCCAATAATGCGAGCGCGCCGGGGAAGCCCGCGCTGGTGCGAAAACGTAAAGCGGTCATCGACATGGGCGTTTCGGCGCGTGCCATGACATAACGGTCGCTGGACAAGCCTATGCGGTAGTCTTTGCTCTTTCCCAGGGCGGAACGCCAGCCCGTCTCGCGTACCAAGGACCGGGTCTCCTCGCACCAGCGCTGGTAGGGGAACGCGAAGTGCTGCGGCTCACGCCCCAATTCGCGCCGCAGGTCCTCGGCGCAGCCGGCGATTTCGGCGCGTGCCACTTCGCCGCGATGCCGGTGCAAGTCGATATGGTTGCGTGAGTGACCGCCGATCTCAAAGCGGGGGAAACGGCGCGCCAGTTCGCGCAGTTCATCCCAATTCATAGTCAGGCGTGGCGCGGTACCGCCGGGCTTGAGTTGCCGTTCGACTTCGTTCAATACGGCGCACCGTTCGGCGTAGCTCGCCTCCAGCAAATGCTTGTCCAGCACGCTGCGTGCTGCCGCGTGCTGCCGGCTGTCAGCGATGTCCGCGGCCAAACCGATGGCAGGCAGGCGCAGCGTGGCGGCGGTGCGCTGCGCAAACATCCGATGTAGTGCGTCTGCCCACATCGTCTCCGTGCGATCGATGTGCCCGGTGAGCACGAACATCGTGGCCGGCAGTCCATAGCGTTCGAGGATCGGCGCCGCTGTCGTCAGCACATCGCGATAGCCGTCATCGAAAGTGATACACACGGTGCCGCCAGCAGGTGACTCACCTGCTTCGAGCTGCGCCAACAGCGCTGACAGTGACACCACCCGCCGGTGCCGTTGCAGGAACGCCATTTGCCTTTCGAACAACCGCGGTGCCACGCGATTGGGCGGGTCGATGAATGCCGTCAACGCGTCGGGCGCTACACTGTGATACATGAGGATGATCGCGCCGCTGGGTCGTGTCAGCGCCGAATAGCCGTGGGCAATCCCCAGCCAATAAAGTATCGCGCCCGCGGTTTCCTTGCGCTGTGACCATGCGTGTTTCAAACGCGCCGAATGTACACCGAGGATGCTGTCATTCGCCATTACGCTGCAGACCTCGTATTCATAACCGAGCGTCCAGACACGCCTGCATCCGCGCCGCCAGCACTGCGACGTGGGGTTGCTTCAGCATGCTGAAGTGTCCGCCTGGACTATCGATGGTCACGACGTTCCCCTGCACATGCTGCGCCCAACCGAACAAGGGATCACGGAAAATGTCGATGAAGGGTTCATCGGCGGCATCGCCGGTTCCCGTGGTCGCACGAAACAGGGTGACTGTACCCTGAAACGGGACGCCATGGGTATAGTCACGGTGTGCGTATTCGATGATTCTTTGCGCCGACAGGCTCCGCAGTATTGCTGGCGGCTTGATGTGCTTGTCCAGGCACAGGCGCAATAGCCATACGCGGATGAGGTCGACGCGGCGGTGTATTTCGAAAACAAAAAATCCGCTGATCTTCGCGCTAGCAACCCTCACACTAGCGTCAAGAAATGACGCCCAGGGCTGCGACGGATTGCGCTTGAAGGCATGGGTAAATCGGTGCAGGCGCTTATCGACAGCAGGCTTGGCCTGCAATGGCGTGCGCTCATCGGCGGCTTCGAACAAGGCTACCATACCCACGGGCTGCCCTTGTTGTTGCAGTTGCCGGGCCATTTCGAAAGCGATTACGCCACCGGCGCAAAGGCCGCCAAGGTAGTACGGACCTTGCGCTTGAACCGTGCGAATTCGTGTGATGTAGTGTGCCGCCATGTCCGTGATGCGGGTATGCAGCACAGCAAAGCCGTGGGCGGCGTGCGGCTCAAGGACATATACGGGACGGTCGTCGCGCAACGTATGTACGAGGCTTCCATAGAGGAGCGTTTCTCCTAACCCGTCATGCACCAGAAACAGCGGCGGCTTGCTGCCCCCTGGCCGTATCATGACCACCAAATCCTGCGGTTTCTGGTGGCTCAGAAGTTCGGCAAGGCGCGCTACGGTTGGCGCCTCGAACAGGGTCCAGATCGATAGATGGGAATTAAATTTCCGGTTCAGGCGCGCGGTGAGTTGCACGGCCAGCAGCGAGTGTCCACCAAGCGCGAAGAAATCGTCGTGAAGGCTGACCCCGGGCATGCCGAGCGAGGCTTCCATTTCGGCCGCCACAGCCTTTTCCACTGCGCTGCGCGGCGCGACAAAGGCGGACGCCGTTTTCGCCGGCATGTCCGGCGCCGGCAACGATTGACGATCGACTTTGCCGTTGGGCAGCAACGGCATGGTGGGCAGTGTGACAAAGTGCTGCGGGATCATGTAATCCGGCAGCGCGGATTTCAGGTGCACTCTGAGCGTGTCGTCTGCGCAGCGGGCACCCGCTCGCGCCACGAGATAGGCGACCAGGCGCACGTCGCCCGCACGGTCCTCGCGCGCGATGACGACGGCGTGTGCCACGTCGTTGTGCGCGGTCAGGCTGACCTCGATCTCTCCCAGTTCGATGCGGTAGCCGCGTACCTTGACCTGGAAGTCGAGCCGTCCCAGATGCTCGAGCAGGCCACTTGCGATCCAGCGCCCGCGGTCACCAGTGCGGTAGAGCCGGGCGCCGGGCGCAGCGTAAAACGGGTCGGCGATAAAACGCTCGGCGTTGAGTTCAGGCCGGTTCAGGTAGCCCAGCGTCACGCCGTCGCCACCGATGCAGATTTCGCCGGGCACACCGATCGGACACAGTTGCAATTGCTGGTCGAGTATCCACACCGAGGTATTTGCGATCGGACGCCCGATGCTGATGCCCGACCCCAGCTCGGTGAGATGCAGGCAGGTCGACCACACCGTGGTTTCAGTGGGCCCGTACATGTTCCACAGCGAGCCCGTTCTTTCAAGCAACTGCGCTGCGAGGTCGCTACCCAGCGCTTCGCCGCCGCACAGTGCTTTAAATTGACGCTCGCCGCGCCAGCCTGCCTCGATCAGCAGTCGCCAGGTGGCCGGTGTAGCCTGCATCACTGTAGCGCGGCTGCGTGCTATGAGTTGGCTGAGGACGGTGCCATCCATGGTGTCGGTGTGTGCGGCCAGCACGATCTGCGCACCTACAGCAAGCGGCAGGAAAATTTCGTTGACCGCGATATCGAACGACAGCGTGGTGACGGCGACCCAGCGGTCGCTCTCGCACAGCCCCGGCTCGCGTGCCATCGATTCCAGAAAATTGACCACCGCGCGGTGTGGTACCTGCACCCCTTTTGGTTTGCCCGTCGAGCCTGAGGTGTAGATCACATAAGCGGGGTCTTCTGGCGTGGCAGCAGCGTGGTCGCGTGGCAGGCGCTCAGCCGGTTGCGCGTTGATCTCGGCCTGGTCGGTGTCGAGGTAGAGGCTACGCTCGCGCGGCCAGGCCAGTGCAGATGCCTGTGCCGCTGCGGTCACCAGCACGGATAATTCGGCGTCCTGCGCCATGAAGGCCAGGCGCTCGTACGGATACGAGGGATCCAGCGGCACGTACGCGGCGCCCGTTTTCAGCACGGCCAGCGCCGCGGCGATCATGTCCGGCTGGCGATCCAGGTGCAGTCCGACCCGCATGCCGCGGCGCACGCCGCGTGCGCGCAGGCAGTGCGCGATGCGGTTGGCGCGGGCGTCGAGGGCGCCATACGACAGGGCGCTGTCCTGACTAGTGACCGCCGTGCGTGCGGGCGCGCGAGTGGCCTGCGCCTCGGTCAATTCGTGCACCAGCGCGGTCCTGGAAAACGCGCGCGAGGTCTGATTCCAGCTTGCCAGCAGGCGTCGGTCTTCATCGCTCACCACAGCGAGCTGACCCAGCGCTGTGTCCGCTGCGCTACACGCCGCACGTAGCAGCGTTTCGTAACAACCCAGCCAGCGGCGGACGGTTGCGCCGTCGAACAGGTTGGCGTTGTACTGACACTCGAGGTGCAGTGCGCCCTGGCGCTGCACGGCGTTGACGAAAAGTTCAAAATTCTCGTAACTGCGCGGATTGCTCGCAAACTCGGCTTTCAGTCCGGGGAACCCGAGCGTGTCGGCATCCACAGCCTGATCCAGATTGAATATCACGCTGACCAGTGGCAGCCGGCTCGGATCCCGCCCCATGGCAAGTTTTTTCAGCAGTGTGCCGAAGGTGTAGGCCTGATGCTCGTAAGCGTCGAGCACCGCGGTCTGGGTCGCAGCAATCAGGGCCTTCATCGGCGTGGCGGCATCGATCGCCAGTCGTAGTGGCAGCAGGTTGACGCAGTGGCCGATCAGGTTGTCGTGGCCGCCTAGCGACTGTCCGGCAGCAGGGACACCCACCACCACGTCATCGGTGCCGGCGATTCTTTGCAGCATGGCCGCAAAGCCGCTCAGCAGGGTCGCGAACAGGCTCGCGCTGTGGCGTGATCCCGTTGTTCGCAATGCCGCGACGAGAGCGGCATCAAGCACATAGTCTTCGCGCCGCGAGGTGAAGGTGCGCCACGCCGAGCGGGCGCGATCTGTGGGTAGATCCAGCGTAGAGATAACGCCGGGGAACCGGGAAAGCCAGTAGGCTTCGTCGGTGACGGACTGCGTGCCGCCTTCGGCGGCATGGTGTGCCAGCGCGTAGTCGCCAAACGAAGCCGCGGGCGCAAGGCCGGTTGCGGGCGCGGCGGCGCGGCCAGCGTAGAGCGAGGCGAGCTCACGCAGCATCACGCCGAAGGACCAGCCGTCGCACACGATGTGGTGCGCCGTAATAATCAGCAGATGATGGTCGGGCCGGAGCTTGTGGATCTCGGCCCGCAACAGTGGGCCGCGCTCAAGATCGAAGGCAGTCTCCACCGCGCGTCGTCGCGCGGCGGCGATGGCCATGTCCTGTTGGGGTCCGTCGGGTGCGCCGATGGCGCTGTGATCTGTCAGCGGGACACTCAGCGCCAAATCAGCGGCAATATACAGTTCTTCGCCGTTGCTGCTGATGGTGGTGCGCAGCGATTCGTGGCGCTGGACCAGATCCTGCAAGGCCCCGTGCAGGGCGTCCAGTTTCAGGTCGCCCGAGAAGCGCAGTGAGATCGACTCGTTGTAGGCCAGCGAGGCTTCGCGACCCAGCTGATCCGCCAGCCACACCTCGCGCTGAGGTTCCGTGGTCGGAACGACGCGAGCGAGCGCCGCACCGGCAAACGGGTCGTAGTCGACCGGGGTGAGTTCGACGTTCCCGCCAGCGTTCAAAGTCATGCCTCCAGCCGCATAAACTTTCCAGGTTTGTCCGGATTGGGGAGGAACCACGCGGGATTGCCGTCCTGATCGCGCCCGAGACGTGCGCCGGGTGCCGGCGGCGCATTCGGATCCAGCGCTACGCTGCGGTTGGCAGGGCGGCGGCCCGGGATGAAGCCGCCTTCCTGAAGTTCAACCAGGCTTTCCTTGAACGCCTTCGTAATATGGGCAAAGTCCGCCTCGGTGTGGGCGGTAGTAAAAAAACACGGAAAGCCGTCGTAGAGATGCACGCCGCGATCCCGCATCATGAAGCACAGCAGATCACCGAAGGGCTGGTCGCTTTCCCAGACGGCGCGCCACAGCGAGGAAAAGGTTGTCACCTTGATCGGTGCGTTGACCCGGGCCGCGAACGCGTTCAGGTCGGCGACGAAGTGTGCTGTACGCTGATTCAGGTTGCGCTGCAGTTCGGGTCCCTGCTGCTTCAGATAAGTGAGCACCGCGTGCGCCGCCGCCAGGGCCAGCGGATGGCGCACGAAGGTACCGGCAAAGTAGGTCACTCCCACCGGTGGCGTCGAGTCGTCGCCGTATTGCCAGAAGCCGCCGTCCAGCGCGTCCATGAATTTTGCCTTGCCTGCGACCACGCCGATCGGCAGCCCGCCCCCGATAACCTTGCCGTACGAGGCGAGGTCTGCCTGGAGACCGAAAAATTCCTGCGCGCCACCGGGGCAACTGCGAAAACCAGTCACCACTTCATCGAAGATGTAAAGGGAACCGGATTGCTCGGTGAGCGCGCGCAGCTCGTGCAGGAACTCGCGCGGCTGGAAATCGGGGCGGCGGCTTTGTACCGGCTCCACCATGATGGCCGCCAGTTCGTCGGCGCGAGACTTGAGAATTTCCAGCGACTGCGGCGTGCCATAGTCGAGTACCAGCACATTCTGCGTAGCCGACGGCATGATGCCCGGCGCAGCCGGAACGGAGCGCAGTTTGCGGGTGCCGCGCACGATGACTTCGTCGAATATGCCGTGGTAGGAACCGCTGAAGATGGCAATCAGGTTGCGTCCGGTCACTGTGCGGGCAACGCGCATGCAGCCCATCACTGCCTCGGAACCGGTATTGCAGAACGCGGCACGCTCGAAACCCGTCATGTCACAAATCTGCTGCGCTACGATAGCCTGCAACGGGTGTTGCGGGCCGGTTTCGAATCCCCTCTCCATCTGCGCCTGCAGCGCCTTGATGACAAATTCGGGTTGCCAGCCGAACATACAGGGTCCGAAGCCGCAGAGGACATCGACGTACTCGTTGCCGTCGATGTCCCACAAGTGCGAGCCTTTGGAGCGGTCGACTACGATCGGATAGACCAGTTCCTTGATCGCCGGTTTGAAGCCTGTGACCGCCCGCGGGTCGGCCATGATCCGCCGGTTGTCCTGGGTGAATTTTTTCGATCCTTGGGTCTTCGCGTTGTAGCGGCGGATGAAGGCATCCAGTCGGGTGCGTTGGACTGGCGTCAGGCTTTCGGTAGTCTGCGCTTGTATGCGGGCGATCGCACCGAAGGCTTTTTTGACATCGTACTGGACTGGCCCGCTTGCTGTCTCTTCGTCCTGCGCTGCGGGCGCCCCCCCGAGCGGATCTATAGCAAGGGTACGGGGCAGGACGGGCGTAGCTACGATGGCGGCAGGGCTCGCGGCGGAAGGTGCCAGCGGCGCGCCGCCTAACAGTGCCAGCTGCTGCGCCATAAGCTGAAGTTGGGTATCGACGACCTGCTTCAAATAACTCGAGGGCGCGCCGGCGACCGCCGCGGAGTGCGCGATGCGCTGAGCTGCGGGCGATGCTGCCACGGCAGGCGGCACTGCGGCAGCCGCTGCGGCTTCGGGAGGTATCTGACCGTCCATATAGGCGGCCAGCTTGTCGAGGTTGGGGAAATCCTGCATCAACTGCCGGAAGGTAACCTTAATCCCGAACGTTTTCTGCAACTGCAACGCGACCTGCGTCAGCGCGAGCGAGTCGAGGCCGAGTTCGAGGAAGGTGGCCGCGCTCTCCACGTCATCCATCTCGACGCCGGATACTTCCTCGAACATCACGCGCAGCCGGGAGAGCAGGCGCCCCTTGCGGTCGGTAACGGAAGCGGAGGTAGCGGTCGGGTTCATCGAAGGCACCTCGGGGATTAGAGGATACGAGAGCGCAGCGGGGAAAGCGGCGGCCTCGACGCTGGCAGTGAGGGCGTCGGCAACGGGCAGCGCCGGCACTGTGACCGGTGCGCCGGCGAGGGGCTCGACCCAGTAGCGCTGGCGCTCGAACGGATAGGTGGGCAGGGGTATCCGGCGGCGCCGCTGATCGCCTGAAAAGGCTGTCCAGTCTATCGCTACGCCGGCGCTCCATACCTGACCCACGCTCTGCAGCAGGGCATCCCATTCGTTCTCGGGCGCATCGCAGAGCGAGGCAATGACTACGGGTTTGAGCGATGCCGCCTGCTGCCGCGCCAGTGTGCCCAGGGTCGCGCGCGGACCCACTTCAAGCAGCAGCCATGCTTTATTCTCGAGTAGCGTGCGCACCGCGGGCGCGAAACGCACGGTCTGCCGCAATTGTTGCGTCCAGTACTGTGGGTCGAGCGCCTGCTCGGGCGTCATCCAGGTGCCGGTGACCGTTGACACCACAGGGATCGCGGGCGTGGACAGTTTGATACGCCTGAGCACTTCGCCAAACGGCGCGAGTACCGGGTCCATCATGGCGGAGTGGAATGCGTGTGAAGTCTGTAGCAGGCGGCAAGCAATACCTTCGCCTTCGAGTGTCGCCTGTAATGCGATCACTTCTTCGGTGGGCCCTGCGGCGACCGCGAGTTGCGGGCCGTTGTCCGATGCGATCACCAAATTCGTGGTGAGCCGTTCCGCGAGTTTGAGCGCTGGCAGACGCACCGACAGCATCGACCCGCGCGGCAGGTCCTGCATCAGCCGGCCGCGCGTCGCGACCAGGCGCAGCGCGTCTTCCAGTGAGAATACGCCGGCCAGCGTCGCGGCCACGAATTCCCCGACGCTATGCCCGATGAGCGCGGTGGGATGCACGCCGAGGCCGAGCCACAGTTGCGCCAGCGCGTATTCGATGGTGAACAGCGCCGGTTGTGTAAGGGACGTCGCCTGCAGCGCTGCGCTCGCGGCGTCGGCATCTGCAGTCTCGTAGAGCGCCGCGCGCAGATCGAATCCGGCGTGCGCTTTAAGCACTTCGGCGCAATGGTCCACGATCGCGCGGAACACCGCGTCGTCACGGTACAGCGTCTGGCCCATGGCCACGTACTGGGCACCCTGACCGGGAAACATGAACGCCACCTGCGGCGCTGCGCTGCCTGCCGCGCGGGTGGTTACCCGCAGCACATCGCCCGCCCGCAGCAGCGCGAGCGCATTCTGCGTATCGCTGACCACCAGCGCACGGCGGTGCGCGTAGGCCTTGCGGCCTACTTGCAGCGTGTAGGCTGCGTCGGCGAGATTGATTTGGGGATGCGCTTCGAGATGCCCGGCAAGATTTGCCGTCGCACGCTCCAGTGCTGCAGCAGAGCGGGCGGAGAGTACTAGCAACTGGTGCGGCCGCGACGGGCTGGAGAGCTCGGGCTGTGGCGCCTCTTCGAGCACTACGTGGGCATTGGTGCCACCGACGCCGAAGGAACTGACGCCTGCGCGGCGCACGGTCGCTCCCAAAGGCCAGTCGGTGAGTCGCTCGGCGACAAAGAATGGGCTGTTCGCCAGGTCGAGTTTCGGATTTGGAGATTCAAAGTGCAAGCTGGGAGGAATGCGCTTATTGTGTAGCGCCAGCGCGGTCTTGATGACGCCGGCGACACCGGCCGCCGCAACCAGGTGGCCGACATTGCTCTTGAGCGAACCGATTCCACAAAACTGCTGGTCCTCGGTATGTCGCCGGAACGCCTGTGTCAGCGCTTCTATCTCAATCGGATCGCCGAGCGGCGTTGCCGTGCCGTGCGTCTCAATATAGGAGATCGACCGCGCGTCAACGCCCGCGTTTTCCTGCGCCATTGCGATTACGGCTGTCTGCCCGTCGACGCTGGGAGCGGTGAAGCTCGCGCGGCGCCCGCCATCATTGTTGCTCGCCGCGCCACGAATAACGGCATAGATAGTATCGCCCGCAGCCTGCGCGTCCTCGATACGGCGCAACAGCACGACGCCCGCTCCGTCGCTGAACACGGTACCGGTCGCTTTCGCATCAAAGCTCCGTGTGTGCCCATCGACGGACAGCATTCCACCTTCCTGGTAAACGTATCCGCTCGCGGGCGGGCAGGTCATTGAGGCCCCGCCGGCTAGCGCCATGTCGCTTTCTCCGCTGCGCAGGCTCTGCACCGCTTGGCAGATCGCCACCAGCGAGGTCGAGCAGGCTGTATGCACGCTGATCGCGGGGCCGGTGAGGTCGAGCTTATGGGCGACGCGGGTGGCGATGAAATCCTTTTCATTCAGGATCAGCGTGTGCAGCGCGCCTGTTCGCTCGATGAGGTCAGGGCGGGTTGCGAGATGCTTGGTGAGGTAGGTGTTTCCGTACATCCCGGCGAACACGGCGATGGCCCCATGGTACGAAGCGGGCGGATAGCCCGCATGCTCGAGAGCTTCCCAGGAGATTTCAAGGAATATCCGCTGCTGCGGATCCATCATCTCGGCTTCCTTGGGCGTGATCCCGAAGAAGCCAGCATCGAACTGGTCAAAGCCATCGAGTACACCGCGTACTCTCACATAGGCTGGGTCGCTGCGCTCCACCGTACTGACGCTGCTGTGCAGATCGCCTTCGCTAAAGTTGCGCAACGACTCGATGCCGCCACAAAGGTTGGCCCAGAATGTTTCGATATCGCCAGCACCCGGGAAGCGGCCGGCCATGCCAACGATGGCGATGCCGCCGCGTGCGGCAGTCCCGTTTCGGCGTGCGGCTTGGCGCTGGTGACGGCTGGGTTCGGTGTGGCCGCCGTCGAGGAAGCGCGCTAGTTCTAGTGCAGTTGGGCCTTGGAAAAAACGCGCTACCGGGATGTCCAGGCTGTGGCGTTCACGCAGCAGTGAAAGGGCGCGGATGGACAACAGCGATGTGCCGCCGAGATGGAAAAAATTGTCACCAATGCCGACCGGCTCGACTTCGAGTAGTTCGACGAAGGTAGCGCAGATGTGCGCTTCGGCCGCGGTGCGCGGTGCTACGTAGGATTGTTCCAGTTCGGGTCTATCCCGCGACAGCGCTGGCAGGGCGTGCTGGTCGATCTTGCCGTTTGCGGTGAGCGGTAGGTTCGTGATGTTCACAAAACGTGTGGGGAGCATGTACTCGGGAAGCACCGTGGCCAGATGTTCGCGCAGCGCCGACGGCGCGGGCGCTGGTCCATTCTGCGGCACTACATAGGCGATCAGCCGTTTCTCGCCTTTGTCGTCGCGGGCTACCACCACCGCCGAACGCACGCTCGGATGGCGCGCAAGTTGCGACTGGATTTCCCCGAGTTCGATGCGAAAGCCGCGAATTTTCACCTGCTGGTCGATGCGACCGAGATACTCGATGTTCCCGTCCGCTCGTGCGCGCGCCAGATCGCCGCTACGGTAAAGCCGGTCGCCGGCGCGCCATGGGCTGTCGATGAATTTTTCCGCGCTCAACTCGGGTCGTTGGAGATAGCCGCGCGCCACACCCGCGCCGCCGACATAGATTTCACCCGCAGTGCCCGTTGCGACTGGCCGCTGTTCCGGGTCGAGAATGTAGAACCCTAGGTCGGGAATGGGCTCACCGATGACGCTGCCCACGTCCGTGTCGAGGTCTGCGAGTAAGAGAGGACGGTAGGTAACATGCACTGTGGTTTCGGTGATGCCGTACATGTTAATGAGTTGCGGCTTGCGGTCGCCATGTCGCGTCATCCACGGGCGTAAGCTTTGAAATTCTAGGGCCTCGCCACCGAAGATCACGTAGCGCAAAGCCAGATCGCGCTGCGCTGCTTTTTCTTCGGCTCGCATCAGCATCTGAAATGCCGAGGGCGTCTGATTCAGAACGGTAACGCGTTCACGTACCAGCAGTTCATAAAATCTTTCAGGTGAGCGGCTAAGATCGTAGGGTATGACCACCAGTCGTCCACCGTGCAACAGGGCCCCCCATAGTTCCCAGACGGTGAAATCGAAGGCAATCGAGTGGAACAACGTCCAGACGTCCTGCGCCGTGAAGCCGAACCAGGCGTCCGTCGCTGAGAACAGCCGCACTACATTACGGTGCTCGATCAGGCAGCCCTTGGGTTTACCTGTGGATCCCGAGGTGTAGATTACGTACGCAAGACCTTCCGGCCGCGTGCCGCTCGCGGGATTGGTGTCCGGTTGTGCGGACAACGCCATCGCGTTGTCGATGCACAGCACCAGCGCCTTCGCGGCGGGCAGCCTTTCCTGCATTGCACGATCCGTCAGGATCAGCGCAACGCCTGAGTCGCTGATCATGAAGTCTATGCGCTCGGTGGGATAAGCGGGATCAATCGGCAGGTAGGCAGCGCCGGCCTTAAGGATGCCGAGCACGCCGACTACCATATCAAGGGAGCGCTCAACGTACAGTGCCACCAGTGCCTCGGCGCCGATGCCCTGGGCACGCACGGCGTGCGCCAGCTGATTCGCGCGCCGGTTGAGTTCTCCGTACGTCATTGAGGCGCCTTCGCAAGTCAGCGCGATGGCGTTAGGCGTGCGGCGGACCTGCTCTTCAAAGATCTCGTGCAGACAGCGTTTTACCGCGAACGACTTCCGGGCATGCGCGCGAGCCACTAGCGCATTCGATTGGGACTCAGTTAACGGGTGTTCGCTGGCTGGCATGCTTTAACTCGTTCGTCTATGCACCAGCGTAAGCGGCGTCGTTTGCGTGGCCGTACGCGTTGGACCTGGGATTATAGGTGGCTCTAACACCAATGATTTCGTGACGACGGCGGCGACGAATCCGGGGCTGGGCGCAAAGCTATGCACCGTCCATTCGTTATCGTTTACAGCGATGCCGTCAGTACTGAGAATGCGGGCGGGAGCGCCTGGCGCAAGTGAAACGTCGAAGCGATGCAGCGGGTGGGAGAGCCCGTCACCGAGTGCCTTGACGAAGGCTTCTTTGCGTGTCCAGCAATTGAAAAAGCCCAGCGGCCTATCGCACACCTCGAGGGCGCGATAGGCCTGATTCTCACGGCGGGAAAAAAAACGTGCAGCAATGTCATCGGCATCGCAGAGCACGCGAACAGCCTCCACATCGATGCCGATGTCGCGACGGTGCGTGAAGGCGTATACCGCGACATCTTCGCAGTGGGATAGGTTGAAGTGCAATTCCGAGTCCGCGTGTCTTCCCGCGAGCACAGGTTTGCCGTGCGCGCCGTAATCCAGCTCGACCGATTCAGGGCGCACACCCAGCCTTGCTGCCAGTAACTGACGCAGCCGCGCGCGCGCAACAATAAAGCGGCGGCGCTCGCGATCGAACGCAAAACGACGCGCCCGTTGTCGCTCCGTAGCGCAGAGCAGCGCCACCGCTGCGCCAAGCGCCGCTGCGTCCACGTCCAGCCACGCTGTCATGACCTCAAATGCGTCGTCCCGGACAGAGGCATCTGTTCTGTAGAACTGTGGCACTAGCGGACCACCCACTGACAGTTTGACTGATATCCCTCATCATTCAAGGGCCGGTTTTGCCTGCGCAAGGTTAGGCCATACGTTTACAGCATATTAGCTTAGATCGCGCAGTATTTCATAGGCGTGCGCTCGCGGCTAATGCGGTGCGGGGTCGCGAATCCGCGAGGCGGCACCGATAATTCAGCGATAGCCTGCGGCGGCCAGTGATTCGAGACTGAGATCCGTGCCGGCCATATACTGGATGCGGATTGGGATGGTCGTAACCACTGGCACCGGTTCCCGCCATGCGTAGTACTTATCCAGTACCGCCGGCACGTAGAGCTGGGTTTCGCGATAAGGCGGGATACGCTGACCATAGTGGAGCACCGCTTTTTCTCCCGCATTGTAGGCCGCGAGTACCAGATCGAGGCGATTGTCGAAGAGCCCCATCAGATCGCTGAGATAGCGTGTGCCTGCCTTGATATTGACCGCCGGCGAAAGCTTTGGATTGGGTACGCCGTAGCGCGCCGCGGTAGCTGGCATTAACTGCATCAATCCGATCGCGCCCTTGGGCGAGAGTGCCGCAGGCTTGTACGCAGATTCCACTGAAATCACCGCATGCACCAGTGCGGGATCAAGCGCAGCTTCCCGTGCAGCACCTTCGATAAGTTTAGCGTATGGCCTTTGCGCAAGCTGGGCGGACGACGGATTATGCCCGTCGACGGGTGGCGGGTTAACCGCCTTTGCGGTAAGTCGATAGGTCTCGGGTTTCTCGACGTGGAACCGGTATTCGGAAGAGGTAAGGGGGGGCAATCCTGCGGCGAGTCCGCCCGCGCACGGGCTACCCGCAGCGAGCAAGATCAGCAA
Organism: Bordetella parapertussis; assembly: GCA_945906815.1. GTDB lineage: Bacteria > Pseudomonadota > Gammaproteobacteria > Burkholderiales > SG8-41 > UBA5216. The sequence continues at coordinate 185,996 of CAMDRT010000001.1, forward strand.
CCGGAGGATGACGCGGGAGCTTGAGCGGCGCATTTAAACTTTCAGAATTCCATGTTTTGTATCAGAGAATCCAGTTCGGCCGTGTGACTGCGAAACTTTAACATGCTGTATAGCCCAAGTGGAAAAAGCGGCTGATACAGTCCCGAACGAGAGTATTTTCCATCTATCGATTTGTTGCGTAAGTAATTGATTTAATGTAAAAAATAATATGCAGAAGATTGTAATTCACGCAACTTAAAATCAGGCGGACCCTGGCAGTCGCCGCTTAACGTCGGGCGGGCAGTGGACTGTGTGCAGCTCATCGAATTTTCTGATGGCGGCATGGATTCAGGACAGCATCTGCAGTCATCAATTGCAGCCCGGTGCACTGACACTTTTTTACAAACAATTTACAGATGCTGAGCGGCGCTTGGAAGCGTTCGGTGTACGCTAGATTCATGTATCGGTATCAAGTGAAATTTCGTGATCTGCAGAGGGGAAACGCGCAACGCGAATGGCGCTCTATTGCACAGAAGATGTCACGAATCGTATGTGACAGATCACACGCTCGATACCAAGGTATCGATACCAAAGGCCCTGTTGATTAGCGATGTATGCGCGCATCATTCATGTCGTAGAAAAGGAATTAAATGCCTGTGCACGCACAGGTCGAATCTAATAGGGCAGGTTGATTTAACGGTGATGAAAATGGCAACAGTGCTCAATACCAATGCGGTAGATAGCTACGGATGCAGCACGCAAGCGGCGATGTTGCATGGGCATCGGATCATCTGCACTAAGGTAGAAAAAATAATGAAAAATATTCTCTTGGCGATGCTGATCTTTACCAGTAGCGTTGCGTTGGCGACAGTGCCGTCGGCAAACATTTCGATCGCGCTTTACGCCGAAACAAACTTCGCCCTTGCCAGTGGATCGAACACAGCCTTTGTTTACAACACGAGTATAAATTTCGGAAAAAGCGTTTTTTCGAGTCGCGCGGATGGGTTCGTGGCGGGCACGGGTCCCTTAAGGCCCGCAGCGCCGGGAGGGTTCGCTAATGGCGGTAACTGCGACTTGTGCGCGAGCAGTGGTAACAACTCGAATCCCGGCATTCAGACATTATCCGCCTCGAGTTTCGACGGACGCATTAGCAGCAACGATGTTGCTGCGGATAGCGGTGGCTATATTTTCGTCGCAGATGCAGCATCGAAGGACAGCACGGCAAACGTTGCTACTGTGACGGCGGCGACCACTGAGCCCAAAACCTACGCGCTGATGCTCGCTGCCCTGGGTCTCATGGGCTTTGTGGTGAACCGCAGGCGCCAACAAGATGCGTAGTCGCGCTCATCCGCACTGCATCACACCCCGCTTCGGCGGGGTTGTTTTGGGGAAAGTTAAACCCAAAACTAACGCGCGAAAGCCTTACCACAGTAGCGCCTGGGGGCACGCCATTGCCACGATAGTTACCTGCCATGCAAAATAGATTTGTGGGTGTAAAATTGCAGCGTGCCTGCAATTGCAAGTTGCCTGGTGTAGTTGCAAAGGCCGCTTTGCCTCGCTGGCGCATACGTAACGACGGGCGTGATTGTTTTTTTCAAGCAATCGCTAAATAGTGATATGGGTCGCAAATCTCCGGAACATTCCTTCATGCCGCGATCGACGCCTGCTACCTTCCGCAGCGCCACCCGACTCGGACGCGATCATCTTCTCAATTTGATTGAGAGCGTAATGGACCCGCTGGTCCTGGTGTTTTCGCAGTGGGCCGTGGCACTTTGGTTTGAGGGAAGGCTGGCTCCGCACGATATCATCTTGTCGCTGATCGTGTTTTCTCTGACATTTCCAGGCGCTGCCCGCCTCACCATGTCGCCGTGGCGCGCGCTGCGGCACATCACGGTGGGTTGGCTGGCACTATCGGGGCTGCTCTTATTCTTCGGCTACGCGAGTAGTTATCTGACTGAATTCGGGAGCCATTATTTGCTGACCTGGTGGTGGGTGGCTTCGTTGAGTTTGATCGGTGCGCATTTCCTGCTGAAGGCGGCGGCGCCAATGATCCGCGGACTGCAAGGACCGGTGCAATGCGTGGTGGTGGCGGGCATGAATGAGCAGGGCGTCGAACTTGCGCAGCGCCTCAGTGACGATCTCTATGCCAATGTGCGTACCTTGGGTTTCTTCGATGACCGCGAAAGCGAGCGCCGGACGGGTAAGGATGAGCATGCCCCCTTGCTGGGCACGATTATGGAGCTGCCTGAGTATGTCAAGACCCATCACGTTGACGTGATCTATCTGTCCTTGCCGATGGCCTCGCAGCATCGCATCCTGGCGCTTCTGGATGGCCTGCGCGACACTACCGGCTCCATCTATTTCGTTCCTGATACTTTTGTCACAGACCTTATCCAGGGTCGCCTGGACTCTGTTAACGGCATTCCCGTGGTGGCCGTTTGCGAAACGCCTTTCACCGGCTTTAACGGAATAGTCAAGCGCACTACCGATATTGTGCTCTCGTTGCTGATTCTGATGCTGATCTCCCCATTACTCGTGCTCATTGCGCTCTGCATTAAGCTGACTTCGCGCGGGCCGGTGATTTTCAAGCAGCGGCGTTACGGGCTCGATGGCAGCGAAATCATAGTCTACAAATTTCGTTCGATGAAAGTTATGGAAGATGGCAGCACCGTCCCGCAGGCACAGCAAGACGATCCCCGATTGACGCCCATCGGTGCTGTCCTGCGAAGGTTTTCACTGGATGAGTTGCCGCAGTTCCTCAATGCCTTGCAGGGCCGCATGAGCATCGTCGGTCCTAGGCCGCACGCGGTCGCTCACAACGAGCTGTACCGCTCATTGATCAAAGGCTATATGCGGCGTCACAAAGTATCACCTGGCATCACCGGCTGGGCTCAGGTAAACGGCTGTCGTGGTGAAACGGATACGCTGGACAAGATGCAATCACGCATAAACTACGACCTGGATTATTTGCGGAATTGGTCGCTGCGTCTCGACCTTTATATCATTACCAAGACCATATGGGTCTGTCTGAAGGGCGATGCGCATTGAATTCCGGCACTGGCAGGTGCGCTATTTTTCACGCACGGCAGCGTGCAGATAACGGTCGCGTAGGCGCGTGTATTCAAGGGGAGGCATACCCTTCGCCGGTAATGCGCCGATGCAGGTTGACCAGCAAGCCAGCGGTCACGCCGCGAATGTAGTAGTCGCCGTAGGTAATCGCGAAGTAGTGACGCAATCGCCCGTCGGAACGGTGCGAGTGGCGCAGGTGGTTGCGGCGATCGAGCAGAAACGCGAGCGGAACCTCGAATACCTCGGCGACTTCGTCATCGTTCGGGAGCAGCACCAAAGGGGGGTGCACCAGCCCGATTGCCGGGGTGATGCAGTGGCCGGCGCGGGTGACGTAGTGCGCAAGCCGACCGAGGATTTCGACGCGCTCAGGCGGCAGGCCGATTTCCTCAAATGTTTCGCGTAGTGCGGTGTGCACTGGCGTAGGGTCGTCGGGCTCGGCTCTGCCGCCGGGAAAACTGATTTGCCCGGAACCGCTCCTGAGGTGCTTCGCACGCACCGTAAACAGCACCGTGGGATGGTCGCGCGCAATGACAGGTATCAGCACCGAAGCAGGCCGCTGCTGTTCCTCGCCGGGCAGCGTTTCTTCATCGCAATAAAACGTGCCAACAGCCGGTTCCTGGGTATCCAAGAGCCGATCGCGTAGCCATTCGATGGTGTCTGTTGCCGCTCTGTCCAAAAAACACTCCGAAGCATTCCGCGCACAGCTGTCAAGACGGGATGCCTGCTGTTACCTTATTCAGTGCGTAGACATTTAGCGCGGGCAGACGTAGGGTGCGTCCAGAAATTCAACCCCTATTTTTAACAGGCAGCACTTTATCCGCTGAGGGATAGGTCGTCAACCGCATGAAAAACCCGCATGAAAATTCCGGGCTGCCGTGGCGGCAGTAGCGTGGTTGCAACTTGACGTACGAATTTTCCTCCGTCAGGCTGACGGTATTCCTCTTTACTCAATAATTTCTGCGACACCTCCAATGACAGCAACTGAATTCGACTACATCATCGTCGGCGCGGGTTCGGCCGGCTGCGTGCTTGCCAATCGCCTGAGCGCTTCCGGCGAGCATCGTGTTTTGCTGCTGGAGGCGGGCAAGGACGATCGCTGGATGTGGATACGTATCCCGGCCGGCATCGCGCACATTCTTACCGGTGAGCGTGCGATCTGGCGCTTCGCCACGCAGCCGGATGAAAAGGTGGGTGGGCGCAGCATTTTTTGGCCGCGCGGGCGCGCGCTTGGTGGTTCCAGCGCAGTAAACGGCATGATCTGGGTGCGTAGCGATCCACTCGAACTCGATAACTGGGCGCAGCTGGGCAATCCGGGCTGGGGCAGCAGCGACATTCTTCCGTACTTGAAGCGCATGGAGAGTTTCGCGCAGGGCGACCCGCGTTACCGCGGGCATGACGGACCGATGCATATCACACGTTATCTTGACCGCGATGCGCTGTCGCAGGGATTCATTCAGGGCGCGCAGGAAGCGGGCGTGCCCGCGGTCGAGGACTACAACGGGCCGCGTTTCGAAGGCGTGAGCTACCTTCAGTACAACACGCGGCACGGCTGGCGGCGTCACACCGGCGACAATTACTTGCGGCCGGCAATGGGCCGATCCAACCTCACGGTCGAAACGGGCGCACTGGCACAACGCGTGCTGATGGAAGGCCGCCGTGCGGCGGGTCTGGTATATCGCAAGGATGGCAAGGATATAACCGTACGGGCGCGTCGCGAGGTACTGCTGTGCGCCGGTGCGGTGCAGTCCCCGCAGCTGCTGGAGCTCTCCGGCATCGGTAACAGCGCGGTGCTACAGCAGGCCGGTGTCGCGGTGGTGCATCACCTGCCCGGCGTCGGCGAGAACCTGCGCGACCATCTTCATGTGCGGCTGGGGTTTGAAACGAAACTGAATACCACGCTCAATACCATTTTGCGCAATCCACTGCTCAAGGCGAAGATGGGGGCGCGTTGGTTGTTTCTGGGCCGTGGGCTGATGAGCACATCCTCGGCCACTTCGATGGCGATCGCGCGTAGCACCCCTGACCTGCCGCGACCCGACATCAAAATGCAATTGCACCAGTTATCCATGGCCAGCAGCCATTACGGCGGACGCGAGGGTGCTCGCTCCATCGCCGATCGTATGGGGCTGGACCCGTATCCAGGATTCTCGATAGGTTGCTATGTACTGCGTCCGGAGTCGCAGGGTTCAGTGCATATTCGCAGTCCCGAGGCCAGTGAACCACCGGAGATCCGCGCAAACTATCTTGCGGCGGAACACGACATACGTACCATCGTGGCGGCCATGCGCATGATCCGCAAGATCGCGGCTCAGCCGGCTCTTGCACAGTACATAGTGCGTGAAACGCGACCGGGACCGGAGGCGCTGAACGACGAAGCGCTACTCGATCATGCGCGTGCCACGGGGCAGACCTCCTACCATCCGATCGGCACCTGCCGCATGGGTCGGGATGAGCGGGCAGTGGTGGATGCGACGTTGCGGGTGCACGGCGTCGAGGGGTTGCGCGTGTGCGACGCAGCTATCATGCCGACCATGGTGGCTTCCAACACCAATGCGCCGTCGATCATGATCGGCGAAAAGGCGTCTGACCTAGTGCTTGCGGATGCGCGTGGCGGCTGAATTGATCCTGTAAGCTTCTCGTTGATGACTGAATTTTCCAGAGAGGCAATCTTGAGAGCGAGGTTTAAATTGCGGCTGCTCACGACGCTCTACGCCGCGTGTAGCGCAGCGATGTGCGGCTGGGGTGCCAGCGTACAGGCGCAAGCGGATTTTCCAAACCGGCCGGTGCGTATGGTTAATCCGTACACGCCTGGCGGGTCAGTCGATCTGGTGGCTAGGGCGCTCGCCGCCGGCCTCTCCGAACTGTGGGGCCATCAGGTCATTGTGGATAATCGTCCGGGTGCGGCTACCCTGATCGGCACCGAACTTGTCGTAAGAGCGGAGCCTGACGGCTACACCATGCTCTGCACCAGCTCGACCATTGCGATACTGTCGAGCATGTACAAGAACATGCGTTTCGATCCGATACGCGATTTGAATGCGGTCGCGCTGGTTGCCACCAGCCCGTTCTTGCTGGTGGTCAATGCTGGGTTACCGGCGAAGTCGGTGCCAGAGCTGATCGCGCTTGCCAAGGCACAGCCCGGGCAGATTACGGCAGCGTCTTCGGGCGTAGGCACCACCAACCATTTGACCCTCGAGATGTTCAAGTCGATGTCGCGCATTGACCTGTTGCATGTGCCTTACAAGGGCGGGGCACCGGCGATCGCGGATCTCATAGGTGGACAAGTCAAAATGCACTTCAACACGCCGGGTACCCTGTTTCCACACGTCAAGACAGGAAGACTGCGAGCGCTGGCCATGTCGAGCGCCGAGCGCGCTGACTTTGCGCCCGATGTGCCTACGGTCGCCGAATCAGGTGTGCCTGGATTCGAAGCGAATGTCTGGTACGGCATCTACGGTCCTAAAACACTGTCTGCTGCGCTCCTGCAGCGGTGGAACGAGAGCATCAACCGCTACCTGAAGACAGCGCAAGCGCAAACGCACTGGCGTCGCACCGACATGATCGGTGGCGGCGGTACCGCAGCGTACTTTGCGGACTATCACAAGCGCGAAACAGCGCGCTGGAGTGCCGCGGTCAAAGCCGCTCGCATTGAGCCGCAGTAGCATTCGAATAACAGTAATGCGAGGAGCCGCGGATGAGCGGTGCCTGAATTCAGTGACATCTGGCAGGGCGCCGCCTACAGCCGTACTCAGAAAAAATGCAACGCTGTTATGCCTTGGTCGCGTAATACTCCGAAAACACCCCAATCTCCAGGTAGCGATAACGCGTTATTGACCTGGATGCATATGCGCCTGTTTTTCGGCACTCGTGTATGCACGTTATTGCATAGTTCTGTAATGTCGCGTTGCCGCGAATCCGTTTTTAAACTGCTCCTAAAATTGCAGGGCTAGCATGAAAAAATCCCTGGTACTGTCCACTGTCTTCTGGATACTCGCGAGCGGCACCTGCGCTTCAGCACATGCCGAACAGCTTCCTTTATGGGAAGCGGGCCTTGGCGTGGCAGGCATCAGTTTTCCGGATTATCGCGGTGCCGATGAGCGCCAAAACTATCTGCTGCCCATGCCCTACCTGGTTTATCGCGGTGAATTTCTGAAGGCTGACCGGCAAAGGGTACGCGGCTTGTTTTTCAAAAGCGAGCGCGCGGAAGTTGACATCAGCGTGAACGGCTCGGTGCCGGTGAAAAGCAAAGACAATCGCGCGCGCAGTGGCATGCCGGATCTGGATCCCACACTGGAACTTGGACCTTCACTAAATTTGACGTTGGACCGTTCCCTGGATAATCGAAAAACGCTAGAGTTGCGCCTGCCACTGCGTGCGGTGATTGCCTCGGATTTTAAGCATGCGCGTATTCAGGGCTGGCTGTTCCAGCCGAAGCTGAATTGGGATTACGCCGATTTCCTGGGTGCGCGCGGCCTGAACCTGGGGCTCGCCACGGGGCCGATATTCGCGAACGCCCGTTATCATCAGTATTTTTACGGCGTCGACAATGCATTTGCCACTGCCGTGCGGCCGGTCTACCAGGGGCGTGGCGGTTACGCCGGCGCACAAGCAACCGCTGCGCTGTCCAGGCGATTTTCCAGCTACTGGATGGGCGGCTTCATGAAATACGATAATCTGCACGGCGCTGCTTTTGAAGACAGTCCGCTGACGAAATCGAAAAACAGCTTTTCTGCGGGCATCTCGTTCGTCTGGGTGTTCGCCGAATCGCAAACGAAAGTAGATGTCAGGAACTAAATTTGAAATCGCCCGCCTCGGATAATCAGTAGAAAGTTGCGTTCGATATTCCTATATCTTCAATTATAACTTGTTGTTTTTAAGAATTTAACGCGGGACTAACGCGATGATGATCGCGCTGGTGCTGCGCTCCAGAGACAACAAAGGCATGCGTTGAACGTCGAGGTCATGGGGTTGGTGTTGTGCGCCGCGTTGTTGCACGCGGTGTGGAATGCGCTGATCAAATCGGGCGTCAACAAATTGCTAGATGCGATCATGCTGTGCGTGGGTGCCGGCGCGCTGGCGCTGATTGCGCTACCCTTTTTGCCTTTGCCGGCTGCGGCAAGCTGGCCGTATCTGGCGGCGTCGGTGGCGGTGCACGTGGTGTATTTTTCGCTGCTAGCCTTTGCTTACCGCGCTGCCGATATGAGTTTTATTTATCCGCTGATGCGCGGGACGGCGCCGTTATTCACCGCGCTGCTGGCGGTGGTGCTGCTGAGCGAAACGCTGGCATGGGGCGGTTGGGTGGGGGTGTGCCTGCTGTGCTTCGGCGTGGGCGCATTGGCGCTGGAAGGATGGCGCGCGGCAACGGTGTCGCGCCGCACCTGGATGATCGGATTGTGCAATGCGGCGGTGATCGTGGCTTACACACTGATCGACGGCCTGGGCGTGCGGGCCGCCGGCAATGCCTGGAGTTACGTGGCCTGGCTTTTCGTGCTGACCGCAGCGCCCATGCTGGCGATGGGCGTAGCGCTGCGCACCCGCTATTTTGCGCTGCCGTGCGGTGTGTGGGGCAAGGCGCTGGCGAGCGGTGCCTGTTCCCTCGTTTCGTATGGACTTGCGCTGTGGGCGATGACGCAGGCGCCTCTCGCGCTGGTGGCGGCATTGCGGGAAAGCGCCGTGTTGTTTGGTGCGATCATCGCTGCAGTGTTGCTGCACGAAAAATTCGGCTGTCTGCGCTGGCTGGCGGCAGGTCTGGTGTGCGCCGGCATTGCAGCGCTGAAGCTGTTGTAGTCGATCGCATCGGCACACGATGGCAACTGCTAAACATAAAAAAATTCTGCTATGGTCGCTGTTGCCGCTGGCGCTGCGTTTGCGGGTCGCAAGGGATTGGGTGAAGCGCGCGACGCCAGCGATCGCTATAGACTAAAATATTCACGGCGTGTGGTCAGGGCTGACTGAATGGATCTGTGACGAATGCGTTTCTACAATGAAGGGGTGGATGAAGTGAGCATTGAATACAAACTCGACGGCACAGTAGCCATCGTCACTCTGAACCGTGCGGACAAGCTCAACGCTTTGACCGATGCGATGTATGCGCGGATGACGGCGTTGTTCACGGCTTTCCAAACCGACGACAGCGTGCGTGCAGTTATTGTCACCGGTGCGGGACGCGCGTTTTGTTCGGGTAGTGACGTCACGGCCATGGCGCATGCCAATCCGGTGGCGGGCCGCGCGCGCATGCAGACGCGGCATCAGATGATCACTGCGATTGCGAATCTGGAAAAGCCGGTGATCGCAGCGGTGCGCGGCGCGGCGGTGGGCATCGGCTTTTCCATCGCCATGGCGTGCGATTTGATCATCGCCTCGGACAATGCCAAATTTTCCCAAATCTTCAAGAAGATAGGATTGATACCTGATGGCGGCTCCATCTATTTTCTGACGCAGCGCATCGGCATCGCGCGCGCCAAGGATCTGGTTTATACGGCGCGCATGTTGCCGGCGGAAGAAGCGCGCGAGTGGGGCATCATCAATCGCGTGGTGCCCGACGCGGCGCTGGAAGCGAGTGCGCTGGCGCTTGCCCGCGAGTTGGCGGGCTCGGCCACGTTTGCGCTCGCGCTGGCCAAGAAAATGTTCCAGGCGATGTATGTGCCGACGCTTGAAACCCAGCTCGAACAGGAAAATCTGTGTCAGGGCACCGCCAAGCTCACCGAAGACCATCTCGAAGGCGTGACTGCGTTCAAGGAAAAGCGTGCCGCGGTGTTCAAAGGGAGGTAGCGCCATGCGCCTGGAGCGGACGATGATTGCGGGCGCGCTGTTGATTACGGCGCTACCGGTTGCAGCACAGGGTTACCCATCTAGGGCGGTGAAGATGCTGGTACCGTTTCCGGCGGGTGGGCCGACCGATATCCTTGGCCGTCTGCTCGGTCAAAAACTCACTGAGTCGTGGGGCCACAGTGTGGTGATTGATAATCGTCCGGGTGGCGGCGGTATGATCGGTGGCCAGCTTGCAGCGAAGTCGCCGCCGGATGGGTATACGATTTACCTGGGCGGCATCACCACGCTGGTGTTGTCCACTTACGTGCATAAAAACAGGCCGTACGATGCGCAGCGCGATTTTCTGCCGGTCACGCTGACCACTGTCCAACCGTTGTTGCTGACCACGCACCCCACACTGCCGGCGAAAACGGTGAAGGCATACATTGCGCTCGCACGCGCACGCCCGGGTGAAATCAACTATGGCACCTCGGGGCCGGGCGGCTCTGGCCACCTCGCCGGTGAGTTATTGCGCAGCCTGACCAAAATTGACATCGTGCATGTCCCGTATCGGGGAGCGTCGCCGGCGATCAATGATCTGCTTGCGGGGCAGGTGCAATCGATGTTCGGCTCGCCGTTGGCGGTGGTTCCGCATATACGCAGCGGTAAGATGCGTGCGCTCGCTGTCAGCGGGCAGAAACGCTCGCTTGCAGTGCCGGACGTGCCGACGTTCGACGAGGCCGGTCTGCCCGGCTACGACGCCAGCACCTGGAATGGCATCATGGTGCCTAGCGGTACGCCGCGTGCCATAATCGATCGTCTGCATAGCGAAATCACGAAAATCCTGCGCGCACCGCATACGCTCGATCGGCTGGCGGGCGATGGTTCAGTTGCCGTGGCCAGCACACCGGAAGAATTCGCGGTGTTTATCCAGTCCGAGCACGCAAAGTGGGGCAAGGTGGTGCGCGAGGCGAATATTCGCGTTGAGTGACGTAAAATCCTGGTGTTCTGCACTGATGAAGGAGACGGCGATGACAAACGGGTTACGGACAGCAGCCGGCATAAGCCTGATGGCGCTAGCCGCAGTCGCGCAGGCGCAATCGGCTTATCCATCGCGACCGGTGCGTATCGTGGTGCCCTATGCGCCCGGTGGCGGCACCGACATTAATGCGCGCAATGTTGCGCCCAAGTTGTACGAGCGCTGGAATCAAAGCGTCGTGATCGACAATCGTCCCGGCGGTAACGCGATGATCGGCACCGATATCGTGGCCAAGGCGGCGCCGGATGGTTACACCGTGCTGATGAGCGCGTCATCGGAGATCGTTACCAACGTCAGCCTGTTCAAGAACATGCCGTACGAGCCGCTGAAGGATCTCGAGCCCGTGACGCTAGCCTCAACCACGCCAGTGGTCATTACCGCGCATCCGTCGACCGGTGTGAAGTCGATCAAGGAACTGGTCGCTACCGCCACACAGCGCAAATACTCTTACGCTTCAGTGGGCACGGCCAGCCCGCAGCATCTGGCAGGCGAGTGGCTGAAGATACTGGCCAAGATTGACATGGTGCATATCCCGTTCAAGGGCGCCGGCCCGGCGTTGAATGACAATCTTGGCGGCCATGTGCCGATAGGCTTTCTGTCACTGCTGCCGGTAGTGCCGCATGCCAAAGCCGGAAGGCTGTACGCGCTGGCAGTGACCAGTGGCACGCGCTCCCCCGCGTTGCCGGAGGTGCCGACGCTGAAAGAGGTCGGGTATCCCGATATCGAACTGGTGCAGTGGTATGGCGTGTTTGTGCCCGCCAGAACCCCGCGCGCGATTATCGATAAATTGAACAGGGACATGAACAGCGTCTTCAATCTGCCTGATGTGAAAGAGCGTCTGGCGGTGAGCGGCGCTGATGTCATGGCGATGGGCACGCCGCCCCAATTCGGCCAGTTCGTGCGCGGTGAGATCGAAAAAAACCGCCGTATTATTCAGGTGGCCAATGTGAAGATGGAATAAATGTACAATAAAAACAACTGCTTATGACTAAGGTTTTGATTCCCCGCCCAGCCGCAACGGTGACGCTGGTGCGTGATACCGCACACGGCATCGAAGTGCTGATGATGCAGCGCAATTTTCAGTTGGTGTTCGTACCCGGTGCCTATGTGTTCCCCGGTGGCGCGGTCGACCGGCACGACAGTTCGGATGACATCGCCGCGTTATGCACGGGACTGAATGATGCCGAGGCCAGCCGCAAGCTTGGCATTGCCAGCGGTGGGCTGGCCTACTGGGTGGCGGCAATACGCGAGTCGTTCGAAGAAGCGGGCATCCTGCTCGCCTGCAACGCGCGTGGAGAAATGGTGACGCTGGATGACAGCGTGCGCGCGGATCGCTTTCATGCGTATCGTAGCCGGGTTGAACGCGGCGAGCATCCGTTCAGCGCAATGCTTAAGGATGAAGGCTTACGCCTGCCGCTACAGCAGATCACCTATTTCAGTCACTGGATCACGCCGATAGGTTCGCCACGCCGTTACGATACCCGGTTCTTTGTGGCGGTGGCACCAGAGTCACAGAAGCCGCTGCACGACAATGGCGAAACCATCAGTCACGTGTGGGTGCGCCCAGCCGAGGCGCTGCGTCTTAACAAACTAAACAAGTTTGATATGCGCACGCCCACTGTGCACACGCTACGGCTGTTTGCGGAACACGATCATGTGGTGTCGCTGATCCAGCGCATGCAGGCACTGGGCGATATACCTGTGATCGAGCCGCGCATCAACAAAGAGGGCCGCCGTTTGCTGCCGGGTCAGGCGGGTTATGAAGAAGCCGGCACTGAGGCGGGCAGGGGCGCTTTTTGAAGTAGGTTCCAGCACGACACTCCATCCCGTCATTGCCGCCTGCGCGGGAATGACGAGGTTGGTTTCGATTCACTACACCATCGGACGAATCTTAATCATGGCAATCATCATTCCCGGCGACCTCGTTCGCATCCATCCGCGCGTGCAGCGCATCACCGCGCCCAATCCCGGCATGATGACCGGGCCGGGCACCAACGCGTACATTATTGGCGATGCCACGGGTGACCTGGCGTTGATCGATCCGGGCCCTGAAATCGCCTCGCATGCCGATCTGCTGATCAAGCATGTGGGCACACGGCTGCGCTGGATTTTTTGTACCCATACCCATCAGGATCACTCACCGTCCTCTCGCGCCCTCAAGCAGGCCACCGGCGCACAGATTTTGGGTTACGGCAAAGTGCCGGATGATGGCCGGCAGGATACGGCATTCAAAGCGGATCGCGCGCTGACCAACGACGAGGTGGTGGATTGCGGTGCGTTCAAAATCCGCGCCGTGCATACACCGGGGCACGCCTCGAACCACTTGTGTTATTTGTTCGAAGGCGCAGGCTGGCTGTTCACCGGTGACCATGTGATGCAAGGCTCCACCGTGGTGATTTCGCCTCCGGACGGTGACATGTTTGAGTACTTTGCGTCGCTGAACAAGTTAAGCAGCTACGACATTAGCGCGTTCGCGCCAGGCCACGGCCACGTGATCGAGGCGCCGCGCGAAGAGGTGGTGAAAATCATTGCCCATCGCCTGAAGCGCGAGAAAAAAGTGGTGGATGCGCTGGCGCAGATCACAGTGGCGACGCTCGATGAGCTGGTGCCGGTGGTGTATGACGATGTGTCGCCCAAGCTGCACGTGCCTGCGCGCCGTTCGCTGCACGCGCATTTGCTCAAGCTTGCGCGTGATGGGCGCGTGGTGGCGGCCGGCGAGCAGTGGCGTATGTTGTAGAAAAATATCAATAAAATAGCGCTAGGGTGGGCACACGTGCCCACCCTAGCGCTGTGCTTCTACGCAGCCGCAGCCGCAGCCACCAGATCCCGCAGCACATAGGGCAGAATGCCGCCGTGCTTCAGGTAATCGACTTCAATGCCGGTGTCGATGCGCAGCGTCAGCGCCACGCGCTGTGTGCTGCCGTCAGCGCGGGTAATCACCATGGCGACATCCTGCAATGGTTTCACGTTGCCGCCATTGATGCCTTCGATGGTGAAGGTTTCGCTGCCGTTGATACCCAGCGACGTCACGCTGTCGCCTGGCTTGAACTGCAAGGGCAACACGCCCATGCCGATCAGATTGGCGCGGTGTATGCGTTCGAAGCTTTTGACGATCACGGCTCTGACACCGAGTAGTTGCACGCCTTTGGCCGCCCAGTCGCGCGACGAACCCATGCCATAGTCGTCACCGCCGAAGATCACCAGCGGCGTGTTTTTTGCGCGGTAGATTTCGGAGGCCTCAAAGATGGTCATTTGTTCGCCGTCAGGCTGCACCCTGGTGATGGGGCCTTCGGTACCTGGTGCGACGGCGTTGCGCAGGCGCACATTGGCAAAGGTGCCGCGCACCATCAGTTCATGGTTGCAGCGGCGCACACCGAAGTGCCCCCAATCCGAGGGCGGGTGATCCTTGAATGGCTCTAGCCACTTGCCTGCGGGCGTGCCGGGGCGAATCTTGGTGGAGGGGCTGATGTGGTCGGTGGTGATGGAGTCGCCAAGGATGGCCAGCGCGCGGGCACCGACGATATCGGTGACTTTGCCCGGCGTTTTGGTGACGCCGTCAAAGAACGGTGGTTCCTTGATGAAGGTGGATTTTGCATCCCACTTGTAGACCGGGCCTTCGATGGTGGGGATGGCATCCCACAGCGCTTTGTTGCCCGACAGATCGCCGTATTCGCGGCGGAAGTGTTCGGCGTTGGCGGCAAAGTTCAGCAGCGATGCGACTTCAGCGTCGGTGGGCCACAGGTCTTTCAGGTATACGGGCTTGCCGTCCGCACCTAGTCCCAGCGGGTCTAGCGTGAGATCGGTGCGCACGGTGCCGGCAATGGCGTAGGCCACCACCAGTGCGGGACTGGCGAGATAGTTCGCACGCAGGTTGGCATGTACGCGGGCTTCGAAGTTACGGTTGCCTGAAAGCACGGCGGCGGTGACGAGGTCTTTGGACACCACAGCTTCTTCGAGTTTGGCGTCCAGTGGCCCGGCCGCACCCATGCAGGTGGTGCAGCCGTAGGCGACCACGCCGAAGCCGAGTTTTTCAAGTTCGGGCAACAGGCCCGCATCACGCAGGTAGGCGGTGACCACTTTGGAGCCGGGCGCGAGCGAGGTTTTGACACGCGGATTGATTTTCAGCCCGCGCTCATTCGCGCGTTTTGCGAATAAACCTGCGGCGATCAACAACGCCGGATTTGAGGTGTTGGTGCAGGACGTGATGGAAGCAATCAGCACGTCGCCGTGCCCTACATCAAACGCGTCATGGCCGCTGGGCACGCGGCGATTCAGATCATCGGCAGCGCGGGCATAGCCGTTTTTGTCAGTGGGCGCCGAGAACAGCGCATCGAAATTGCGACCGAGGTCGGGCAGGCTGACGCGATCCTGCGGGCGTTTCGGGCCTGACAGGCTGGGCACGATGGAAGCGAGGTCCAGTTCAATCAACTGGCTGTAATCGATTTCACCGGGCTTGGGCATGCCGAACATGCTTTGCGCTTTAAAGTAAGCCTCAATCGCGGCAACTTGTTCTGACTCGCGCCCGGTGGTGCGGAAATACTCGATGGTTTTTTCATCTACCGGAAAGTAGCCCATGGTCGCGCCGTATTCGGGCGCCATGTTGGCCACGGTGCAGCGGTCGGCTGCCGTCAGCGCGGTAGCGCCTGCTCCAAAGAACTCGACGAATTTTCCGACCACTTTGGCCTTGCGCATGAGTTCGGTGACAGTGAGCGCGAGATCGGTGGCAGTGACGCCTTCGCGCAGCTTGCCCGTCATGTGGCAACCCACCACATCCGGCGTGAGGAAGGCGTTGGGCTGGCCCAGCATGCCGGCCTCGGCCTCGATGCCACCCACGCCCCAGGCCACGATGCCGATGCCGTTGACCATGGTGGTATGCGAGTCGGTGCCGAACACGGTGTCGGGGAACCACACACCGTCTTTTTCAAACACGCCGCGCGACAGATGCTCCATATTGATTTGATGAATGATGCCATTGCCCGGCGGCACCACGCGCACTGTCTTGAACGCGCCCTGCGCCCATTTGACGAAGAGATAACGTTCGGCGTTACGCTTAAACTCTATTTCCTGATTGCGTTGCACGGCATCCGGGCGGTTGTAGACGTCGATTTCCACCGAGTGATCGACCACCACATCCACCGGTACCAGCGGCTCGATGTTGCCGGGCGGCACACCCAGGCGTTCTGCTGCCGCACGCATTGCCGATAAGTCGTTGAGTGTGCCGAAGCCGATCAAATCCTGCAGCACGATGCGCACCACCACGAACGGAATTTCCGCGCTGCGCGCCGCGTTGGGTTGCCAGGCTGCGAGGTTGCGCACATGTTCTTCCGCAACGCGCTTGCCGTCGCAGTGACGTACCAGTGCTTCAAGCACCACGCGTATGGAGCGCGGCAGGCGCGAAATTTTTCCCAGACCGGCTGCTTCGAGTGCGGCGAGTGAGTGATATTTCCCGCTCTTGCCGGGGGAGGGCGTGAAATCGCGCAGGGTTTTGAAGGTGTCGTTGGACATTGCGGAACTCCGGAGTTTCGTTTGTGACGGATTGACTACATGCACTATTTATTTCGCGCCATTTACGATCGTGAAATCCTTGCGCAAACAGAAAAACGCCTTCCCCTTCAGGGGGAAGGTTGGGATGGGGGTGGGGATTCCCGGCAATGCGGTGAACTTACCCCATCCCCACCCTAACCCTCCCCTTGAAGGGGAGGGAATATCACTTTACGCCGCCATCAACTCCCGCAGCACAAACGGCAGAATACCGCCGTGCTTCAGGTATTCCACGTCGATCGGCGAATCCAGGCGCAGCGTAACCGTCACGTTTTGGCTGCTGCCATCGGCACGATGAATCACCAACGTGACATCCTGCAAGGGTTTTAGATCGCCGCCTTGAACGCCGATGAGATCATAGGTTTCCTTGCCAGTGATATTGAGTGACTGCACGCTGTCGTTGCCCTTGAACTGGCAGGGCAGCACGCCCATGCCGACAAGGTTGGAGCGATGGATGCGTTCGTAGCCACGCGCCACCACCACCTTTACGCCGAGCATTTGGGTGGCTTTGGCCGCCCAGTCGCGCGAGGAGCCGGTGCCGTATTCTTCGCCACCGAAAATAAACAGCGGCACCTTGTCGACGTTCTGGTAACGCATCGACGCTTCAAAGATGGTCATCTTGTCGCCGCTTGGCTGATGAATCGTAACGCCGCCCTCAGTGCCGGCTGCGAGTAGGTTTTTGATGCGTGGATTGGCAAACGCGCCGCGTACCATCACCTCGTGATTGGTGCGGCGCGAACCGAAGCTGGAGAGGTCTGTGCTGCCCGCCGCAACCAGCCAATCGCCGGCCAGTGTTCCCTTGCGGATCGGCGCCACAGGACTGATGTGGTCGGTGGTCAGTTTATTGCCATAAATACCGAGCACTCGTCCGCCTTTGATATCGCTGACTTTGGGCAACTCGACCTTAAAGCCTTCGAACAGGGGTGGTTCGAGCATGTAAGTGGATTTCGGGTCCCACTGAAACAGCGCGCCTTTGGCCTCGGGAATGGCGTCCCACAGGTCTTTGGCGCCCGCGAGATCGCCGTATTCACGCTTGAAGTTGTTGCTGTCGGTGGCGAACTTCATCAGTGCTTCCACTTCGGCAGGCGTCGGCCACAGGTCTTTCAGAAACACCGGCTTGCCGTCCTTGTCGTTGCCGATAGGATCGCTGCTCATGTCTTTCAACACGGTGCCAGCGAGCGCGAAGGCCACCACCAGCGGCGGGCTCATCAGAAAGTTGGCTTTGAGTGATTGATGCACGCGCGCTTCGAAGTTGCGGTTGCCCGAGAGCACCGCCGCACAGATCAAATCGCTTTTGACCACGGTATCTTCGAGGTCCTTGTCCAGCGGTCCTGCGAGGCCCATGCACGTGGTGCAGCCGTAGGCGACGACATGAAAGCCGAGCTGCTCCAGGTAGGGCAGCAGGCCAGCCTGCTTCAGATAGGCCGTGACGACCTTGGAGCCGGGGGCCATCGACGTCTTGACGCGCGGATGTGGCTTCATGCCTCTCTCCACCGCTTTCTTGGCGAGCAGGCCGGCGGCGAGCAGCACCCATGGGTTGGAGGTGTTGGTGCAGGAGGTAATCGCGGCGATGAGCACGTCGCCGTTGCCCACATCCATGTTGGATTTGTTGGTCACGGCTACGCGCTGGGCCATATCGATGGCGGGTTTGTTGTAGCCGTTTTCGGCCACGGGCTTCGCGTAGAGCTCGGTGAAGCGGCTCTTGATGCCTTCAAGGTTGATGCGGTCCTCCGGCTGCTTCGGGCCCGATACGCTGGGACGCACGGTCGACAGATCGAGTTCGACCACTTGTGAATAGTCGATCTCACCTTTCTTGGGGATGCCGTACATGCCCTGTGCCTTGAGGTAGGATTCAATTGCGTCGCAGTGTTGTTCGCGGCCCGACATGCGGTAGTACTCGAGCGCCTTGTCGTCAATTGCGAAAAAGCCGCAGGTGGCGCCATAGTCCGGCGACATGTTCGACACCGTGGCGCGGTCGGTCGGAGACAGCGATGAGGCGCCCTCGCCGAAATACTCAACGAACTTGTTGACGACGTTGGTCTTGCGCAAGAGTTCGGTGACGGTCAGCACCAGGTCAGTCGCGGTAACGCCTTCGCGCAGCTTGCCGCTCATATGCACGCCGACCACATCAGGTGTGAGAAAGTAATACGGCTGTCCCAGCATGCCGGCTTCGGCCTCGATACCACCGACGCCCCAGGCCAGCACGCCAATGGCGTTGACCATGGTGGTATGCGAATCGGTGCCCACGGTGGAATCAGGATAGTACACGCCATTTTTTTCCCACACGCCGCGCGACAGGTACTCGAGGTTGACCTGGTGGCAGATACCGTTGCCGGGAGGCACCACGCGGATGCCGGCGAACGCCTGCTTGGCCCACTTGAGAAAGGTGTAACGCTCGCCGTTGCGCTCAAATTCGATTTCCATATTCTTGCGCAGTGCGTCAGTGGAGTTATGCACGTCGGCGACGACGGAGTGATCCACCACCAGATCCACCGGCACCAATGGCTCGATGCGGGTGGGGTCGAATTTCTGGCGCTGCGCTTCGGCGCGCATCGCAGCAAAATCATTCAGTGCAGGAAATCCGGCCATGTCCTGCAGCATGATGCGCGCGAGCACGAAGGGTACTTCCTGTGTGCGCTCGGCGTTGGGTTGCCAACCCGCGAGTTCTTTGACGCGATCTACGCCGATGCGTTGGCCATCGCAATTGCGCAGTACCGATTCAAGTACCACACGCAAACTTACCGGCAGGCGCGAGGTTTTTCCCAAGCCCGCTTCTTCGAGCGCGGCCAGCGAATAATATTTGCCGGTCTTGCCGGAGTTGAGTTTAAATTCCCGGATAGCATTGAACGGATCGTATGTCATGGTGAACTCGTTAGAATCAAATAGTTAGGAAAAATTGCCGTGAACGAACCTGCGCTGGAAAGCAGTCACTGCGGTGTAGGGCCAGGCCAAACTGAAGCGGGCTCACGCCAGTGTGGCATTTTAGTCGTTTCCGGGGCGTTGATGGTGTAAAACACAAGTGTGAGTTCAGATCGCGAATCCAGCACGCGGTGGGTGTATAGGCCAGTGGCAGACCGCCAGTGGTTTTGCGGCAGCGTGGCGAAACAGCACTGGATTTAAGGTGTACATAGGAATTGCGGTCCAATATCTGGCAGCGCCTGATTTTAGCGCACAGCTGCAACACGGCAGCAACATTCTTAGGTAAACTGCTGACGCGCTTTGCGGCAGGGGAGAGCGCCGATACCAAGCACGTATATGTAATAAAGAAGATATCGGCGTGTCCAAGCAATCGACTGAGAGAGAAAATAACATGGCGGACCGAATCATATTTGCAGGTATTCTGGTGTTGATGGGTGTCTATTTCTGGGCAACGACACAAATTCCCACACTTGAGATTGGTGATCCGCTGGGGCCCAAGGCGTTTCCGCGATTGCTCGGTGGCGGGCTGGTGATTGCGGCGGTGATGCTGCTCGCCGAGATGATCAAAAACCGAAAGAGTGAACATGCGGACGCGCCAGCCAATGCCAGCGAACCGTCCGATTGGGGCGCATACAAGATAGTTGCTGGCGTGGCGGTGGTTACCGGTATTTATTTTGCGTTGTTTGAACCCCTGGGTTATG
Organism: Bordetella parapertussis; assembly: GCA_945906815.1. Taxonomy (GTDB): domain Bacteria; phylum Pseudomonadota; class Gammaproteobacteria; order Burkholderiales; family SG8-41; genus UBA5216. Next base: position 205,994 of record CAMDRT010000001.1, read on the forward strand.
CGGTGGCGACGTCGTTATTTCTGCTGGTGATGACGAACTATTTCAATAAGGGTAAACGCTGGACCAATTGCCTGACGTCAGTGAGTTACAGCTTTGTCAGCTATATTGCGTTTACCAAGTGGTTGGGCGTGAATCTGCCAGCCGGCATACTGCCGTTTTAAGGGACCGCGAACATGGATACCTTGACCCATATCATCAACGGCTTCGCGGTGTGTCTGACGCCGATCAATCTCTGGTACACCTTTGTCGGCGTGTTCTTGGGCACCATCATCGGCGTACTGCCGGGCATCGGGCCATCGGCGGGCATAGCGTTATTGATCCCGGTGACCTTTGGCATGAATCCGACTTCCGCACTGATCATGATGTGCGGCATTTACTACGGCACAAAATACGGCGGCTCTACCACGGCTATTCTGATTCGCACACCGGGCGAGGCGGCATCGGTGATGACTTCCATCGACGGCTACGAGATGGCGAAGAAAGGCAGGGCAGGGGCAGCGCTCGCGGTATCCGCCATAGGCTCGTTCATTGCCGGCACGTTGGGTGTGGTGGGACTGACGATATTCGCGGTGCCGTTATCGTCGATGGCGCTCAAGTTCGGGCCGGCGGAATATTTCACGCTGATGGTGTTTGCGATGACCGCAGTGTCCACACTGACCGGCAAATCGGCGGCTAAAGGCTTGCTGGCTACTCTGCTCGGGTTGATGATCGCGACCATCGGCATCGATTTGCAGAGCGGTCAGGCGCGTTTCACCATGGGCGTGGCTGAGTTCCAGGACGGCGTGGGCTTCGTGGTGGTGGTGGTGGGCCTGTTTGCGGTGGCGGAAGTGTTCCGTGGCCTCGAGGATATCTTTAGGGGCACCGGTGCCAAGGCAATGAAAATCAGCGGCCCGCTGTGGCTGACCAAAGAGGAATGGGTTCGATCCATAGGGCCGATCTGGCGCGGCGGCACTATCGGATTCATTATCGGCGTGCTGCCGGGCGCTGGCGGCACCATTGCCTCGATCATGTCGTATACCACTGAAAAGCGTCTGTCGAAAAACCCCGACGAATTCGGCCATGGTGCGATAGAGGGTGTTGCGGGGCCGGAGGCCGCGAACAATTCCGATACCGCTGGCGCGATGGTACCGCTGCTCACACTCGGCATACCCGGCGGAGGCGCCACTGCGGTGCTGATGGGGGCATTCATCATGTACGGCATACAGCCGGGGCCGCTGCTGTTTCAGAACCGGCCTGACCTGGTGTGGGGGCTGATCGACAGCATGTATATCGGCAACGTGATGCTGCTGATATTGAATCTGCCGTTGATAGGCATCTTCGTGCGGCTGCTGTTAATCCCTTCCGGGATTCTGTATCCGTTGATCATCGCGATTTCGGTGATCGGCGCCTACGCGATTAACGGCAGTATGACCGATTTGTATTTGATACTGTTGTTCGGCGTAATGGGCTACGTGTTCGATAAGATTGATATACCCGTGGCACCCCTGGTATTGTCACTGGTGCTGGGCGGCATGATGGAGCAATCTTTCCGGCAGGCGATGACGATTTCCGGCGCTAACCCGAAGATTTTCTTCGGCAGCGCTATCACCATCACCCTGGTTGTGATGTCAGTGATTTCCATACTGTTGCCGTTTATCCTGCCCATGCTTAAGAAATACAAGGAAGACGGCAAAGACGAGTAACAGCGGCCGTGGCTTAGTCCAGCTTGATATGGGCAGCCTTGGCGACGCGCATCCATTTCGCCAGTTCCAGTTTCAGGTGGGCATCGAGTTGTGCTGGTGTGCCACCGAGTATCTCGGCGCCCACGGCGGCAAAGCGATCGCGCGTGGCGGTCATGGCCAGTGTTTTGTTGGCCGCCATATTGAGCCGGTTGATTATGTCGCGCGGTAATCTGGCTGGGCCCATAAGCGCGGTAAAGGTGCCGGCTTCACAGTTCTTCAGACCGCTTTCGGTCATGGTCGGCACATCGGGGATGACGGCGTTGCGCTTGTCGCCTGCCACCACCAGCGCGCGTAATTTGCCTATCTTGATGTAATTGCTGGATGCGCTCAGTTGGTCGAACAGCATGTCCACCTGTCCGCCCATCAAGTCGATCAGCGCCGGACCGGCGCCTTTGTAGGGCACATGCAGGAACTTGGTGCCGGTTTCCAGTTGGAACAGTTCGCCCGCGAGTTGGTTGGTCGTGCCGCTGCCGGGCGACGACATAGTCATATGGCCAGGCCGTGATTTTGCCAGCGCGATGAAGTCCTTGATCGATTTCGCCGGCAAGTTGGGGTTCACCACCAGTACTATGGGCACGTAGGATAGCAGCGTAATTGCTGACAGATCTTGCACCGAGTCGTAGGGCATTTTGGCGTAGAGTGATGGTGCCACGGTGACCGTGCCGCTGGAGGCGAGCACCAGCGTGTAACCGTCGGCATGGGATTTCGCAACCATGTCAGTGCCGATAACGCCGCTGGCCCCACCACGATTATCAATAACAATCGGCTGGCCGAGGTGCTCGGTCAATCCCGGCCCGATCGCGCGCGCGGTGATGTCGATGTTGCCGCCGGGCGGAAACGGCACGATCAGGCGGATCGGGCGCGTGGGGTAATTTTGCGCAGCAGCGGTGCTGATCGCAACCACTGCCAGTGACAACCAACAGGCTGTGCGTTTCATGGCATTTCTCCTTGCTGCCGCATGGTAGTCAATCGCCATCGGAGATGCAAATTGCCCGTATAATCGTGACGCGAAAATCCGCGTATTTCACACGCTAAAAATCATGTTGCCTTCCCAACGTTTAGACTATTCCGCCATTATCGACCGCCCGCCGTTGAAATTGCCTGGCGGCGCGCGCGTGGTGATCTGGCCCATCATTAACGTCGAAGTGTGGGACATCCATCGCCCGATGCCGCGGCAGGTATTGCCGCCGCCGACTCACGTGAATCGTCTGCCGGATTTTGCGCATTGGGCGTGGCACGAGTACGGCATGCGCGTTGGCTTCTGGCGCCTGAAGCGGGCGCTGGACGAACTCGACATCAAGGCGTCGCTGTTCACCAATGCACGGGTGTGCAGCGATTACGCGCGCGTGGCTGAAGAGTCGCTTAAATCCGGTTGGGAGTTTGTGGGGCACTCCTACGATCAGCAGCCGATACATGTTGAAAAAGACCAGCGCGCGATGATTCAGCGCACGGTGAAAACCCTCAAAGCGTTTACCGGCAAAGCACCGGTGGGCTGGTTGTCGCCGGGGCTGACCGAGACCTATTACACGCCGGACTATTTGGCCGAGGCGGGCATCAAATACATCGCCGACTGGATCATTGATGATGAGCCTTGCGACATCCGCACCCGCTACGGCAAGGTGGTGGCGATGCCGTATAACGTGGAGTGCAATGACATTCCGATGATGATGGTGCAACACCATTCCAGTAACGAATTCGTTACACGCACTTTGGATCATTTCGAGCGTCTGTACGAGGAAGGCAAAACGCGCGCGAAAATCATGGCGATCGGTGTGCACCCCTATATCTCCGGTGTCGCGCACCGCATCAAGTATTTTGAAACTGTGTTCAAGACATTGCGCAAGAAACCCGGCGTGTTGTTCTGGACCGGCGAGCAAATCCTTGATTGGTATGGCAAGCAGGGCAAATCGGGCAAACCGGATAAATCACGCAAGTGATTGTTTTTGCAGCATATTTAATGATGACTCGAGTGCCGGTTCTGGTTTGCGGTGCGCTGCTGTTGGGGGCGCACGCAGCACAAGCACAATCAGCTGCGGTTGCCGATTTCCCAGCTAAAGGCAGGGGCATACGCGTGGTCATCCCGTTTCCGCCGGGTGGCGGTAACGATGTGCTGGCGCGTTTTCTGGTGCACGGGCTCAATGAAGGTCTCGCGCCCGGCTCGGTGGCGGATAACCGCGGCGGCGCGGGCACAGTGATCGGCACCGAGATCGCGGCCAAGGGCAATGCGGACGGCCACACACTGCTGATCGTGTCGGTGCCATTCGTGGTGATGAATGCACTGTATCCCGACATCAAGATCGACATGCTCAAGGATTTCACACCGGTGATCCATGCCGGCATTGCGCCGTCGATGATGTTGGTCGGTGCAGCCACGCCGTATAAAACGGTGAAAGACTTGATCGACGCGGCGCGCACCAAGCCGGGTGCCCTGGTGTATGGCACTTCCGGCAACGGTTCGTCCACGCATCTCATCATGGAATTGTTCAAGCTGGTGAGTCATACGCAACTGGTGCATGTGCCCTACAAAGGCAGCGGCCCAGCGATGACGGCGCTGATGGCGGGGCAGGTGCCGGTGATGTTTAACAATCCGACCGCTGCCAGCGCGTTTATCAGGGCCGGGCGCGTGCGCGCGCTGGCGGTGACCGCAGCGGCGCGGATGAAAGCCTTTCCTGATGTGCCGACGATGGCCGAAGCAGGCGTGCCCGGATGCGAGGGCAGCGTATTTTGGGGCGTTGCCGCGCCTGCGGGCACACCCACGGCGGTGGTCGCCAGGCTTAATACCGAGTTCAATCGCATACTCAATTCCAGTGACGTGCGCAAATATTTCATCAGTCAGGATGTCGAGGTGGTGGGTGGTACACCTGCGGCGTTCGGCGAATTTCTGCGCAAGGAAGTCGCACTGTGGGGCAAGGTGGTGCGCGAGGCCAGGATCAAGGCGGAGTAAGGGTATTGCTGACCGTGTTGATTTATGACTTGCGCCAAAGCCGGATGCATAAAAAAATAACCAGGAGAAATCCGTGAACATGACGCAACGAATTTTTCAGCTTGCCAGCATTGCTGTTGGTATTGTGACGGCGGCGCCCGCCGCCGCGCAAGGCTTCCCCACCAAGCTGATCAGAGTGGTAAACCCCGCCGCGCCAGGTGGCAACAGCGATGTGTTTTTTAGATTGCTGCAACCGAAGATGACGGAGTTTCTCGGCCAGCAACTGGTGTTCGATTACCGGCCTGGTGCCGGCAGTACCATCGGCGGCGAGATGATTGCGAAGAGTGCGCCCGACGGCTATACCACGGGCCTGGTGGCGGCGAGTTATGTCATCAATCCTTCAATGATCAAGAAAATGCCCTACGACACCGTGAAAGACTTCATCGGATTGGGCTTGATTGTTGACGTGCCTTCGGGGCTGGTGGTGCATCCCTCGTTGCCGGTGAAGCATGTGAAGGAACTGATTGCACTTGCCAAAACACGCGCGGGTCAACTGTTTTGTTCGTCATCGGGACGTGGCACTGTCGGGCATATGTCGGTTGAGCTCTTCAATTCTATGGCTGGCGTCAAGATTACGCATGTGCCCTACAAAGGCGCAGGGCCGGCGATCATCGACCTGGTGGCGGGCCATGTGCAACTGCAATTCTCCAGCTTGCCGCTGGTCTCCGGCCATGTGCAACAGGGACGCATCAAACTCATCGCTCAAACCGGCGAGAAACGCACCGGCTTTGCCAAGGACGTGCCGACCATGATCGAAGCAGGTGTGCCCGGCTATGTGGTGAGCAGCGGCTTTAGCTTCATCGGCCCCGCAGGCATACCGCGTGCGATTGCCGAACGCTTGAACGGCGCACTGGTGACGTCGCTGCGCGATCCGGCAAACCGCAAATTTTTGATTGAGCAGGGCGCCGAGCCGGTGGGCAGCTCGCTTGACGAACATGAGGCTTACATCAAGTCCGAAGTGGCTAAGTGGATTCGGGTGGTCAAGCAGGCGGGGATAGAGCCGCAGTAGCGTGTGTGTAAACGTTCCATGCTACTGTTAATAATGTTCAATAAAAACATACACTTAAACTTGGTTTGGCGCAGCGCTTGCGTTGCCGCTGTGCTGCTGTCGTCGCTAGCCGTAGCTGCCGGAGAAACCATTACCGTAGGCTCCAAGCGTTTTACCGAGTCGTACATCCTGGGCGAGATTGCCACGCAGCGTATTCAAGCCACCGGTAGCGCTACCGTCACCCATCGGCAGGGTCTGGGCAATACGGCGATTCTGTTTGCCGCGCTGAAAAGCGGAGCGATTGATGTTTACCCGGAATACACCGGCACGCTGGCGTTTGAGTTGCTGGGGCTAAAGCGTGTACCGTCCCTGGTGGACCTGAATGCAGCGCTGGATGCGCATGGGCTGGCGTTGAGTGCGCCGCTGGGTTTCGGCAATTCGTATGCGCTGGCGATGGTGACGTCGCGCGCGCAGGCGCTGGGTATCGCCAAGATGTCCGATCTGACAGGTGTTGCGGATTTACGCTACGGACTGTCGCAGGAATTTTTGCATCGCAAGGATGGCTGGCCGGCATTGCGCGCGGCCTATGCGCTTAGCGCACAGCCGATGGGGCTGGATCACGGGCTTGCTTACGAAGCGATCAAAGGTGGGCGCGTGGATGTGATCGACGTTTACACCACCGATGCCAAACTGGGTCGCTACGGTTTGCACGTGCTGGCGGATGACCGCGCGTTTTTTCCGCCGTATGAAGCGGTGCTGGTGTATCGCAAGGATTTGCCGCAGCGCAATCCCGCGGCGTTTGGTGCCTTGCAAGCGATGGCAGGCAGCATTTCCGGAGCAACGATGATAGTCATGAATGCCGCCGCCGAACTGGATAGCCAGCCGTTTGCGCGGGTGGCGGCCGACTTTTTGCATGCCGGCGCGCCACCCACGGCAACGCAATCCCGGCCCGGTTGGCTGGTGCAACTATACGCCGCCGATTTCTGGCGGCTCACGGGTGAACATTGCCTGCTGGTGTTTGGCGCACTGGGTTTAAGCGTCGGTGTGGGGGTGCCGCTGGGCGTATGGGCAGCCCGTTCGCGCCGGGCGCGGCCGTGGATAGTGGGTGTCAGTGGTGTGCTGCAGACCATTCCAGCCCTAGCATTGCTGGCGTTTTTGATTGCGGCGCTGGGCCGTATCGGCATGGTGCCTGCCGTGATTGCCTTGTTTTTATATGGCCTGTTGCCCATCGTGCGCAATACCGAAAGCGGGCTGGCGGGCGTAGCTCGAGGTCTGCGGCAGGCGGGTTATGCTTTAGGGCTGCGTTCGGGCGCGGTGACACGGTTGATTGATTTGCCGCTGGCGCTGCCTTCGGTGCTGGCGGGGATCAAGATATCGGCGGTGATCAACGTCGGCACCGCTACCATAGCGGCCTTCATCGGCGCGGGCGGTTACGGCGAACGTATCGTGGCCGGGCTGGCGGTAAATGATCACGCCATGATGCTGGCTGGCGCGGTGCCGGCAGCGCTGCTGGCGCTGCTGATCCAGGGTCTGTTTGAAGCCGGAGAGCGCCGGTTTCTACAATATGAACTCCGACGGGATCCCACTTAAACAGTCGCAGACCTTTATTTCCGGATTGCGGCCCGCGCCGTGTCGCGGCTACGCCGGGTGGCTTTTCATAAAGGATCGGGGCGGTTCCTGCGAATGGCTGGGTATAGTGTCTGTGGGTTGGGTATACTCCCGGCTTTCCCCGAATTGCGATGCTGGAGTGCGATTGCGTAGCAGCAGGTAGCAGGGGCGACCTACCATACAACGATAACAGGAATATGCTTCATGAGTGACCGCGAATTCGACCAGCAGTTGGTCGAGCGCGCACAACGTGGCGACAAGCATGCGTTTGAGCTATTGGTTGCGAAGTATCAACGCAAACTGTTCCGCTTGCTGTCACGCTTTATCCGAGACGCGGCGGAGGTGGAGGATGTAGCGCAGGAAGCCTTTATCAAAGCCTATCGTGCGCTGCCGAATTTTCGCGGTGATAGTGCTTTTTACACCTGGCTCTACCGGATCGGTATCAATACCGCAAAGAATTATCTGGTGGCAGCAGGACGGCGTGCGCCGACCTCAACCGCCATGGATGCCGAAGAGGCCGAGGCTTTGGGGGAAACTGAGCATTTGCAGGACCTTAATACGCCGGAAAACCAACTGATGAGCCGCCAGGTGGCAGATACCGTGAACCAAACGCTGGAGAAGTTGCCAGAGGACTTGCGCACCGCGATCTCGTTGCGGGAAATGGAAGGCTTGAGCTACGAGGAAATCGCTTCCGTCATGAATTGCCCGATCGGTACTGTAAGGTCGCGTATTTTTCGGGCACGGGAAGCCATAGCAGAACAATTACGACCCCTGCTCGGCACGGGCACAGACAGGAGATGGTGAGATGATGGAGCGTCGACAAAGTGTATCAACCTTGATGGATGGTGAATTGGATGCCACTGAGGCTGCGCGTGCAATCGCCAAGCTCAAATCCGATGCGGCGTCGTGCGAGACCTGGGATACCTATCATATGATCGGCGACGCCATGCGCGGCGCGAGCCCTATCAGTGGCAGACGAGGATTCAGCCGGCGCCTCAGTGACAGGTTGGCGCAGGAACCCACAGTGCTGGCCCCGCGCACCACGCCTTCCGCGTTTGCCGTACGTAGGCTACAGACCTACGCTTTGTCGGCGGCAGCCTCGGTTGCCGCAGTCGCGGTGGTAGGCTGGATTGCGCTTTCTACATTGAGTCCCAATGTGTCCCCGGGCGCGATCTCCAAAGCGCCGCTGGTGCAGCCGCAAGACGAAGCAGCGCTGCTTGCGGCCGCCAAGCCTGCGACCGCACCTGAGCATGTGCATGAGTATCTGCTGGCGCATCAGGGTATTTCGCCGACAACCGCCATACAGGGCGTTACACCTTACATTCGCACCGTATCTGCCGCCGGCGATTGACGCGGCGCCTCTGATACCTCTTGCACCCCTTGCAACTTTTGCACCTTTTGCATACGTCCCACATGAAATTCTGGCTGGCTGTCGCGGCAGCGGCAGCGACGCTAGCGACGGCACAGGTGTGGGCGCAGGATGCGGCCACGCTGGATGCGCTGGCGTGGCTAAAGAAAATCGCGGATTCGTCGCGCACGGTCAGCTATTCGGGCACCTTTGTGTATCAGTATGGCAGTCGCGTGGAAACCTCGCGCGTGGTGCATTATGTGAACCAGGCGGGCGGTGTGTTTGAGAAGCTCGAAACCCTGGACGGCCCGCCGCGTGAAATTATTCGCGCCAACGACCATGTCACCGCTTACATTCCCGATGCGCGTGTGGTGCTGATCGAGCGCCGCAGCACGCGGTATCTGCCGGTGATGCTGCCGGAAAACCTTTCCGATCTGACGCGGCAGTATGATGTGCGCAAACTCGAAGCCGACCGCGTAGGCGGTTTTGAGTGCGTGTGGATCGGCGTGTCACCCAAGGATAAGTTGCGCTACGGGCGCAAGTTTTGCGCCGAGTTGAATTCGGGCTTGCCGTTGCGCGCACAGGTGCTTAATGAGCACGCAAAAATTATTGAGTCTTTCGGATTTTCTCAATTGTCGTTGGGTGGTAAGTTTAGCCGGGACCAGGTGACCTCACGTTATGAAACGCGTGCACAGGCGCAGAAGTGGCGGGTGGACCAGTCGGCGTTGAATGTCGTGGAACAAGCCGCAGATACCGGCTGGACGGTTACCCATTTGCCCGCCGGTTTCCGCAAGTCGATGGAAGTCAAGCGCACCATCGCCGGGCGCCCACTGGCAATACCGCATTTGGTGTACTCGGACGGTCTGGCGGCGATTTCCGTATTTGTCGAGACCAAAATGCGGGAACTGACAGCCAAGCCTTTGACCAATCGGGGTGCTATCCATATTTACAAGCGCGTGCTCGGCGAGCACGTGGTGACAGTGCTGGGCGAGGTACCGGCAGCGACGGTGATGCAGTTCGCGCATTCGATGGAAGCCAAAAACGTAACAAACGCGCTACCTGTCCCAAAGCCTCAGTAACAACGTTAATCGAAAACAGGGAAATCCATGCTTAGAAAAGTACTCATACTCTTGTGTTTGTCGCTACCGTTATCTACGGCTGCGCAACTGCCGGACTTTACAGAACTGGTGGAGAAGCAGGGGCCGGCCGTAGTCAATATCAGTACCACGCAAGGGGCGTCGCGAAACCCGCTGGCGCAGCAGTTGCCCAATGTGCCGGAGGACGACCCGTTCTTTGAGTTCTTTCGCCGCTTCATGCCCAATCAGCCGGGTGGGCCGCGTGAGTTTCAATCGCAGTCGTTGGGATCAGGCTTCGTCATCACCGGCGATGGCTACATCATGACTAACGCGCATGTGGTGCAATCGGCGGATGAAATTACGGTGCGCTTGACCGACAAGCGCGAATTCAAAGCCAAGGTTATCGGCTTTGACCGGCGCACCGACGTGGCATTGATCAAGATTGAAGCCACAGGCTTGCCGGTGGTCAAATTCGGTGATCCGGCACGGCTCAGAGTCGGTGAATGGGTGGTCGCCATAGGCTCGCCGTTTGGTTTTGATAACACTGTGACTGCGGGCATCGTGAGCGCCAAGGGCCGCTCATTGCCACAGGAGAATTTCGTGCCGTTCATCCAGACCGATGTGGCGGTCAATCCCGGCAACTCGGGCGGGCCCTTGTTCAATATGCGCGGCGAGGTGGTAGGCATCAATTCGCAGATCTACAGCCGCACCGGCGGATTCATGGGGCTTTCATTCGCTATACCCATCGATGTGGCGAATGATATCGCGCAGCAATTACGCGCCTCGGGCAAGATTACACGCGGCCGCATCGGTGTGGTTATCCAGCCGGTGACCAAGGAGCTTGCCGACGGCTTTGGGTTGCCCAAAGCGCAGGGGGCGCTGGTTAATTCCGTGGAAAAAGGCGGCCCCGCCGAGAAAGCGGGGGTTGAAGCGGGCGATGTGATTTTGCGCTTTGACGGCAAGCCGGTAGCGGCGTCGGAAGATTTGCCGCGCATCGTCGGCGGCACGCGGCCCGGTTCCAAAGTCACGGCGCAGGTTTGGCGTAACAAGGCGTCGCGCGAAGTACAGGTCGTTGTGGCCGAACTACAGGAGGATACGCGCGCGGGACGCAGCGGACGTGGCGCGCCGAAGCCACCGGTGGCAGCGCCCACAATTTATGGCATGAGTCTCGCGGACCTGAGCGACGTGCAACGCAAGGAACTCAAGGTTGAGCACGGTGTGATGGTCGGCGAAGTGCAGGGCGCTGCCGCGCGCGCGGGCATGCGCAAGGGCGATGTGATTCTCGCGGTGAACAATCAGGACGTGAAATCGGTCGAGCAGTTCAATCAAATGATGGGACAGTTCGACAAGGGACGCATAGTGGCACTGCTGGTGCGACGCGGTGCGAATTCGCTGTACGTGCCGTTCAGACTCGATGCGGGCAATTGATGGCGTGAAGGGTGAAAGGTGCATGTACTAACGGTTTACTCGCGTCACTATTGCCATCTTTGCGACGACATGATTGCGGCCTTGCGGCAGTTGCAAGGCCACTATGCTTTTGAAATCAGGGTGGTGGACGTGGATAGCGACGCTGAGCTAGAAATGCGCTACGGCGAGCGGGTGCCGGTGCTGGAGGTCGCTGGCCGCGAACTGTGTCATTATTTTATGGATGCGCTTGCGGTTACGGATTTTTTGGCCAAAACGCGATAAAATACAAACGTTTACGATATCTGACCATTCAAGCTGGGGCGCCCGGTAGTTGCGAGCGCCCCTTTTTGTATTAGCGCACTTCTTTAGTTCTCCGCATGCAACATATCCGCAATTTTTCCATCATCGCGCACATCGACCACGGTAAATCCACTTTGGCCGACCGCATTATTCAATTATGCGGCGGATTGTCGGATCGTGAGATGGAAGCGCAGGTGCTCGATTCCATGGATCTGGAGCGCGAACGCGGCATTACCATCAAAGCGCAAACTGCGGCGCTGCAGTACAAGGCACGCGACGGCACCCTTTATAGCCTGAACCTGATCGACACCCCTGGACACGTAGATTTTTCGTATGAAGTGTCACGTTCGCTCGCGGCCTGCGAGGGCGCGCTGCTGGTGGTGGATGCCTCTCAGGGTGTTGAAGCGCAAACGGTGGCCAACTGCTACACCGCGATAGAACAGGGCGTGGAAGTGGTGCCGGTGCTGAATAAGATGGATCTGCCGCAGGTGGATCCGGAGCGCGTCATCACCGAGATCGAAGACATTATTGGCATCTCGGCGCGGGATGCGGTCAAGGTTAGTGCCAAAACCGGCGAGGGCGTGATTGACGCGATCGAGGCGATGATCGAGCGCGTGCCGCCGCCCACGGGCGATCCGGCAAAGCCGCTGAAGGCGTTGATTGTGGATTCGTGGTTCGACAATTATGTGGGCGTGGTGATGCTGGTGCGCATGGTGGATGGCGAACTGCGGCCCAAGGACAAACTGCAGCTGATGTCGAGCAAAGCGACTTACGGCTGCGAATCGGTGGGCATGTTTACGCCCAAGGCGCGCCCGCGTGAGCGGCTGTCGGCGGGCGAAGTGGGTTTTGTGATTGCAGGCATCAAAGAGATTAACGCCGCCAAGGTGGGCGATACTCTTACGCTGGCCGATAATCCCGCAGCCGAAGCTTTGCCCGGTTTCAAGGAAATAAAACCGCAGGTGTTTGCAGGGTTGTACCCGGTGGAATCGAACGAATATGACGCCTTGCGCGATGCGCTGGAGAAGCTGCAGCTGAATGATTCGTCGCTGCGCTACGAGCCGGAATCGTCCACCGCGCTGGGTTTTGGCTTTCGCTGCGGATTTTTGGGGCTGCTGCACATGGATATTGTGCAGGAGCGGCTGGAGCGCGAATACGGCATGTCGCTGATTACCACGGCGCCAACGGTGATTTATCAGGTGCTGTTGTCGGGTGGCGAAGTGATCGAAATTGAAAATCCGTCGAAGCTGCCGGAAACATCCAAAGTCGCGGAAATTCGCGAGCCGATTATCAAGGCGTCGATACTGACGCCACAGGAATACGTCGGCGTGGTGATTACGCTGTGCACACAAAAGCGCGGCGTGCAGCGCAATATGCAGTACCTGGGACGGCAGGTGATGTTGACCTATGAAATGCCGCTGAGCGAAGTGGTGATGGATTTCTTTGACAAGCTAAAGTCGGTTTCACGCGGTTACGCTTCGCTCGATTACGATTTTCTGGAGTACCGCGCCGGCGACATGATCAAGCTGGATATTCTGATCAACAGTGAAAAAGTGGATGCACTATCGCTGATTGTGCATCGAGAAAATTCGCAGTATCGCGGTCGTGATCTGGTGACGCGCATGCGCGGGCTGATTCCGCGGCAGATGTTCGATATTGCCGTGCAAGCGGCTATCGGCTCGCATATTATTGCGCGCGAGACGGTGAAGGCGCTGCGCAAGAATGTGCTTGCCAAGTGCTACGGCGGTGATATTTCGCGCAAGAGAAAATTGCTGGAAAAACAAAAGGCCGGAAAAAAGCGCATGAAGCAGGTGGGGAACGTGGAAATTCCGCAGGAAGCGTTTCTGGCGATTCTGCAGGTGGACAAGTAGCGTGATGACAGAGACACGGTGATAGCGCGATGAATTTTGCTTTGATTATGTTTTCGCTGCTGGTGATTACCGGTCTGGTGACGCTGGCGGAGAAGTACTTCTTCAGGCCCCGCCGCGAGGCCTCGGCTGCGGCCGCGGTGGCTACGCTGGAGGCGCAAGCCGGCCCGCGGGACGCCCCGGGGGACGAAGAAACCCTGGCGCGCACGCGTAACGAATTGCGTGATGCGCATGCGCGTCAGCCGTGGTGGATCGAATATCCGGTGAGTTTTTTTCCGGTGATACTCATCGTGTTCCTGCTGCGTTCTTTTTTGGTGGAGCCATTCAAGATTCCTTCTGGCTCGATGCTGCCGACGCTGTTGATCGGCGATTTCATACTCGTCAATAAATTCACCTACGGCGTGCGCATCCCCATTATCAACCGGAAAGTTGCCGACTTGAATAATCCGCAGCGCGGCGATGTGATGGTGTTTCGCTTCCCGGAGGATACCTCACTGGATTACATCAAGCGCGTGGTGGGTACCCCGGGCGATACCGTGGCCTATCTAGACAAGAAATTGACGGTGAACGGCGTGGAAGCCAAGCTCACGCCGGATGGTGATTACAGCTACGTCGAAGGCAGCCTTAATTTCATCGCCACTTTGCGTCATCGGGAAACCTTTGCAGCAGGCGACCACACTATTCTTGTGCAGCAGGACATGCCGCCGTTGCATCTGGGCGGTGTGAAGCAATTTCCGTTTCGAGAAAATTGTGTCTACAATGAAGCGGGCTTCACCTGCAAAGTACCGCAGGGCCATTACTTCATGATGGGCGACAACCGGGACAGTAGCAGCGACAGCCGTTACTGGGGCTTCGTGCCGGACCGGAATATCGTCGGTAAGGCGTTCCTGATCTGGTGGAATTTTGACGAATTGAAGCGTATCGGCACAGCGATCCACTAATCGCGCATACGGGAGGCAGCTATGAGCAAAAACAGGCAGGCTGGATTGTCGATGTCGGGGTTTTTGTTGTGGTGCGTTATTCTTTCGATCGGTGCGCTGCTCGCATTCAAGCTGGTGCCGGCTTATACTGAAAATCAGACTATCCAAAAGCATTTGCGCGCCATTGCCTCAGATTCAAACTTCGCCAGCGGCAATCGCAAGGAAATCGAATTGGCCTTCGAAAAACGTGCCGGCATTGATCGCATCGACGCGATTAACGCCAAGGATATCTTGCTGGAGAAGGGCCTCAGCGGTATCAGCCTCAGCGCAACCTACACCACCCGTATTCCGCTGGTCTACAACATCAGCGCGTGCATGGACTTCAACCCGAGGTCGAAATAGTAGTAAAGCGCGGCGTGATGCTGCCAGGCCATGACCCGCGTGCCGTTCGCCATGCCGCTTGAGCCAGTGCAACAAAGCATCGGCTACGCGTTCAACGATATTGAATTGTTGCGCCGCGCGCTGACGCATCGCAGTTTCAGCGCGCACCACAATGAACGGCTCGAATTTCTGGGCGACAGTGTGGTGAATTGCGCGATTGCGCTGGCGCTGTATCAACGCTTTCCCGAACGGCCCGAGGGCGAGTTGTCGCGATTGCGCGCCAGCCTGGTCAGCGAGCCCGCACTGGCCGCGCTGGCTGAAAGCGTGAACCTCAGCCGCTATCTGGCATTGGGCGATGGCGAGTTAAAAAGCGGCGGCGCGCAACGGCCTTCCATATTGTCCGATACGCTCGAAGCCGTATTGGGCGCGGTGTTGCTCGACGGCGGATTTGATGCCGCCTGCCGTGTGGTGGAAGGCATTTTTAAGGCGTCGCTATCCAGCCTTAACCCGGCAACTACCGGCAGGGATGCCAAGACACTGCTGCAGGAATTTTTGCAGCACAGGCATCTGGCACTGCCGCACTATGCCGTTGCCGCGGTCCGCGGCGAGGCACATCAACAGGAGTTCGAGGTGGAATGCGTGATCGAAAGCCTCAACCTGCGCGCGAGCGGCAGGGGCAGCAGCCGGCGCCGCGCCGAGCAGGACGCGGCGCGGCAGGTCTACGAACTGGCCAACGCGAGTGCGCCACATGACTAGCGCGCCGGTGCACAGTGGTTACGTTGCGATTGTCGGGCGTCCCAACGCCGGCAAATCTACCTTGCTTAACGCGCTGATCGGGCAGAAGATCAGCATCACCTCGCGCCGCCCGCAGACCACGCGCCAGAACATTTTAGGCATTGTCACCCGTGACCAGGCGCAGCTGGTGTTTCTCGATACACCCGGATTTCAAACCGAGTATCACAGCGGGCTGACCAAAGCGATGGCTCGCGGATTGAGCAGCGCCGTCGCACAGGCGCAGGCGGTGCTGTGGCTGATCGATGTGACCGCGCGCGAACATCTGGACAAGGCGCTGTTTGAACATCTGCAAGCGTGCTCGTCGCTGGTTATCGCGCTCAATAAGATAGATCGAGTAGCCAATAAAAACCAGATACTGGAGGTTATTCAATTACTGGATGCGGCGTATCACCCGCAGGCCATAGTGCCGATATCCGCGCAGAGCCGATTGCAACTCGACACCCTGCTGGATGCGCTCACGCCGTTGCTGCCGCAGCAGGCGTTTTTGTATGCGCCGGAAGAAATTACCACCGCCAGCGTGCGCAATCTGGCGGCAGAAATCATTCGCGAAAAACTGTTTCGTTTGCTGGGCCAGGAACTGCCGTACTCGACCGCGGTGGAGATTGAGGGGTTCGAGGAAAAAGCGGGGCGCACCGTCCTCACCCGTATCAGCGCGCTCATCCTGGTGGACAAGCCCGGGCAAAAAGCCATCGTCATTGGCAAGGGCGGCGAAAAGCTGAAAGAAATCGGCACCGCCGCGCGCAAGGATATCGAAACACTGGTGGGCAACAAAGTGTTTCTGCAATTGTTTGTCAAGGTGAAGCAGGCGTGGGCGGATGATCGCGGCTTGCTGCAGCGCCTGGGACTGCCCTGACATCCGGTTATGGTTTCCGCACCCGGCACCCGGCACAAGGAACAGGCGGGCTATGTGCTCCACAGTTACCCGTATCAGGAAACCAGCCTGATCGTTGAAGTGTTTACGCGCGAATTCGGGCGCGTGGGAATGGTGGCCAAAGGCGCGAAACGCCCGCATTCGCCGCTGCGCAGCGTGCTGATGCCGTTTCACGCGCTGTCACTCGATTGGTCGGGCCGTTCCGAGCTGAAAACCCTGCGCTCGGCGGAATGGCGTGGCGCTTTCCGGCTACTCGGCGGACGTGCGCTGATCTGCGGGTTTTATCTCAACGAGTTGTTGCTCAAACTGTTGCATCGCGATGACCCGCACGAGGCCTTGTTTGACGCCTATGAACAAACGCTGCACGCCTTGTTAAGCGGCACGGATCATGCGGTGATTTTGCGCTGCTTTGAAAAGCGCCTGTTGCGTGAACTCGGTTACGCATTGATACTCGATGGTGATGCTGAAACCCGGCAACCGCTGCAAGCGGACCGCCGCTATCAATACGTCATCGACCGTGGTCCGGTCGCGGTGGACGCGCGCCAAATGGAGCATCGGCGTCACGACAGCGGGTTAGAATTACTGGGACAAACTTTGATCGACATGCATCAGGACAACTACGCTTCACCGCTTACGCAGCAACAAAGCAAGAGCTTGATGCGCCTGCTGATCGGACATCATCTGGGCAATCAAACGCTGCACAGCCGGCAGTTGCTGATTGATTTGCAGGAGTTGTAAAACGCGCATGACACACAGCCCCACACGGTTAAGCGTCAATCTCAACAAAGTCGCGCTGCTGCGCAACTCACGTAATTTGGGTATTCCGGGCGTGGTGCGCGCAGGGATAATAGCGCTCGACGCCGGCGCGCGTGGGCTCACCGTGCATCCGCGCCCGGATGAACGACACATACGCCCGCACGATGTGTTTGAGCTTGCGGAGCTGGTGCGCTCACGCGGCACGATCGAATACAACATCGAGGGCAATCCGTTCGACAATCTGCTCGATTACGCACGCCAAGTGCGGCCGCATCAATGCACGCTGGTGCCGGATGATGCCGCGCAATTTACCTCGGATCACGGCTGGGACCTGTCGCGCGAAGCTGGCGACGCACAGCGCTTGCGTCCCATCGTGGCTGAGTTGAAGGCGCTGCGCATACGCGTGAGTCTGTTCATGGACGCCGAGCCGCAGCACATGGCGCTGGCGGCGGAAGTGGGCGCAGATTGCGTCGAACTTTACACCGAGCCGTATGCGAAAGCGCACGGCACGGCG
Source organism: Bordetella parapertussis (assembly GCA_945906815.1). GTDB lineage: Bacteria > Pseudomonadota > Gammaproteobacteria > Burkholderiales > SG8-41 > UBA5216. The sequence continues at coordinate 223,527 of CAMDRT010000001.1, forward strand.
GATCAGGCGCGGGTGATTGCGCAGTATGCGGCGGCGGCGAACGCGGCACGCGATGCCGGTTTGCTGGTGAACGCGGGGCATGATCTGAATCGCGCGAATCTGGCGCCGTTTGTAGCGGCGGTAAAGCCCCTGGCGGAAGTGTCCATAGGCCACGCGCTGATCGCTGACGCGTTGGAATTGGGCCTTGCCAATGCTGTTCTGGAATATGGGGCAGCCCTGGCACGCGGTAACAGGGGGGAGGCATGATCTTCGGCATCGGTATCGATCTGGTTGAAACGCCGCGTGTCGAACGCCTGCTCGCCCAATACGGTGAGCGTTTCGCGCGGCGCGTGCTGACCGAACTGGAATGGCCGGGTTACCACCGCACCGGCAAGCCGGTGTTGTTCGTCGCGAATCGTTTCGCCGCGAAGGAGGCGTTCTCGAAAGCGATGGGCACAGGTTTTCGCTATCCGGTTACACTGCAAAACATCAGCGTGGTGCAAAACCAGGCAGGCAAACCCGGCTATGTGCTGAGCCCAGCGCTGACGGCGCTGCTGCAGCAGCATGCTATTACCGGCCATCATCTCACCATCAGCGACGAAAAGAACATGGCGTGCGCAGTGGCGATTCTTGAAAAATAAGCTTGAAAAAACAAGTTTGAAAAATGAGTTTTAAAAATGAATAAAAACAATAACTTACATATGGGTCCCGTGATGCTGGACGTGGCCGGCGTCGCGCTAACGGATGACGACCGCAAGCGCCTGCTGCATCCGCTGACCGGTGGCGTGATTTTGTTCTCGCGTAACTTTCAGTCGCCGCAGCAACTTAGCGCGCTCACCGCGGAGATTCATGCGTTGCGCACGCCGGCCTTGCTGATTGCGGTGGATCATGAAGGCGGGCGCGTGCAACGTTTTCGTGAGGGATTTAGCGTGATTCCGCCGATGCGGGCGTTGGGCGAGGCGTGGGAGAAAAATCCCACCACCGCCAAACAATTGGCGCAGGACACCGGTTACGTGCTGGCAACCGAGTTGCGCGCACACGGCGTGGATCTTACTTTTGCGCCGGTGCTGGACGTGGATTTCAAGCGCAGCAGTGTGATTGGTGACCGCGCCTTCCATGCCGATCCCGAAATCATCGCGCCGCTGGCGCAGGCATTGGTGCATGGATTCAATCTCGGCGGGATGTCGTCGGTGGGCAAACATTTTCCGGGGCACGGCCATGTGCGTGCCGACTCGCACCACGAAGTTCCGGTGGATGATCGCTCGTATGTGGATATCGAACAATGTGATTTGATTCCCTTTCGCAGGCTGATAGGTGCAGGCCTGGGCGCGATCATGCCCGCGCATGTGATTTTTCCGCAGGTGGATGCGCAGCCGGCGGGCTTTTCAAGCAAATGGCTGAAGCAGATTTTGCGCCAGCAACTCGAATTTGACGGCGTGATTTTCAGCGATGATTTGTCGATGGAAGGCGCTAAAGCGGGTGCTGGCGCGGGGGGCGTCGTCGCGCGCGCCCATGCCGCGCTGAGCGCAGGCTGCGACATGGTGCTGGTGTGTAACGACGCCGGTGCGGCGGATGAGTTGCTGGCGGGGCTCGACTACCACATGCCCGCCGTCGGGCAAGCGAGACTGGCCGCGATGCGCGGGCGCGGTGCCGCGCAAGGCATGGCCGTGCTGAGTAAATCACCCGCCTATCAGCGCGCGTTGGCCACGCTGCAGGCCAGCGGCAAACGCGAAGGCGATTTGTTTGCGTAGCCAGTCACCTCAAAATCACTTGCAACATCGACAGACAGGATGAGCAGGATGAGCAGGATGAACAGGATAAAAAAGGCAGCGATCCGAAGGTTTAATCCTGTACAGCCTGAAATTTCTGTGCATTCATGGGCGTGAGGACGGGCGTGTCCGACTCCGTATTGCTCGAATGCCGCGCGTGCAGCCGCCTAGCCAAACATCTGGCGCAAGTGCGCACAGAATATCCCGATTACCATGCGCGGCCGGTGTTGCCGTTTGGCGCGGCCAGGCCCAAGTTGTTGATCGTTGGCCTCGCTCCTGGCATGCACGGCGCGAATCGTACCGGGCGCCCGTTCACCGGCGACCATGCTGGTGTATTGCTTTATCAAACGCTGTACAGACATGGGCTGGCGAATCAGCCTGAGGGCGCCGCTACGGACGATGGTTTGCAACTGCGCGGCTGCCGCATCACCAATGCGGTGAAGTGTCTGCCGCCCGAAAATAAACCGCTGCCGGATGAAATCAAACGCTGCAACGGCTATCTGCGCGCTGAAATTGCGGCCTTGCCCAAATCAGCCGTGCTGTTCGCCCTGGGCAATATTTCTCATCAGGCGATTTTGCGCGCGCTCGATTTGAAACTACGGGTGTACCCGTTCAAGCATGGCGCTTGCCACGAACTGCCCGATGGCCGCGCGTTGTTCGACAGTTACCACTGCAGCCGCTACAACACCAATACGCGGCGCTTGACGCCGGAGATGTTTGATACGGTGGTGGGCGCGATAGTGCGGCGCATCCAATAGCCTGGATTCGAGGTCTTGAGCGTGTCCGATCCCAAGCCTGACCTGGCTGCCACGCTGGCTGATCTGCCGCACCTGCCCGGCGTCTATCGCATGCTCGGTAGCGGTGGTGAAGTGCTCTATATCGGCAAAGCCATCGACCTTAAAAAACGCGTCACCTCGTACTTTCAAAAGCCCGCTGGCTTGTCGCCGCGCATTCAGCTTATGGTGGCGCAAGTCGCCAGTCTCGAGATTACGGTTACGCGCTCGGAGAGCGAGGCGCTGTTACTCGAAAATAATTTAATAAAGACTTTAAGTCCCAGATATAACATATTGTTTAGGGACGATAAATCATATCCTTATCTAGTGATTACCGGACACCGGTTTCCGCGGCTGAGCTTTCATCGTGGTGCGCTCGACAAGCGTAACCAGTACTACGGCCCGTTCCCAGGTGCGGGGGCAGTGCGCGAGAGCATCCAGTTGCTGCAAAAGGTATTTCGTATACGCAATTGCGAAGACTCGGTGTTTGCCAATCGCTCGCGCCCGTGCCTGATGCACCAGATCCGCCGTTGCAGCGCGCCCTGCGTTGGGCGTATCGACGAGGCTGACTACGCCAGTGATATTCGCAGTGCGACATTATTGCTTTCCGGCAAGGAAGATGAGGTGGTCGAAAGCCTCATCACGGCCATGCACGCCGCATCGGATGCACAGGACTACGAAGCGGCCGCGCAGCACCGCGATCAGGTCTCGGCACTGCGTGCGGTGCGTGAAAAGCAATATGTCAGTGACGTGGCGGGGCGCGATGCGGACATAATCGCCTGTGCGCGCGAAGGCGGCATCACCTGCGTCAATCTGGTGATGATACGCAGCGGACGGCATCTCGGCGATCACAACCACTATCCCAAACGCGCCGATACGGTAGACGAGGATCAGGTGATCGAGGCCTTCATCAGCCAGCACTATCAGCATCACAGTGTGCCGCCGTTGATACTGGCGCGCCAGGTGCGGGACGCCGCAGCGCTCGCAAGCATGCTCGGCGAACACGCCGGCCACAAAGTGCAAATTATCATGCGGCCCAGCGGCCCGCGCCGCGTGTGGCTGGAAATGGCGGAAAAAAATGCCCGCATCGGTGCTGCGCATACCGCTAGCTTGCAAGCCAATCAGGAAGCGCGTCTGGTGGCGCTGCAGCAGGCGTTGGCGCTGCCGGAATCCGCCCAGCGATTTGAGTGCTTCGATATCAGTCACACCATGGGGGAGGCCACCGTCGCCTCGTGCGTGGTGTATGACCAATCCATGATGCAAAAGGGCGACTACCGGCGCTTTAATATCACCACCCCGGTGGCGGGCGATGACTACGGCGCGATGCGCGAAGTGCTGCAGCGGCGTTACCGCCGCCTGGTCACGGGCGAGGGCAAAATGCCGGATGTGGTGTTGATCGACGGCGGTAAAGGCCAGCTCGGCATCGCGCGCGAGGTGATGGACGAACTGGGTATCAGCGAAGTCACGTTGGTGGGCGTGGCGAAAGGCGCAGACCGCAAGCCGGGACTTGAAGCCTTGTGGATACCCGGGCGCGAGCAACCGTATCTGCTCGGGCCTGACCATGCGGGCCTGCATCTGGTACAGCAAATCCGTGATGAAGCGCATCGTTTCGCGATCACCGGCCATCGCGCGCGTCGCGGCAAGGCGCGCTCGCAATCGCCGTTGGAAAATATCACCGGGGTAGGCGCTAAACGCCGCCAGCGGCTGCTGGCGCATTTCGGCGGCTTGCGCGGTTTACAGGCGGCCAGCGTCGATGAACTCGCGCAAATAGACGGCGTGAGCCGCGCGCTAGCCGAGAAAATTTATCAGCAGTTGCATTGAGGTTTATCTGAAAATAGGGACTATTCATGCCCAAGGATTTTTACAGCCAAGCCGATGCGCCTGATCCTGTGCTGGATCAGGCATGGGTGTTGTCGTTGGCGCGGCGCCATGTGCCCGGCGCACGCGCGGTCACCGGCGTTGACGAATCGGGCGGCGAAGCGCGCGCTTACGCCATCGATGGCGACATCATTTTCAAAACCCAGCGCCCTCAGCAATTGCGTCCGCGCACCAGTCTTGAGAAAGAAAACTTCTTTCTCCGGCACATCGCCGCACGCCTCCCCGACCTGCGCGTGCCGCGCGTACTGGGCTACGGGCGCGAAGGTAAATACCTCGAATATACGGTGATGACGCGGCTGCCGGGCGTGGCGCTGCGCAACGCGAGTGTTGTCGGCGCGGCGCGCCTGGATGTGATGCGCGAACTGGGGAGCACGCTGCGGCGTATTCATCAACTGCCGCAGGCGCCGTTAGTCGCAAGTGGGCTGTTTCCCGGCGACGCGAGCGCGGCGCACACGCGCGCGCGTTTCGCGGAATTGTTAGACGATAGTGCCGCGCGGATACATCAGGAGAAACGCCCTTGGTCGCTGCCCTTGTCGCCCGAGCAAGTGGTGCGGCGCGCGCTGGTGCTATTGCCGGACAGCGAACAACGCGTTGCGCTGCATTCCAATCCGTGGCACGAGCATACCTTCGTCGATCCTGCGAGCGGAAAATTTTCCGGCGTGATAGATTTCGGCGATGCCTACATCAGCCATCCGGCTTTTGATTTGCGGCGTTGGCGCACGCGCGAGGAGCGCGTGGCATTGTTAGAGGGCTATACACAGGACCTAGCCGTGAGCGATGCATTCATACAAACGTGGCGGGTCGCGCAAGTCGCGGGCGATTTGGCGGCGATCGCACAGCAACCAGCGTTGGGCCCCGCGGCGCACGCGGATTTGGCGCAAATTTTAACGGCGCTCTGAACACGGCATGCTGCAGTTTTTATCTTGCTGTTTTAGGTTGACGCCTGACCCTCGCGGGCAACACAATCGGCATCACTATGCCCCTTAATCTCCCCAACCTGTTGACCTGGCTGCGCATCATTCTGATCCCGCTGTTCGTGGGCATTTTTTATTTCGAGAAAAGCTGGGTCTCGGCAGCGAATCAGAATCTGGTGGCGACGGTGATTTTTGTCGCGGCCGCGATTACCGATTGGCTCGATGGCTGGATTGCGCGCAGGTTCAATCAAACCTCGGCGTTTGGCGCGTTTCTCGATCCGGTCGCGGATAAACTCATGGTGGCCGCCGCGCTGATCGTGCTGGTGCAACTGAATCGCGTGGATGCGGTAATCGCGCTCATCATTATCGGCCGCGAGATCGCCGTGTCCGCGTTGCGTGAATGGATGGCGCAGATCGGCCGCTCAAAAAGCATGGCGGTGTCGTTTCTGGGCAAGGTTAAAACCGCTACGCAAATGGTGGCGATCCCGATGCTGCTGTATCACGATGGGCTGTGGGTTTTGCTTCCTCAGGTGCTGGGCAGTTGGCTGATTTACGTTGCCGCAGCGCTGACCCTGATCTCCATGGCCTATTACCTCAAAGCCGCGCTGCCCGAAATGCGCAAGCAGGGATAGCCGCGGCGCACAGGGCGTGTGGGAGTGGCTAGCGGATTACAATGAACAGCGTGCGGCCTGCCAGTGTGCGTCCCGCATTACGCGCGGTGCCGGACGCGAAGGTGGCGGGCCCGAGGTATACGGTTCCCGCTCAGTAGGTCATACACGCCGCGTTCAGGATGCCGGTTGCCAGCGACAACATGCCGAGAAAGGTGCCTTGCGCAATTTTGCCGTCAGGGATGTCTTTAGCGATGCCGGGAATCAGCAGTCTTACTAAGACATAAGCCAGCAATTGAACTGCCAGCGCGATCCCTCCCCACATCAACATATCAAGCAGACTGCCGCTCTGCGCAATCGCCTTGGCGAGCGGTATGGTGAATCCTATCGTCGCACCCGACAGGCTGATGGCGGCGGCGACGTTGCCCTCGCGGATTAACTGAATTTCACGATACGGCGTGATTCTGATATAGAGGAAAAGAAATACCACGAGCAAAGCCAGCGTGGCAGGCAGATAAATAATGAACGCGGGGAATCCGCTGATCGATTGTTGCAGGATGTCCATGGGGGGCCTCAGGTAAAGTAATGGGGAACAAAGCGGCTGCTGTTGGTGGTGATTTGCTGGGTGTGTTCGCGGATGCCCATGCCAGCGGCTTCGTCGCCTATGATCCAACTGCCGATCACCGGGAAGTTGCCGTTAAAATCCGGCAGCGGCGTATAGGCCTGATAGACATAACCTTCGGCGCCATAGGTGCCGGGTTGCGTGATGGTGCCGCGCGCGGTGTGCAGTTCGACGTTCGCCCCTTCGCGCGAGTAAACCGGCTTGCGCACATATTGCGCGGGCGCCTGGGCTTGCTCGTAAAAACACGGTAGCAGGTTGGGGTGGCCGGGATTGAGTTTCCACAGCACCGGTAGCATCGCTTTGCTGCTCATCAGTACTTTCCACGGCGGCTCAAGCACGGGGAAAGTCGCCTTGGGTAGATGCGCGCCAAAATTCTCATGGGCGATCCACTCCCAGGGATAGAGTTTGAACAGCGCTGGAATTTTGTTGTTATCGAGATCGACGAAATTTTCATTGGCGTCGTGCCAGCCGATGTCTTCAATGGCAATTTGCCGCGTGGTGAAGCCTGCCTGCATGGCGGTATCGCGCAGGTATTCGAGATTGCCGAGGTCTTCTGCACTGTCTTTGACGCTGGCAAAATACAGCACGGGGTTTTCATAGTGATCGCGTATTTCTTTCCAGCGTGCGATCAGGCGCTCGTGCAGCGAGTTGAACTGATCGTGGCGCGGCTTGACCTGCTGCTGCCAGTACCATTGCGCAACAGCGGCCTCGAGCAGCGAGGTCGGGGTGTCGGCATTGTATTCGAGCAACTGGGGTGAGTGGAGACCGTCGTAGCGCAAATCAAAGCGCCCAAACAGCGTGGGATCATCGGCGTTCCACGAAACAATCACGTAGTCGATAAACCACTGCGGCAGCGCGAACGGTTCAAAGGCGCGGGTGGTGATCACATGATCGACCGCGGCGATGCACAGTGCGTGCAGTTTCCAGGTAGCCTCTTCGATCATGTCGATTTCGCTGCTGGAAAAGCGGTAACACGCTGATTCGTCCCAGTACACGCCGTCGAGGCTATGAAAATGAAAGCCGAGATCCTCGAACTGGCGTTGCCAGCCGCTGCGCGGCGTGAGTATTTCGCGTTCCATCAGCGCATCAACTGCTGCTGCTCGCGTGCGATCCGCTACTGCTGCCGTGTGATGCCGAACTGGAACCGAAGCCGCTACGCGACACGTGGGCGGTGCCGGTGGCGTGGCTGCCGGGGCGCGCTTCTGTGGTGGTTCCTGCGCCATGCACGCTGTTGGTGCTGCCATAGCTGCCGTGTGCATACGACGGGCCGTAATAATGGGTATAAGCGGAACTGCCACTACCAGTGCGCCGTGGTTCGCACTTGGCAGGATCAGCGCCCCAATCCTTCGCGCAATCGGCTTGCGAGGTGTAGGTGTCGCGCCGCATGGTACTGGCACTGGGTGGCATTTGTGGTCCGCAGGCGGTGAGCGCTGAGGCGCTGATCAGCACCAGCGTCACCGAAGTTGAAGAGCGCCGCCGTTTCATGTCCATGACTGTGTCCCCGCCCAATCCGATAGCGGAATCATAGCGCGACGCCAGACCCTTGGAGAATTGAAAACGGGTGTGGCTATGTCGGCGCAATTCCGCTAAAATCTCTTTTTTTCAGGCGCGTAGCTCAGCTGGTTAGAGCACCACCTTGACATGGTGGGGGTCAGCGGTTCGAGTCCGCTCGTGCCTACCAATATTCGGCATCAATAGCCACCGGGAAACAGGAAATGAGCGTTTGGGCATCACAGGCGCCGCGAACTTGGGGCATCTTTATATCGCATGTCTAGGCGCGCCTGTGTTTCTTGTTGTGGTCTGAAAAGTGCGGCTGGTCCGCACTTTTTTTATGGGTGTTGTGGATGGGAGAGGAACAAATGGTCAAGGTAAAACTACCCGATGGTTCGATCCGGCAATTTGAAAATGCGGTGACGGTTGCCGAGGTGGCGGCTGCCATTGGCCCCGGCCTCGCCAAGGCGGCGCTGGCAGGGCGTGTCAACGGCAAGCTGGTGGATACCACGCATCGCATGGATGCCGATGCCGAGCTGGCGATAGTCACCGACAAGGATGCCGCGGGTATTGAGGTGTTGCGTCATTCGGCGGCGCACCTGCTGGCGCACGCCGTGAAGGAGCTTTTCCCCGACGCGCAGGTGACCATAGGCCCGGTGATTGACGATGGCTTTTTCTATGATTTTTCGTACCGTCGCCCTTTTACTCCCGAAGATTTGGCGGTGATTGAGAAACGCATGCAGGAAATCGCCAAGCGCGATGTGAAGGTTGAGCGTCAGGAAATGGCGCGCGATGCGGCGGTCACATTCTTTAGCGGCATCGGTGAAAAATACAAAGCGCAGATTATTGCCTCGATTCCCTCAGACGAGCCGATCTCTTTGTATAAGCAGGATAACTTCATCGACCTGTGCCGCGGCCCGCATGTGCCTTCGACGGGAAGATTGAAGATATTCAAGCTGATGAAAGTCGCGGGTGCCTATTGGCGTGGCGACTCCACCAACGAAATGCTCACGCGCGTGTACGGCACGGCGTGGGCCAAAAAAGAGGATCAGGAAGCCTATTTGCTGCGTCTCGAAGAGGCGGAAAAACGCGACCATCGCAAGCTCGGCCGGCAGCTGGACTTGTTTCATCTGCAGGAAGAAGCGCCGGGCATGGTGTTCTGGCATCCACATGGCTGGACGCTGTGGCAGATCATAGAGCAGTACCTGCGCAGGCTGCTCAGCGATGCGGGTTACCGCGAAGTACGCACGCCGATGGTGATGGATCGTGTGCTGTGGGAGAAATCCGGGCACTGGGAAAACTATCGCGAGCTTATGTTTACCACCGAGTCGGAAAAGCGCGACTACGCGGTGAAGCCGATGAATTGTCCCGGTCACGTGCAAATTTTCAATCAGGGCGTAAAAAGTTATCGGGAGTTGCCGCTGCGTATTGCGGAATTTGGTTCTTGCCATCGCAATGAGCCCTCGGGTGCGTTGCATGGGCTGATGCGGGTGCGCGGGTTCGTGCAGGACGATGCGCACATTTTCTGTACCGAAGCCCAAGTTCAGGAGGAAGCGGTGCGCTTTATCGATTTGCTGCGCAGCGTATACGCCGACTTTGGTTTTAGCGACATCGAAATCAAGCTCTCTACGCGCCCGCTCAAGCGCATTGGCGCGGATGAGGTATGGGATCGTGCCGAAGCAGCGCTGACAGCCGCGCTCAATGCGCAGCAGTTAACCTGGGAGATTAATCCGGGCGAAGGGGCGTTCTACGGGCCCAAAATCGAGTTTTCTCTCAAGGATTCGCTGGCGCGCGTCTGGCAATGCGGCACGCTGCAACTGGATTTCGCTTTACCGGGCCGGCTGGGTGCAGAGTATGTGGCGGAGGACAACACGCGCCGCACGCCGGTGATGCTGCACCGGGCTATCCTGGGATCGCTAGAGCGCTTCATTGGGATCCTGATCGAACACTACGCGGGGGCCATGCCGGTGTGGCTGGCGCCGGTTCAGGTGGTGGTTGCGAGCATTACTGAACATCAGGCGGATTACGCCAGAGAGATCGAGCTGGCGCTGAAAGCGGCAGGCGTGCGCGCTGTTTCTGACTTGAGAAATGAGAAGATTTCCTATAAAATACGGGAACACAGTCTCCAAAAGCTCCCTTATCAGTTGGTCGTCGGCGATAAGGAAGTGGCAGCCCGTCAGGTTGCCGTCAGAACCCGCAAAGGTGAGGACTTGGGCCCAATGGCTCTAGAGGATTTTATTTTGCGTTTAAAGCGCGATGAAACTCAGTTTGGGCGCTGAGATTCTGCACAAACATTGCGAATAAAGTTTAATTAACTCAAGGAGTTATCGCATAGCACAGGAAAAAGAAGCGCGCATCAACACGGAAATTACGGCCGCCGAAGTCCGCTTAATCGGCGCCGCTGGTGAACAGGTCGGTGTGGTGAGCATTGCGGCAGCCAACAAGCTGGCCGAGGAGGCCGAGCTGGATCTGGTGGAAATTGCGCCGACCGCGAATCCACCTGTGTGCCGTATTATGGATTTCGGCAAGTTCAAATACCGTGAGAGCAAGCGGCAGCACGAAGCGAAGTTGAAGCAAAAGCAGATCGTGGTCAAGGAAGTAAAATTCCGCCCTGGAACCGATGAAGGGGACTACAAGATCAAACTCAGAAACCTGTTGCGGTTTCTGGAAGAAGGCGACAAGGTTAAAGTTACTTTGCGGTATCGTGGCCGCGAAATGGCGCATCAGGAATTCGGAATACGGCTGCTTGAACGCATACGGAGTGAATTAACACCCCACGCGATAGTTGAGCAGTTTCCGAAAATGGAAGGACGTCAGTTGGTGATGGTGATGTCCGCCAAAAAAGGCGTTAAGGCCCCGGTGAAAGGCCCTGCGAAAGCAGCGTCCGTAGCGGTAGAAAAGCCCGCTGTAGCGGCTGCGGAAAAGAAGGTCCCAGCAGTAGCGGTAGCAGCGGCGACAGCCACAGCTGCGGCCGAGACTGAAAAGAAGTAAAGCGGTAGAAAACCAGCAGTAAACAAGAAGTAGTTGTCCGGGTATTAAAAGTTTCTCCGATCTGTGTTCGAAGAACACCCGGCGCTATGTTAAAACGAGGTAGTCATGCCGAAACTCAAGACCAAGAGTGGCGCGGCCAAGCGTTTCCGCAAGCAGGGTAGTGGCGGAATTAAACGTGGATCGGCCTTTATGCGTCACATACTCACCAAGAAAAGCACCAAGCGCAAGCGTCAATTGCGCGGCGGTACCGCGGTGCATGCATCCGACGTGCGTGCCGTTCGCGCCATGTTGCCCTATTAAAGGAGATCAACCATGCCTAGAGTAAAACGTGGAGTGATCGCGCGCGCGGCGCACAAAAAAGTCATCGAGAAAGCCAAGGGCTTTCGCGGTCGCCGCAATAATGTATTCCGGGTCGCCAATGAAGCGGTGATGCGCGCCGGGCAGTATGCCTATCGCGACCGCCGCAACAAAAAGCGTGTGTTCCGTTCACTGTGGATTACGCGTATTAACGCGGCGGTGCGCGAGCATGACCTGAGCTACAGCCAATTCATGTACGGTCTTAAAAAGGCCGCAGTTGAAGTGGATCGCAAAGTGCTGGCCGATATCGCTGTACTCGACAAACCGGCTTTTGCTAAGTTTGTGGAGACGGCCAAAGCCAATCTCGCGAGTGCCGGAACAGCGGCGTAAACACAAGGTGCTGCGGTCAAACGCAGCTCTAGGAAAAAGAGGCCCTACAGCCTCTTTTTTTTGCGATACGATACGTGTGTCCACCGCTACTACTCATCACTCATGCAAGATCTGGATGCCCTAATAAAAGATGCGCTCGCCGCCTTCGGCGCGATCAGCGACGCTGACGCGCTGGAGCAGACCAAGGCGCGCTTCCTGGGCAAGAACGGCCTGCTGACCGAGCAATTGAAGGGACTGGGTAAGCTGCCTGCCGCCGAAAAACCTGCAATGGGTGCGCGCATCAATGCCGCAAAAAATGTCATCGAACAAGCGCTCACCGATCGCCGTGAACATATTCAAAACGCCAGACTCGAAGCGCAATTAAAACAGGAATCGCTCGATGTCACCTTGCCGGGACGTGGCAACGGCCCCGGCGGCTTGCATCCGGTGTCGCGTACGCTGGAGCGCGTGGAGCAAATATTCCACGGGTTGGGTTTCGCGGTAGCTGATGGTCCAGAAATTGAAACTGATTTCTACAATTTCACCGCATTGAACCAGCCGGAAAATCATCCGGCACGCTCCATGCACGACACCTTTTACCTTGAAGGTGGCAAGCACCTGTTGCGCACGCATACCTCGCCGATACAGGTGCGCTACATGGAATCGCACCAGCCGCCGATACGTATTATCGCGCCAGGGCGTGTGTACCGCGTCGACTCAGATGCCACGCACTCACCGATGTTTCATCAGGTCGAGGGTTTATGGATTGATGAACGCATTTCATTTGCCAATCTGAAAGGCGTCGTCACCGAGTTTTTTAAACTCTTTTTCGAGCGTACGGACCTGCAAGTGCGCTTCCGGCCCTCATTTTTCCCGTTTACCGAGCCCTCAGCCGAAATCGACATGAGCTTTGGTGAAGGTTGGCTGGAAATCGGCGGCTGCGGCATGGTGCATCCGCGGGTGCTGAAAAACGTGAGTATCGACAGCGAGAAATTTCAAGGCTTTGCGTTTGGCATGGGACTCGATCGTCTGACCATGCTGCGCTACGGCGTCAGCGATTTGCGGCTGTTCTTTGAAAACGACCTACGCTTTTTGCGGCAATTTCGCTAGGGTATCGACCGCGTCATGAAATTTTCTGAGAACTGGCTGCGCAGCTTTGTTAATCCGCCGCTCGCCACCAGCGCGCTCGCGGATTTGCTCACCTTTGGCGGCATCGAAATTGAAGGCGTTGCAGCGGCTGCACCGCAATTCGAGCGTGTGGTGGTGGGTGTGGTGCTGACGGTTGCAGCGCACCCGCAGGCCGACCGCCTGAAGGTGTGTCAGGTCAGCGTCTCGGGTAACGTCAATGACGCAGCACTGACGATAGTGTGTGGCGCGCCGAATGTGCGCGCGGGCCTGCGGGTACCAACGGCCTTGGTCGGCGCTACGTTGCCCGGCATGGAAATAAAGGCGGCCAAGGTGCGTGGCATTGAGTCGAGCGGAATGTTGTGTTCGGCGCGTGAATTGGGCTTGAGCGATGCTGCCGACGGCTTGCTGGAACTGCCGGCGGATACGGCTATCGGCGCCAATATTCGCCAGGCGCTGGATTTGGATGACATTATTTTTGACAGCAAGCCCACCCCCAATCGCGGTGATTGTCTGAGCATGCGTGGGCTTGCGCGTGAAGTGGCTGCGTTGAGCGGCACACCCATGCAAGCGCTTAAAATCACTGCGGTTAGCGCCAGCCATGCTGCTGCGCCGCGGATTACACTAGATGCGCCAGCAGCGTGTCCGCTGTATTGTGGCCGCATCCTGCGCGGCGTCAATGTCAATGTCCCCACGCCACAGTGGATGCTGCGCCGTCTCGCGCGCAGTGGCGTGCGTTCCATCAGCGCCGTGGTGGATGTCACCAATTACGTGATGCTGGAGTTGGGACAACCCCTGCATGCGTTCGACGCGGCAAAAATAGAAGGCGGCATTCATGTGCGGTTCGCCGAGCCCGGTGAAAAACTCGCACTGCTGAATGGGGAAACACGCGAACTTACGCCATCGTTTCTGCTGATCGCCGATGACCACAAGGCCCTGGCGCTGGCCGGCATCATGGGCGGCGCGCACAGCGCGGTAGGGAATGAAACGCGCGACATACTGCTGGAAGCTGCGTATTTTGACCCGGATGTGATCGCGGGCAAGTCGCGGCTGCTGGGTTTTGGCTCGGACTCGGCATATCGTTTTGAGCGTGGCGTGAATTTTGCGGATGCGTGCGTAGCGATGGAGCACGCAACCCGACTCACGCTGGATATTTGCGGCGGCAGTGCCGGGCCAGTGATGGTGGCTGAAGACACCACGCACACGCCGCAGCGCAAGCCGATTGATTTGCGCTTTGCGAGAGTCGAGCGTGTATTGGGAATTGCACTTGCCGCTGACGTGATTATGGATATTTTCACGCGCCTGGGGTTTGCACACGTGGCGATAGCGGGCGGCTTGCGGGTGACGCCGCCCGCGTACCGTTTTGATATCGCCATCGAAGAAGATCTGATCGAGGAAATTGCGCGCATACACGGTTACAACCGCATTCCTTCGTGTGCGCCGGTGGTGGCATCGGTGGCGTTGCCGGTGGTGGAGCAGCAACGCTCAAACGCGGCGATACGCCACTTGCTGGCCGCACGCGACTATCAAGAAGTGGTGACCTATAGTTTTGTGGATGCGCAGTGGGAGCAGGATTTCTGCGCCAATGCGTCGCCGGTCAGGCTGGCGAACCCGATCTCGAGTCAGATGGCGGTGATGCGATCCAGTTTGATCGGCGGATTGATCGGCGCCATTGCCTACAATCTGCATCACAAACAAGCGCGGGTGCGCGTGTTTGAAGGCGGACGTTGTTTTGCCGCGGACGCCAGCACCGGTGGGTATCAGCAGCCTTGGCGCATCGGCGCGGCGGCGTGTGGCGACGCGCTCCCCGAACAATGGGGCATACGCCCGGCGAGGGCGCTGGACTTTTATGATATCAAGGCCGATCTGGAGGCGCTGTTTCAGCCACGTGCTTTGACTTTCGAAGCAGCGCCACATCCGGCGTTGCATCCGGGCAAAAGCGCGCGCGTGTTGCAGGCGGGAAACAGCATAGGCTGGATAGGTGAACTACATCCGCTCTGGCGGCAAAAATATGATCTGGCGACAGCGCCGGTGTTGTTTGAGGTGGCGTTGGACGCAGCAACCACACGCTTGCTGCCCCACTATACGGCCATTTCTAAATACCCAACGGTGTGGCGAGATTTGGCTTTTACTGTCGATGACACTGTCTCGTATCAAGCAATTCTTGATGCGCTAAATGCGCAAAAACCAGAGGTCATTATTGACATTTCGGTATTTGACATTTACCGCGGTACGGCCATGGAAAGTGGCAAAAAAAGTCTTGCATTCAGGATGTTAGTACAGGATACTCATAAAACAATGACCGATGCGGAAGTCGATTTCGCAGTCTCGGCAATTATAAAAATTCTGCAAAATCAGTTCCACGCCAAGCTTCGCTAAGAGGGGAAACATGACTTTAACGAAGGCTGAACTCGCTGATCTCTTGTTTGAGAAAGTGGGTCTCAACAAACGTGAGGCCAAGGATATGGTCGAGACGTACTTTGAGGAAGTGCGTCACGCACTGGAGGCTGGTAAAGGTGTTAAGTTGTCCGGATTCGGAAATTTTCAGTTGCGCCTGAAGCCGCAACGCCCCGGCCGCAATCCGAAAACCGGAGAAGAAATACCGATTACGGAGCGCCGTGTTGTTACTTTCCACGCTTCGCAAAAGTTGAAGGCCATGGTGGAGCAGCGCTACGGTGGAAAGCCCAACCCATAAAGCGCAACTGCCGCCGATCCCCGCGAAGCGCTATTTCACTATCGGTGAAGTCAGCGAGTTGTGCGGTGTAAAGCCGCACGTGTTGCGTTACTGGGAGCAGGAGTTCACCCAGTTAAAGCCGGTCAAGCGTCGCGGAAACCGCCGCTATTATCAACATCATGAAGTGCTGCTGATCCGCCGCATCCGCGAGCTGCTATACGATCAGGGCTTTACCATCAGCGGTGCTCGCAACCAGCTGGACGATCTCGCCAGTGAAGGTGGCCGTTACACCAAATCCCGCTTGAGTATGAGCGTTACCGCGCCTGAACATGGGCTGAGTGCTGTGGAGCAGGCCAAAGCCGTGGTGGTGCGCAAAGAAATTCAGGGTGTGCTGGCATTGCTGCGCGCCTGACCGTGCTTATGACTAGCGGACGCCGTGGTGTACTGTGCCGCGGCTTTTTTTCGCCCTGACACCCATGACGCATGTATTTCACCGCGATGCTAGAACCGACCCGCCGTTGGCCGTGGCGGGCGCGGGGCCGTATCTGACCGACCGCGAAGGCCGTCGCTACCTCGATGCTTCAGGTGGCGCCGCTGTTTCCTGCCTGGGGCACGGGCACCGCGCGGTGATCGATGCGATCAAAGCGCAGGCCGATAAATTGGCTTACGCGCACACCGCCTTTTTCAGCAGCGAACCTGCCGAGGCGCTGGCGGATTTTTTGATCCAGGCTAGCGGCGATGCATTTGCACGGGTGTATTTTGTCGCGGGCGGCTCGGAGGGGATTGAAGCCGCGCTCAAACTCGCGCGCCAGTATTTTCTTGAGGCCGGCGAGCCGCAGCGCGACCTGTTCATCGGCCGCCGCCAAAGTTATCACGGCAACACGCTGGGCGCGCTGGCGGTAGGCGGCAATAGCTGGCGCCGTGCGCCGTTTGCGCCGCTGTTGATGAAAGTTGAGCATA
Source organism: Bordetella parapertussis (assembly GCA_945906815.1). Lineage (GTDB taxonomy): Bacteria > Pseudomonadota > Gammaproteobacteria > Burkholderiales > SG8-41 > UBA5216. The sequence goes on from CAMDRT010000001.1 coordinate 239,977, forward strand.
TCGCGCCCTGTTATGCCTACCGCGACCGCAAAGAAGGTGAGTCCGAGTCTGCTTACGGCCTGCGTGCTGCGGATGAGCTCGAAGCCATGGTGCAACGCGTGGGGCCTAAGCGCGTTATCGCGTTTGTAGCGGAGACGGTGGTGGGCGCTACGCTGGGGGCGGTTGCGGCTACCCCCGGCTACTTCAAGCGCATACGCGAAATTTGTGATCGTTACGGCATCCTGCTGATACTGGATGAAGTGATGTGCGGCATGGGGCGCACCGGCAGCTTGTTTGCCTACGAACAGGAAGGCATCGTGCCTGATATGTGCGTGGTCGCCAAAGGCCTGGGCGGCGGCTATCAGCCCATAGGTGCCACGCTGGTGTCGAAAAATATATTCGATGCCATACAGAACGGCAGTGGCTTTTTTCAGCATGGCCACACCTACCTGGGGCATCCGCTGGCGTGTGCGGCGGCGCTGGCGGTGCAGCACACGATAGAGGCAGAGCGGCTGCTCGACAACGTGCGCACGCAAGGCGCGGCACTACTGATGCATTTGCGGGAACGCTTTGGCGCTCACCCGCACGTGGGCGATGTGCGCGGACGTGGGCTTTTCCTGGGCGTGGAACTGGTGGTGGACCACGCCACCAAAGCCACTTTTGATCCGGCGCTGAAGGTACATCAGCGCATCAAGCGCGAGGCTTTCGCGCGCGGCCTGATTTGTTATCCGATGGGCGGCACGGTGGATGGCAAACACGGCGATCATGTATTGCTGGCGCCGCCATATATCATAGCCGGCACTCACTGTGCCGAGATCAGCGCAAAGCTCTCTCAGGCGGTTGATGCGGCTTTGGCGGGGGTTTGAGACCTCCGCTTCAACTTCAACAGTAACCGCGCAGGTGCAGAGGAAACGCAAAGCTAACCCCTCATAAAATTGCGCCACATGGTTTTCGCCTCTGCGCTGTAAGGTTTTTTCTGCACTGCTGCGCGCACCCAAGTTTTACTTGAAAATTCAGCCAGTTACTGTAAAATCCGCGCCTCGGTTAGCCCTGTGCCGACCGCGACCTCGTTGTAAGAGTTTGTAAATTAATTTAAATCCTTGCCTCACCGTACCGCATAACGGGAGGCCCAGCAGTTTCCAACCCATAAGGAGCTTATTGCATGCGACATTATGAAATTGTATTCATCGTCCATCCGGATCAAAGTGAGCAAGTTCCCGGCATGGTCGAGCGCTATCGCCAGATGATCACCGGGCGTGGCGGAAAAATCCACCGTCACGAAGATTGGGGGCGTCGTCAGATGACCTATCCGATGCAGAAGATGCACAAAGCGCACTACGTGCTGCTGAACATCGAGTGTGACAACGAGACCCTGCTTGAAATGGAACACGCGTTCAAGTTTAACGACGCGGTGCTGCGCCATTTGACGGTGTCGATGCGCGACGCGGTCGTCGCACCCTCGCCGATGATGCGCGAGGAAAGAGCGCGCCCGTCGTCCGATGAGCGGCCTGCCGCAGCGCCTGCTGTGGCACCCGCTGCGGCACCCGCGCCGGCAGCTAGCGCGTAAGGGTGGATGCCAACGCGCTGAATTCGGTCAGGCTTGCAGGAGAAATCACCGCTATAGAATCGTTACGTCACACGCCCGCCGGGCTGCCTCTGGTGAACTTCAAACTCACGCACCGTTCACTGCAATGGGAAGCCGGCATTGAACGCCAAACTGAACTTGAAGCGGGTGTGGTGGCCATCGGAGACATAGCCGCTGCTGTGGCAAAGTTTCAGGCGGGCGACAGGGTAACGCTACAGGGGTTTCTGGCAGCCAGGCGCCGCATGGGCGCGCAACTCGGCACACAGTTGGTATTACACGTAACGCACATCACACCGATTCAGTAGTTAGACTAACAGACACGAAAAGGAAACTCATCATGGCGATGGGCAAAGGCAGGTTCGGTAAAGGCAAGGGGAAACCCACCGACAAGAATAAACGTCGCGGCAACGCGTTGTTCCGCCGCAGGAAGTTCTGCCGCTTTACCGCGGAAAAAATTACGCAGATCGATTACAAGGATATTGCGCTGCTCAAGGATTTCATCAACGAAAACGGCAAATTGATACCGGCGCGCATCACCGGCACCAAGGCCAAGTATCAGCGACAGCTGTCGGTAGCGGTGAAGCGAGCGCGCTTTCTCGGGCTGCTGCATTTCACCGATCTGCATTAAGGGGGCAACATGCAAATCATACTGCTCGAAAAGGTGGTTAACCTCGGCCAACTGGGCGATGTGGTCAAGGTCAAGGACGGCTATGCGCGTAATTTTCTGATTCCGCAAGGCAAAGCCAAGCGCGCTAACGCCACGAATCTGGCGGAGTTCGAAAAGCGCCGCGTTGATCTTGAGAAAGCGCAGAACGACGCATTTTCCAAAGCACAGGAAATGGGCAGCAAGCTCGACGGCCTGATGGTGCAAATTACGCAGAAAGCGGGCGTTGACGGGAAATTGTTTGGCTCAGTCACCAACAGTGACATCGCCGAGGCGCTCAAGAAACAAGGCTACGACATTGCCAAGGCCTCGATACGCATGCCGACGGGTCCGATCAAGACCATAGGCGACAATCCGCTGAAAATCGCGGTGCATACCGATGTGGTGGTCGGCATTACCGTTTCGGTGTTGGGCGAGGCCGCTTAGTTTGCGCATGCGTTTTCTAATGCGCTAATTCAAAACGCTTTTTTCGCATCAGAAAAAAGGGCTGGCGACAGCCCTTTTTTTTATGTAGATTCGCTAGCTCACGGCTACTGCTACTGTTTGATCTATTTAAAAAAATACAATAAAAACAAATAGTTAATTAATTATTCTGGATTACACGCCATGTGCGCTATGCAAGTTGTCAGCAGTCAGCTCAAAGACCCGCAAATGGAAGCCATGCGTGTGCCGCCGCAGTCCATAGAGGCTGAGCAGTCGGTGCTGGGCGGACTGCTGCTGGACAACACGGCGTGGGACAAGATTTCAGATATGTTGGGTGAAACGGATTTTTATCGCGCGGATCATCGGCTTATTTTTCAGCACGTGATGCTGTTGATTGAGAACACCCGGCCTGCCGATGTGCTGACGGTTGCGGAAAGTCTCGAACGCAGTGCGCAGCTCGCGGAGGCGGGCGGGCAAGCCTATCTGGGTTCATTGTCGATGAACACGCCAAGTGCCGCGAACATACGCCGTTATGCGGAGATCGTGCGCGAGCGCGCCATCATGCGTGAACTGGCAAAAGCGGGCGCGGAAATCGCCGACTCGGCGTTTAATCCCGAAGGGCGTGAAGCGAAAGATCTGATCGACGAAGCCGAGGCCAAGGTGTTCCAGATTGCCGAGGCTGGTGCCAAAAGCACACAGGGATTTGTCAAAATCGATCCGCTGCTGACCGAGACCATAGAGCGCATCGACATGCTCTACAGCCGCGAGAACAAGGACGATGTCATCGGCCTCGCCACGGGTTATACCGATCTGGACCGCATGACTTCCGGTTTGCAGCAGGGCGAGTTGGTCGTCATTGCGGCGCGGCCTTCGATGGGGAAAACCGCGCTGGCGATGAACATCGTCGAGCATGTCGCGCTCAATCTCAAAAAAGCCGCTGCTGTGTTCAGCATGGAAATGTCGGGTTCGCAACTGGCGCTGCGCATGATCGGTTCGGTGGGGCGTGTCGATCAGCACAAGCTGCGCTCCGGTACATTTGAAGAAAATGAGTGGCCCAAACTGGTGGATGCGGTGGGCAAGCTCAATGATTCGCAAATACACATAGACGACACCGCCGGCCTCAACGCGCTGGAAGTGCGTTCACGCGCGCGGCGCCTGCATCGCGTGTGCGGCGGCTTGAGTCTGATCGTGGTGGACTATCTGCAACTGATGAGCGGCACGTCGTCGGGGCGCGAAGAAAATCGCGCCACCGAAGTCGCCGAGATATCGCGCTCGCTCAAGGGACTAGCCAAGGAACTCAAGGTGCCGGTGGTTGCGCTGTCACAGCTGAACCGCAGCGTTGAGTCGCGTCAGGACAAGCGCCCGATGATGTCGGACTTGCGCGAATCGGGCGCCATTGAGCAGGACGCCGATCTGATTCTGTTCATCTACCGCGATGAGGTTTACAACCCCACCAATGAAGCGAGCAAGGGCAAGGCAGAAATCATTGTTGCCAAACAGCGCAATGGTCCCACCGGGCCGGTGACGCTGACCTTTATCGGTCGTCACACGCGCTTTGAGAATTATGCGGCCGGCGATCAGTATTGATTTGAGAAACCGCTCTAACCACAGATGAACACAGATTTTTCGCAGTGGATGTTATCCGTGTTCATCTGTGTTTATCTGTGGTTAATCTATTTTTTAGAGCACTTCTCCCGCATGATCCGTCAGCCGTGAACGCTCGCCGCGCATCAGCGTCACGTGCCCGCTGTGCAGCCAGCCTTTCATGCGATCCACCACGTAGGTAATGCCGGAACTGCCCTCGGTCAGGTACGGCGTGTCGATCTGCGAGATGTTGCCGAGGCAGACCACTTTGGTGCCGGGGCCGGCGCGCGTGATCAGCGTTTTCATCTGCTTGGGCGTGAGGTTCTGCGCTTCGTCGATCACCAGGTATTTGTTGAGAAAAGTGCGCCCGCGCATGAAATTAAGCGACTTCACCTTGATGCGCGAACGTATCAGGTCGCGCGTCGCCGCGCGCCCCCATTCGCCGGCGGCGTCATCCGTTTTATTGAGCACATCGAGATTGTCTTCCAGCGCACCCATCCACGGATTCATTTTTTCTTCTTCGGTGCCCGGCAGAAAGCCGATGTCTTCGCCCACCGGCACGGTGACACGCGTCATGATGATCTCCGAGTAGAGCTTGGTTTCCAGTGTCTGCATCAAACCCGCGGCCAGCGTCAGCAGCGTTTTTCCGGTGCCTGCCTGACCCAGCAGCGTGACGAAATCGATGTCGGGATTCATCAGCAGATTCAACGCGAAATTCTGTTCGCGATTGCGCGCGCCGATGCCCCACACATTATTGCGCGTGTGCGCGTAATCCTTGAGCGTTTGCAGTATGGTGGTATTGCCGCTGACCTCGGTGACCCTGGCCTGAAACGGTTTGTCGCCATCGCGTTCGTTCAGGAAAACCATTTCATTGAGCAGCAGGCTGCTGCACACAGGGCCATGTACCCGGTAATAGGTGTGGCCCGCCTGCTGCCATGATTCCATGTTCTTGCCGTGGGACTCCCAAAACCCCTGGGGCAGCGCGCGCGTGCCGGTGTACAGCAGATCAGTGTCTTCGAGCACCTTGTCGTTGAAATAATCCTCGGCGGCGTAGCCCAGTGCGCGCGCCTTGATGCGCATATTGATGTCTTTCGACACCAATATCACCTGCCGCTTGGTTTGTTGTTCCTGCAGGTGTTTAACCACGGCGATGATTTGATTGTCGGCCTTGCCGCCAGGCAGGCGTGCCGGCAATTCGCCGGTGATGAATTCGGTCTGGAAAAACAAGCGCCCGTTGGCATTTTTATCGCCATGGGTAGACAACGCAATGCCCTCGGCGATGTCGCTTGAAGCGTGGCCGATCAGTTCATCGAAATAACGGCTCGCCTGGCGCGCATTGCGCGAGACTTCGGACATGCCCCTTTTGTTATTGTCGAGTTCTTCGAGCGTGACCATCGGAATGAACAGATCGTGTTCCTCGAAGCGGAACAGGCTGGTGGGATCGTGCATCAGGACATTGGTGTCGAGCACGAACAGCTTGACAGCGATGGGGAGGCGGGTAACGCTGGAGGCGGCGGACGAAGTGGCGGAGGTAGTCGCTGCCGAGGGCTTGCGCTGGATCATGAGTATCCTTGTTTGAACGGCGCCTGGGAAGCCTGAGAAAAGTATTAGTTTTTAAAGTGTTTTAACGAATTGCAATACCGCCTGTGCATGTCCCGGCACTTTCACGCCGCGCCAGGCGTGGCGCAGCACGCCGGCAGCGTCGATGACAAAGGTACTGCGTTCGATACCACGCACTTTTTTGCCGTACATGTTTTTCATTTTCATCACATCGAACGCCTTGCACGCGATTTCATCGGCGTCGGACAGCAAGGCAAACGGGAAGCTCGTCTTCGCTTTGAAATTTTCATGCGATTTCACGCTATCGCGTGAAATACCGTAAATCGCGCAACCGAGCGCGGCAAACTGCGCATGCAGGTCGCGGAACTGCAGACCCTCGCTGCTACAACCCGGGGTGTTGTCTTTGGGGTAAAAATACAGCACCCATGGCCGGCCCGCTGCGGCCTTGCTGTTGAAAGACGCGCCGCCGGTAGCCGCAATTTCGAATTCAGGAACAGGCTGGTCGAGTAGAGCGAGCATGCTGGTTGTAACTCCCTGCCATCAACGTAAAACCCATGCTGAAGCAGCGATTGTTACACAACTGAGTTACCACGGCGTTACGTAACTGCCGCACCCTGCAACGACAGGGTGCCGCTGCGCCCCGGCAGTGTGCCGTCCACTACGCTGTGCCGCGGTAGGCTTGCGAAATCCAGTGCTTGCGCGTAGTCGCGCAGGGTGGTCAGGGTGTAACCCTGTGCGCGCCAGCCGCTTAAAAGTTGGTCAAATGCAGCGCTCAGCCGATTGCCCTCCAGTTCCGCGTGCAAAGTGTAGACGTGGCCGCTGGCCGGGGCGTGCTTCGTCAGTTGCAACACATGACGTGCGACATTGGATGCATCCAGGCCATCGTGGCCGAGTAGTTCATCCAGCGTGGGCAGCGTGGTTGGCAACTGCGGGCACGCGACGGTGCTGCCTTCGACCACTGGCAAAAACGGATGACTGCCGCGCGTATCCGAGCAGTAACGAAACCCCATGTCGGCGGTGCACCGGTAGGCGTGTGCGTTCATCTGCCAGCCCGCGGCGCCGTGCGTTTGCGCGGGTTCATCGAACACGCATGCAAAGCGCTCGCGTGCGCGCTGCATTTCGCATTGCGTCCACGCCGCGCTGGCGTGCGCGACGCGATCCTGCCATTCCACATGATCGTAGGTATGGATGCCTACTTCGTGCCCGGCCTCACGCACGCTGCGCATTAGCGGCGCGCACAAGCGGCTGATATCGGGGCCGGGCAGCAGCGTGCCGTAAAGCAGGGTCTTGATGCCGTAGTTCGATACCACCGAAGTACGTGACACTTTTTGCAGAAAACCGCGCCGGAAGACCCGGCGGATGGCGCGCCCGGTATGGTCGGGGCCGAGGCTGAACAGAAAAGTGGCGCGGGTGTTGTGGCGTTCGAGCAGCCTCAGCAGTTGCGGAATACCGTCCCGTGTACCGTGATAGGTGTCGACGTCTATTTTCAGTGCGAGGTTCAAGAGCAAGCTCAAAATGGCCGCGCTGGATCGCACAGGGAGCGCCAGCACGCTTGATGGCTAAAACGGTAACGTTGCGCTGGTATCATACGCGATAGTGCGCGCTTAAAACGGTGAGCGGTGAGCGGTGCGCGGATAAATGACTATCCGCTTATAAGCATGGAGATCAACCCTTGAAAGTTTGCGTTATTGGTAGTGGTTATGTGGGACTGGTTACTGGAGCTTGTCTGGCGGAGACCGGGCATTTCGTCACCTGTGTGGACACGGATGCCGTCAAGGTGCGCAAGCTTAAGCAGGGCGTGATCCCGTTCTATGAGCCGGGTCTCGCCGACATGGTGCGGCGCAATCATCGCCAGCGACGTTTGCTGTTTACCACGTCGCTGGCGCAGGTAGCGGCAGCTACGGAAGTGTTTTTCATCGCGGTGGGCACACCGCCTGCGGCGAATGGCTCTTCGGATGTCAGTCAGGTGTTGGCCGTGGCAGCGGAACTGGGGCGTCATTTACCGCAAGCGGCGACCATTATCGCCAAGTCCACTTCACCGGTGGGCACCGCCGAGCGCATCCGTAAAACCATACAGCGCGAGCTGAAGCGTCGCGGCGAGGTGTTCGAATTTGATCTGGTGAGCAACCCGGAATTCCTCAAGGAAGGCGACGCGATCAATGATTTCATGCGGCCCGACCGAGTTATTGCGGGCGTGGACCATGCGCGCGCGGCGAAACTGATGCGCGAACTCTATGCGCCGATCATCCGCAGCCACGAACAACTGCTGGTGATGGGTGTGCGCGATGCGGAAATGACCAAATACGCAGCCAACGCCATGCTGGCCTCACGCATCTCGTTGATGAATGAGATCGCCAATCTCGCGGAATGCGTGGGGGTGGATGTCGAAAACGTGCGCCTTGGCATCGGTTCCGATCGGCGCATCGGTTATTCATTCATTTATCCGGGCTGCGGCTATGGCGGCTCGTGTTTCCCCAAAGACGTGAAATCGCTGGTATATCAGGCGCGGCGGCACCAGTTGAAGCCGCGCGTGATGCAGGCTGTCGATGACACCAATCAGGCGCAGAAGCTGCGTCTGTATGAAAAAATTCGTGCCGAGTTTGGCGCCAATTTAAAGGGCCTCGTGTTCGGCTTGTGGGGCCTGTCGTTTAAGCCCGGTACGGATGACATCCGCGAAGCACCGGCGCTGGTGTTGGTAGAAAAACTCGTCGGCGCTGGCGCGCGCGTGTGTGCCTACGATCCGATGGCGATGGAAAACGCCAGACGCTGCTTTCCGGCAAGCTGGTTCAGCCGTAAAGCACTGGTGTTCGCCAAAGACCAGTACGCCGCGTTGCGAGGCGCCGATGCGCTGATACTGGTCACCGAGTGGGAGTCATTCCGCTCGCCGGATTTCGAGCGTCTGAAAAAAACCATGCGTGGTTCGCTGATAGTTGACGGACGCAATCAGTACCACCCGGAAGGTGTGCGCGCGGCGGGGTTTCGCTATATGGGGATAGGTCGCTAGCGCGGCGGTAGCGCTGGGCGTGTTGCGCAGTGCTACCCGAAGTGCGCGCGGTTGGCATCGAATATTTTGCCGAGCGCTACACCCATGCCGGTGCGCGGCTTCCAATTCAGGTCGCGGCAGGTGTTGTCTATTTTGGGTACACGGTGTTGCATATCCTCATAGCCTTTGCCGTAGTACTGGAGTGCCGGCGTGGACACTAATTTCACTTTTTTTGCGCGCGCACTCAGATCCACATCGGCACGCGCAATATCCAGCATCAACTTCGCCAATTGCCTAACCGACAGATTGTTGCCGGGATTGCCGATGTTGTAGATTTGCCCGCTGGCGACACCGCGCGGATTTTTGAGGATGCGCATCAAGGCGTCTATGCCATCATCGATGTAGGTGAACGAGCGGCGTTGTGCGCCGCCGGCGACCAGTTGTATAGGTTGGCCGCGCACGATGTGCCCCAGAAATTGCGTCACCACGCGCGCGCTACCGGGCTTACTGGCATTCAGATCGTCCTGCCGCGGTCCGATCCAGTTAAAAGGCCGGAACAGCGTGAAATCCAGATCATGCTGCATGCCGTAGGCCCAGATCACGCGATCCATCATTTGCTTGGCGCAGGAATAAATCCAGCGCGGTTTATTGATCGGGCCCAACACCAGTTGCGAGCTGTCGGGATCGAATTCGCGATCCCTGCACATGCCGTAGACTTCGGAGGTTGAAGGAAAGATCAAACGTTTGCCGTGCCTGACGCAGGCGCGAACGATGGGCAGATTGGCCTCAAAGTCGAGTTCGAATACGCGCAACGGGTCTTGCACATAGGTCGCGGGCGTGGCGATCGCCACCAGCGGCAGCACCACATCGCTGGCGAGTACCTGCTGCTCTATCCATTTCATTTTTCGGGTGATGTCGCCTTTTTGAAAAATAAAATTCTTATTTTTTAAAAGCGGCGTGATTTTGTCACTGCCGATATCCATACCGGTAATCTGCCACGGCGTGGTGCTTAAGATGCGCTGAGCCAGGTGATGGCCGATGAAACCATTGACGCCGAGGATGAGTATTTTTTTCATAGTGTGCCGACCGCAGTGGATGCGTTGTGTAACAACGCGGGCTTGCCGCCAAACCCTTCTTGGAAGGCCGTGGCGGTTAGGGGTTCGTTCTGGTACTGTGCCTGCGTCACGCGCAGCAGACCACCATCGCGACAGCGCAGATGCAATTGTCCATGGTGCAACAGCAATGCGGGTAGTTCCCGGGTAGGGCTGGTGGCGCCCAGATTCAGGGTGCCCAGCAGGTGCAGGCGTTGGCCGGATAATTCGCAAAATGCGCCCGGATACGGCGGTGCCACCGCGCGTATCAGATTATGTACTGTAGCCGCGCTCCAGGCCCAATCGATACGGCCATCCTCAGGCTTGCGCCCGCCGTAATAACTGCCGGCCGCGAGGTCTTGCGGTGTCAATGTGGCCGTGCCGCGCAACAGATGGGGCAGTGATCTGCTCAGCACGATTTCGGCGGCGACAGTGACTTTGCGAAACACGTCCAGCGCCAGGTCATTGGGCAGGATCGGCACCGCGAACTGATCGACCATACGTCCGGCATCGGGCTTGGCTAGCATTTCGTGCAGGGTGGCGCCGGTTTCGCGTTCACCGTTAATAATCGCCCAATTTACCGGGACGCGCCCGCGATATTTGGGTAGCAGCGAGCCGTGCATATTGAACGCGCCTTTGGCCGCCAGCGCCAGCAGTGCGGGCGGCAGCAGGTGGCGGTAGTAGAACGAAAATATAAAATCGGCTTGCGCAGCGGCTACCGCTTCGTGCAATCCCGCTGCGGCGCCGCCGTCCACCACGGTCACTGGAATGCCATGGTGTTGTGCGAGCGTGGCGACGCTGCCAAACCAGATGCTTTCGTGTGCATCGTCAGCGTGGGTGTAGACATGGCGCACCTCAACGCCCTGCGCCAGCAACACACTCAGGCAGCGCACGCCTACGTCGTGGTAGGCAAACACCACGGCACTGCTCATGGCCTGGGTCTGCTGCTATCGTTTACGTGTTGTTCCAGCACGGCATCGATCAGGTAGCGCGGGCGGCCGCGTACCTCCTCATAGATGCGCCCCACGTATTCGCCCAACAGGCCCAGCCCGAACAGCACAATGCCGATCAAAAAGAATTGCAGGATGTCGCGATCCCACAGGGATGCGACTGCTTGCTGCAAACTGCTGGCCTGCATCCAACGCGTGATCATCACCACCAGATAGGTGGCCATGGTTACCACAGAAACGAGGATGCCCAATATCGAAAACATCTGCAACGGCGCAAGAGAGAATCCCGTCATCAGGTCGAAGTTCAGGCGCAGCAGCTTGTAGAAGGGGTATTTGGAGTCCCCTGCGACGCGCTCCTCGTGTGCGACTTCGATCTCGGTCGGATGTTGCGCAAAAGTGTAGGCGAGTGCCGGGATATAGGTATTGACTTCGCGGCACTGGTTAAGCGCATTGACGATGTTGCGGCTGTAGGCGCGCAGCATGCAGCCCTGATCGGTCATTTTGATGCGCGTGGTACGTTCACGAATGCGATTCATGAGGCGTGACGGCCAGCGGCGAAAAATGGAATCCTGGCGCAGCCGCCGGATGGTGCCCACGTAATCAAAGCCTTGCTTCATTGTGGCCACCAGTGCGGCGATTTCTTCCGGCGGGTTCTGCAAATCCGCATCCAGTGTGACCACGATGTCGCCGCGGCTTTGTTCAAAACCCGCCATGATCGCCATGTGCTGGCCATAATTGCCCGCGAGCAGCACCACGCGTGTGACATCGGGCCGCGCTTCAAACTGCGCGCGCAGCACGGCGGCGGAGTGGTCGCGGCTGCCATCGTTGATAAATATCACTTCGTATTTCAACCCGAGTTTATCCAGCGCCGGATACAGGCGGGAGCACAGCGCGGGTAGCGCGAGTTCTTCGTTATAAACCGGAATGACGACAGAAAGTTCAATCATTTCAAATGCTTAATATAATATTTAGCGGCGTGCGCCGGCGATGATGGCGGTGCATGCCTTGCATACCCGATCCACATCGCTCACGCGCATGGCGGGGAACAGCGGCAGCGTCACGGTGCACGCGCCGATCTGTTCTGCATTGGGAAAATCTCCGTCCTTGTTCCCCATGCCGCGATAAAACGTGAATAGATGCAGCGCGGTGTAATGCACGCCCACGCCAATACCGCGTGCCGCCATGGCTTTGATGAAATCCGCGCGGCTGATGGTCAGTTGCTGCAACGCCAGCAGCGGCGCGTACATATGCCAGGCATGGCCAGCGTCACCGCGTGCGGGCAGCAGCAGCGCAGGTTCGCTGCGCAGATTGTCGAAATAGCGCATGGCCAGCGCGCGCCGGCGATCGTTGAATTTTTCCAAATGGCGCAACTGGCCGAGGCCTACGCAAGCGGCAACATCGGTCAAATTGTATTTGCCGCCGGCCTCCACCACATCGATGTTGCCTTCGGCGTCGCGCTGGATGCCGTGAAAACGCAACACGTCCACGCGCCGGGCGTCGGCCGCATTCGCCATGGCAATCGCGCCGCCTTCGATGGTGGTGATGTTTTTGTTGGGGTGAAAACTAAAACAAACCAAATCGCCAAAACTGCCGATGCGTTTGCCCTTCCACGCCGTACCGATGGCGTGCGCGGCGTCTTCCACCACGCGTATGTTTTTGCGCCGGGCGAGCCGGTACAGCGCATCCATATTCACCGGCAGGCCCGCGAAGTGCACCGGCATGATGACCTTGGTGCGCGGCGTGATGGCGGCTGCAGCTTTGGCGAGGTCGATATTGCGCGTGGCCAACTCGACATCCACAAACACCGGTTTGGCACCGAGCCTGACCACCACATTGGCGGTGGCGGCAAAGGTCATCGCCGGCACGATCACTTCATCGCCCGGGCCGACATTGCACACTTGCAGGGCTACTTCCAGCGCGCCGGTGGCCGAGGTGAACGTGCGCACCGCGCGCCCGCCCAGGTACTCACTCAGTGCGGCTTCAAAGGCCTGCACATTGGGGCCGGTGGTAATCCAGCCCGAACGCAGCACCTTGCCGACGGCGCGTATGGTGGCTTCATCGATAGTCGGGCGCGTGAAGGGCAGATAGGACTGCGGCGACGTTTTCTTTTTTATCATTTCAGCTTCTGGCCACAATAAAAACACCGAGAATAATCACGCCGATGCCCACCAGGCGCGTCAGCGTCATCGCTTCGCCAAACAAATACCACGCAGCCACCGCGTTCAATACATAGCCGACCGACAGCATGGGGTAGGCGATGCTTACTTCCACCCGCGACAGCGCCATGATCCACACCACCACGCTGACCACGTAACAGGCGAGGCCGCCGACGATATACGGCTGGGTGGCGAGCTTCCAGCCTACCGGCCACACATTGGCCGCCGAAAACGCGAACGCACCCACCGCATTGGTGCCGGCTTTCAGCAAAAGCTGCGCCACCGCGTTGAGCAGCACGCCACACATCAGCAGCGAGAACGTCAGGGCGCTCATGGGGCCCTCCCTTTCAGCATCTATTTCACGTCCGCATGGGGTTTTTTGACCACGACATAACGCACATTTTTCGCGATCACTTGCATCGGCAAGCCATCCTTTTCGAGCTTAGCATAGGTCGACGGCACGATGATGGCCAGTGCCCGGCTGTGGCTGTGCCAGGCGCTGACGAAGCGCGGTATATCCGGCAACCACAGCGAGGGTTCCTGCTGTAAACCAAAGGCCATCTCATCGGCGTAGGCCACCAGCGTCAGTGGCCGTTTGATGTAAAACGGCAGCGTTTGCTCATAGTTATGCACGCTATAAAACGGCATGCCGGGTTCCAGATGCGGCTTTATCAGTTGCGCCATGTGGTAGGCGGAGGACGCGGGTGCCAGCACATTGTGCCCGAGCGCGGCCAGTTGAGAGAGCGCCAGCGTGCCGAGGCTGATGCCGATGACCGCGGCGGTGCGCAGACCGCGCCAGCTCGCCCATGCGGCTGCGAGGTAACCTGCGAGCCCCGTGGCACCGGCTGCCAGCAGCCACGGTGAGTACAGTGCATACAGTTCAAGCGGGACTTTTTCGTTGGCCCAGCCGGTGACAAAGGGGGCATAAGCCATGAGTGCGACGGCGGCGGCGGCCAGCATCAGCGCGTTCCAGCGCAGCGCATGGATGGAAACAGCGGCCAGCGTGTGCGCGATCAACAATGCCAGCGCCGGAAATATCGGCACGATATACGAGGGTAGTTTAGAACCCGAGGCCGAAAAGAATAAAAAAATCAGCACGCTCCACAGCACGAGCAAGCGGCGCGGATGAAAACCGCCATCACTCGGCGGATGCCGCCAGCCGCTGAACAAGGCACGCGGCAGATGCATCATCCACGGCAGCATCGCAAACGCCAATATCGGCAGAAAATACCACCAGCCGCCTTCACGCCGGTGCACCTTGCTGGCGAAGCGCGCGAAATGTTCGTGGATGAAAAAGAAATCAAAAAATTCAGGATTGGCCCGTTGCACCAGAATAAACCATGGCGCGGCGAGCGCAACAAACACCGTTAATCCCCAGCCCCAGCGCAGCCGCCCGAGCAGCCGCCAATCGCGGTGCAAAAGGACATAGGCGATGAATACTGCAGCGGGTAGCACAATGCCGACGAGTCCTTTGCTGAGCATCGCCAACGCCGCGCAGGCCCATGCCGCCACCATCCACGGACTGTTCCTGCCTGCGGGTTCGTTCAATGCGAGCAGCAGACACAACAGCGTTGCTGTCATGAACAAGGTCAGGCCCATGTCCAGCGTATTGATTTGCGCGACGATGATAAAGCCCGGACTGGCGGCGAGTATCAGCGCAGCGTAAAACCCGACGACCTCGCCAAACAAGCGCCGTCCGGCGAAATAAGTCAACAACACACACAGCAGGCCACTCAGCGCCGGCCACAGCCGCGCGCTCCACTGGTGTTCGCCGAAAACCGTATAGGCGGCCGCAGTGGCCCAATACTGCAGCGGCGGTTTTTCAAAATATTTGATGGCGTTAAGGCGCGGCGTAAGCCAGTCGCCGGTGGCCACCATTTCGCGCGGAATCTCGGCGTAGCGCCCCTCGTCCGGGCGCACCAGCTTGCGCACCTCCAGCGTGCCAAACCACGTCGCGCTCAGCAGGAGGGCGAGAAAAATCAGCGTGCCGCGCTTGGGGAGGGCCGGTTCAGACATGAAAATGAGCAGGCGCCGCCGACAGTAACTGCGCACAACGCTCGCAAAATTAGATCAGGAATTATAGCCGAAGGTCGCGCTAATCACATGTTTTTAATACGATTTTCTAAGGGTGCTGAGCGCCTTGTGGGTGGCGCTGAGCAGGGCCGCGATGACGTTGGGTAGTCCTGCGTATCTATTGCGGGCTGCGTTTTACATAGTGCTACAGCGTGCGCCACCGCTAACTCGATATTGCTGAGGTGCCGACTATGCAGCAGAATCATGGCATTTTCCTGGGCGAGAGTGATTCATGCAAAGCGGGTACCTGCAGTGGTTGTGCGTTGTCGCGATGTCATGCGCCGTGCCGGCCTGGGCGCAGCCTTGCGGGCAATTGCCCGCGCCCCGGTCTATTGCGGATGCGGAGGGCTGCTTGGCCATAGTCCCCATTGCCGAGCCAGCAGCCGGTGAGACCGGCCCACAACCCCGCGTGCTGATGGTGTTGCTCCACGGCGACCGCGAAGGCTCTTTGGAGCAACGGCACATAGAGCGCTGGACCACCGTGGGCAACACGCTCAAGGGCGTGGGGCACGTGGTGGTCTTCGTCATCCGGCCAGGCTATCGGTCGCCGGCGGGTGATTCTAGCGGTTGGGCCAATCCGCAGGACGACGATTACACGCCACAGAACATCGAGCGCGTGGCGCAGGCCCTGCGTGCACTGCGCGAGCGCTATGGTGCGGCGAAAGTGCTGCTGGTTGGCCATTCGGGCGGGGCGGCCACATCGGCCCTGGTGCTGGGCCGCCATCCCGGCGCCGCCGATGCGGCGTTGCTGCTCGGTTGCCCTTGCGATGTGCCGCCGTGGCGCGCGCACCGGGGCGCCCAGCGCGGGCGCAACGTGAGCTGGGGCAGGAGCCTCAACCCCCTGGATGCCGTGGCCACAATTCCAACGGGAACTCCGGTGATCGCCATCACCGGCGCCCAGGACGACAATACCCTGCCGGAGTTTGCCCGCCGCTGGACCGCCGCTGCCACCGCGCGTGGTCTGGCGGCGCGCTTTGAGGCGGTGGAAGGGCGTGATCACAACAGTATCCTGGCATGGCCCGAAATACCTCAGCGTGTGACGGAACTGGTTCAAGCGCTGTCTCGGTGATCCACGGCCACGGACTGTTGCAGATTCAGGTGGCGGCTAAATATATCCGCGCGGCGCAATCACCCCCGCATGTAACGGTTCTGCGCTATCACGATGCACACCTAAACTGCAAGCCACCCGTCATACGAGAGCGCTGCCAGCCATGAATGCCAAGCACACTGTTTTGGATCGCGAGTTGTTTACCCAAGCCCTGCGCCACATGGGTGAAGAAGATCTGCGCTACCTCAACCGCATGGTTGTGGAGCGGCTGAACCTGCTAGCCCAGGCCAAAAGCACAGTGCAATTGGCCCAGTTTGCCGAGGGTGACCGCGTGCATTTCACAACCAACGATGGCTCGCTCATACAGGGCGTTGTGGTGCGGCTGAACAGGAAGACCGTCGGCTTGCGCAGCGACGATGGACGGAACTGGAAAGTCTCGCCCGTCTTATTGCGCAAGACGGCAGCCGCATAAATGCGCGACGGTTGCTGCCAACCATGGGGCCCGCTACCGCTTCAGTGGCCGGCTGAAATCATTGCAGAGAACGACATGAAATTATCTTGAAATAAATTCGCTGAAAGTCATTATTTTTGTTCGCTCTGTCATTGCTTTGCCCACCCTACGCTAGCTGATCGACGAACGGTTGGTAAGAGTCATTGGGAACAAAAAGGATCGTTACGGCCGGACAGTGGCCAAAATCATGCTCGGCGACCAGGATATTTCGCTTGCCCAACTCGAAGCAGGTTTTGCATGGCATTACAAACAATTCCGACGTGAACAATCCACGCATGACGTTGTGGCGTATGCATTGGCGGAGCAGCGCGCACAGCAAATCAATGCGGGGCTTTGGCAAAACCCTGATGCAGTAGCGCCATGGCTGTGGCGAAAACAGCAGCGCATCTCGCTGATGGACTGAAACTTATACCGAGGCACTTCGGTGACACACTTCGGTCATTCGGCTGTCAAGACCGCCATGATTTACCTGCCTGTGCTCAACAAAGGGGCTGCGGTGTAGTCAGCCCGCGCTACGCGCGCTAAACTGCGCGCCGTGTCTGAAATCGAAAAAGTCTTTTCCGCAACAGGTTCGCTAGCCGCCGTCGTTCCTGATTTCCGCGCCCGCGCCGGACAGGTAGAGATGGCACTTGCTATCCAAAAGAGCATTCAAAAACAACAAGTTATAGTTGCGGAAGCGGGTACGGGCACGGGCAAGACCTTCGCTTATCTGGCGCCGGCGTTGCTGTCCGGTGGCAAGGTGATCATTTCCACCGGTACCAAGAACTTGCAGGA
The DNA here is from genome assembly GCA_945906815.1 of Bordetella parapertussis. Lineage (GTDB taxonomy): Bacteria > Pseudomonadota > Gammaproteobacteria > Burkholderiales > SG8-41 > UBA5216. The sequence continues at coordinate 257,358 of CAMDRT010000001.1, forward strand.
CCAGTTGTTTGACCGCGATATTCCCACGGTGCGTGCCGCGTTAAAGGCGCCGGTGTCGGTGGCGCTGTTGAAGGGGCGTGCCAATTATGTGTGCCACCATCATCTGGCCAACACGCAGGCCGATGGCCGTTTGCCCACGCGCGAAGATGTCCGTTATCTGCAACTGATCGCGAGCTTCGCGCGGCGCACGCAAAGTGGTGATCGCGCCGATCTGGCGGAGGTGCCGGAGAGTGCCGGGGTGTGGTCGCACGTGACCTCCACGCGCGACAATTGCCTGGGCTCCAACTGTGAGCACTTCGATAAATGTTTTGTCATGCGTGCGCGCAAGCAGGCGCTCGATGCCGACGTGGTGGTGGTGAATCACCATTTGTTTTTTGCCGACGTGGCGTTGCGCGACGAAGGCGTGGCCGAGTTGCTGCCCAAATGCAACACCGTGATTTTTGATGAAGCGCATCAGTTGCCCGATACCGCGAGCCTGTTTTTTGGCGAGAGCGTATCCACCTCGCAACTGCTGGATTTGGCGCGCGATGCCCGTATGGAGGGCATCGCGGGCGCGCGCGATTTCGCGGCGCTGCCCGAAGCCGCGCTGGCGCTGGATAAAGCGGCGCGCGATCTACGTCTGGCACGCGATGAAGACAACGGCCGTTGGACGCATAAACAGATCAATGGCGATAGCGATTTCACCGGCGCACTCGATAATGCCTGCGCAAAATTGTCGGCGTTGTTTGTATTGCTGGAGTCGCAAGCCGAGCGCAGCGAGGGTCTCGAAAACTGCCGCAGCCGCGCGCAGGGTATGGCGCAGACCATTGCACGCTGGAGAAATTACGATGCGGCCAAGGACGACGGCTTCGTGCGCTGGATCGAGCTGTTCGGCCACTCGCTGCAACTGCACGCCACGCCGTTGTCGATCGCGGAGATTTTTCGCAAGCAGGTGACCGAAACCTCGCGCGCCTGGGTGTTTACCTCGGCGACGCTGTCGGTGAATGGCGATTTCAAGCACTACTGTGGTGAATTGGGTTTGGAGGATGCGCAGACCGCAAGCTGGGCCAGTCCGTTTGACTTTGAACATCAGGCGCTGCTGTATGTGCCCCCCAACATGCCCAATCCGAACACCCGCGAGTACACCGCGGCGGTGGTGCAAGCCGCGTTGCCGGTGTTGATGGCGAGCGAGGGCAGGGCGTTTCTGCTGTTTACCAGCCTGCGTGCGATGCGTGAAGCGTGTGAATTGGTGCGTGAGGAATTCAAGAGACGAGGGCTCGATTATCCGGTGTTGTTGCAAGGTGAAGGTTCGCGCACCGAGTTGCTGGATCGTTTTCGCACCTTGGGCAACGCCGTGCTGGTGGCCAGCCAAAGTTTTTGGGAAGGTGTCGACGTGCGTGGTGACGCGCTGTCGGTGGTGGTGATCGACCGCCTGCCATTTTCGCCGCCCGATGATCCAGTGCTGGCTGCGCGCATCGACAAAATGAACCGCGAGGGCCGCAATGCTTTTATGGAATATCAGGTGCCGCAGGCGGTGATTACCCTGAAGCAGGGCGCAGGGCGTTTGATCCGCGATGAAACCGACCGCGGCGTGCTGATGATTTGTGATCCGCGGCTGGTGGATAAACCTTACGGCAAACGCATCTGGCGCAGCCTGCCGCCGATGAAGCGCACACGGGAACTGGCGGAGGTAGAGGCGTTTTTCTTGTCGGCGACGCCTGCTGCAGCGACCAGCAGCGAGCGTGGATTACGCGATAAACCACTTCCAGCATAGCCACGCGGCAACTATCCACAGCGCGACAATAATCGCCGCGCCGTACCTGTTGCGCGGCTGGGCATGTTTTTCGGCAAGCCACTGCGTGGCCTGTGCGCGGCACGCGGTCAATACGGGCACAGGGATGAATTTCAATGCGAGCCAAATACCGATGGGTAACAAAATTGCGTCATCGAGCAGGCCCAGCACGGGTATGAAATCGGGGATCAGATCAATTGGGCTGAAGGCGTAGGCGACGACGGCGATCGCCAAAAATTTCGCGATCAGCGGGGTTTGTGGGTGGCGGTAGCAAAACCACAGGGCAACGGCTTCGGCTTGGAGCTGCTCTGCCCATTGCAGCAGCCGCTTTATCAAAATAGTTGTTTAAACCAGTTTTGCGTAAAGATCATGCGCATCCGCGCGCGTGATCTCGACTTTTATAAAGTCGCCGGGCTTGATCGCACCGGGCCTGCTGATGAACACGTTGCCGTCGATTTCAGGCGCATCGGCGCTGCTGCGGGCGACCGCCCGGGTGCCCTCATTGCTGTCGATCAGCACGGTCAGCGTGCGGCCGACTTTTTTCTTAAGGCGCTGGCGGCTGATTTTTTCCTGAGTTTGCATGAAGCGAGCGCGGCGTTCTTCGCGCACCTCAAGCGGCAGTGGATTGGGCAGCGCGTTGGCGCTGGCGCCTGCGACTGGCGAATACGCAAAGCAGCCCACGCGATCCAGTTGCGCTTCTTCAAGAAACGCCAGCAACGCTTCGAACTCCGCTTCGGTCTCGCCCGGAAATCCGGCGATGAAGGTACTGCGTATGGTCAGCTCGGGGCAAATCGCCCGCCAGGCTTTGATGCGTGCCAGCGTGTTTTCACTATTGGCCGGGCGCTTCATGAGCTTCAGGATGCGCGGACTCGCGTGCTGGAACGGCACATCGAGATAGGGCAGGATTTTTCCTTCCGCCATCAACGGAATCACCTCGTCCACGTGCGGATAGGGATACACGTAGTGCAACCGGACCCAAATCTTACCCTGAGCGAGTTCGCCCAGTGCCTGCGCCAGCGCGGTCATGCGTGTCTTGATCGGTTTGCCGCCCCAAAAGCCGGTGCGGTACTTAATATCCACGCCGTAGGCGCTGGTGTCCTGTGAAATGACCAGCAGTTCTTTGACCCCGGCTTTGACCAGGTTATCGGCTTCCTGCATTACTTCGCCGATGGGGCGGCTGACCAGATCACCGCGCAGCGACGGGATAATGCAAAACGTGCAGCGGTGATTGCAGCCTTCGGCGATTTTGAGATAGGCATAATGCCCGGGCGTGAGCTTGATACCTATATCGCGTGGCGCTGGCAGCAGATCCAGGTGCGGGTCGTGCTTGTGCGGCAGATGCTTGTGGACTGCGCGCATCACCTCATCGGTGGCGTGCGGGCCGGTGACGGCGAGCACACGCGGGTGCGTGTTCTTCACGATATCACCCTTGGCGCCGAGACAGCCGGTGACGATCACCTTGCCGTTTTCGGCAAGCGCTTCGCCGATGGCAGCCAGCGATTCGTCGACGGCGGAATCAATAAAGCCGCAGGTATTGACCACCACCAGATCGGCGTCGTTATACGAGGGCGAGATTAAATAACCTTCCGCGCGCAACTGCGTAAGGATGCGTTCGGAATCCACCAGCGCCTTGGGGCAGCCTAATGAAACGAAACCGACTTTTTTTGCGATCATGTGGTGGGATGAGTTAAATCTTGATAGCCGCCGCTGCATGGGGGGAGGCGTGTATACCTCCCCACTATTCAGATAGCGAGCCTATGCGCTAACTCTTGTTCTCGCCGCCGTCTTTACCCGGCGCAGCGCCAGCAAAGCCGGGAAAGGGAAAGCCGCCGAACATATTGCGCGTTTGATTTTGCATTTGGTTTTGCATTTCGACAAAGGCATTCGCGCTTTGTTCGAGGTAACGGCCCATCAAGCCCTGAATCGCCGGGCCCTGCATTTTTACGAATTCGTTCCATGAGTCGGTGTTGAGCATGGGGTTGGCGCCGTAGAGCGGGCCCGACTGCGCCTGCATGCGCTTTTGTATATCCATGAAGGTGTGCACGTTTTTTTCGAGGAAGTTGCCCATCATGCCCTGCATCGCATTGCCGTAAAAGCGGATGATCTGTGACAGCAGATCGCTGGAGAACATCGGCGCACCGGCGGCTTCTTCTTCGAGAATGATTTGCAGCAGAATGCTGCGCGTGAGGTCTTCCCTGGACTTGGCTTCTTCGACGCGAAAGGTAACGTTATCGAGCACCAGCTTTTTGACATCGCCCAGCGTGATGTAGGCGCTGGTCTCGGTGTCGTAGAGACGGCGGTTCGGATATTTCTTGATCAGACGCGATTGTTGAGCCATGACGCACCCCGGCGGAAGAGACCGCGCATTATTTCAGAAAAGTTGCTGCGGCGCAATGCTTGATTTGCATAAATTCTTTTGCAATCAAACATTTAGGGCGCTGTTGCGTAGCGGGATAAGGCCGTTTGGCGTGCGCAGTTGAGAGTTCAGAGTAACCCCGCGACCGCGGTTACTCCAAACGCTCAACGCTAAACTCTGAACTGCAGTTACTGCATATGCTGTCCGCCATTGATCGCGATATTTGTGCCGGTGACAAACGCCGCTTCATCCGAACACAGGTAAGCGATCAGCCCCGCGACTTCTTCCGGTTTGCCGAGACGCCCCAGCGGAATCTGCGGAATGATTTTGCTGTCGAGCACCTCTTTCGGAATCGCCATCACCATTTTGGTACCGATATAACCCGGCGAAATAGTGTTGACGGTGACGCCTTTGCGCGCGTATTCGAGCGCGGCGGCCTTGGTGAATCCGTGCATGCCGGCTTTTGCCGCTGAGTAATTGGTCTGCCCGAACGCGCCCTTTTGGCCGTTCACCGACGATACGTTAATCACGCGGCCCCAGCCGCGCTCGGCCATACCCTCGATAATCGGCTTGGTCATATTGAACACAGAATCCAGGTTGGTGTGCATCACCGCGTCCCACGCCGCCTTGTCCATTTTACGAAACGTGGTATCGCGGGTGATGCCGGCATTGTTTACCAGCACGTCGATGGGGCCGCACTCGGACTGAATTGTTGCCACGGCTTTCTGGCACGAGTCAAAGTCGGCCACGTCGATTTCATAAGCCTTGAAATAAAATCCCTGTTTTTTCATGTCGGCCAGCCACGTTTCGCGCCGGGTGTTGCCGGGCGAACAGCTGGTAATGACCTTGTAGCCCATGCGCGCGAGTTTGATACAGATGGCTTCGCCCAAGCCGCCCATGCCGCCGCTGACCACTGCCATGCGTTGTGTCATTTATCCATCTCCTCGATACAAAAATGCAATGTAAGCACAAATCGTTGCCTACTCACGATGCCGGGTGTAGTGCATCTGGCTTTTCATGCACATAGCGTCCCGGCGCTGCCTCAATCTCAGTGTAACCCGCGCCACCCAGCGTGGCGCGTGCCGTCATGCGTTTGCCCGCGTGCGGTACTAGCCAAACACTCCAGTGCTTCCACCAACTGCCGGGCCGTGAGGTCGCGCCGGCGAGCCAGGTGTCAGGGTCGGCCCCTGCCGTGCCATCGGTCCAGTAATTGCGTTTATCGCGTGATGCGGGATTGAGCACCCCGGCGACATGCCCGCTGGCCCCGAGTACAAAGGTTTGCTGGCCCTGCAGAATCTGCGTGCTGGCGTAGGCGGTTTTCCAGGGTACGATGTGATCCTCGCGCGCTGCCAGCAAGTACGAGGGCAAATCTAGGCGTGTGAGATCGAGCGGCTTGCCGCACACCTTGAGCCGTCCTGGCACGCACAAATTATTTTCAAGATAGGTGTTGCGCATGTACCACACGTACATCGCACCGGGAAGGTTGGTGCTGTCGCAGTTCCAGTAGAGCAGATCAAACGGCGGCGGCGCTTTGCCTTTGAGATAATTATTGACCACGTAATTCCAGATCAACTCATTGGCGCGCAGGCTGGCAAAGGTGATCGCGAGTTCGCGCCCAGGCAGCACGCCACCGTTGGCAAACTCGCGTTCGCGGTTTTGCACGTACGCCTCGTCGACAAATACCGACAGCTCGCCGGTATCAATGTAATCCAGCATGGTGGCGAGCAATGACAGGCTGGCCACTGGGTTTTTGCGCCGTGCCCGCAGCACGGCGACGGCGTTGGCCAGCAGCGTGCCGCCGACGCAAAAGCCCAGCGCATTGATTTTTTTGACGCCGCAAATTTTGCGCGCGGTTTCGATGGCGGCGATCAAACCGTGCTCAACGTAATCGTCCCAGGTGGTCTTGCCCATGTCCGCGCCCACATTGCGCCACGACACCATGAACACCGTAAACCCCTGTTCCACGGCGTAGCGCGCCAGGGATGTTTCGGCTTGTAAATCCAGCACATAAAACTTGTTGATACACGGGGGCACCATCAACAGCGGGCGTTCATAGGTGGTTGCAGTGGCGGGCCGGTACTGTATCAACTGCATCAATGGGTTTTCAAAAACCACCGCGCCCGGCGTTGCCGCAAGATTGCGTCCCACCTCAAACGCGCTTTCATCGCACATCGACACCATGCCTTTGGGCATGTCGTCGCACAGATTTTGCAGCCCTTGCGCAATGCTGGCACCTTGGGTTTCGGCGGCAAGCTTGAGCGCCTCGGGATTGCTCCAGCCATAATTGGCGGGCGAGGCTGCGTCTATCCACTGGCGCATCAGAAACGCAGCCCGTCTCTTGTCATGCGATGCGAGGTCGGCCCCTTCTGCCACTGCGCCCAACCATTGCGCGGTGATCAGATAAGATTGCGACAACCAGTTGAAATAAGGCTCGCGCCATTCAGATGCGCGAAAACGGCGGTCGCGCAGGGGTGCGTTAGCCTCCGCTGGCTGCGGTGTGCTCATGCGCGCCCACAGCGACAGATGCTGTTCATACCATGCCTGAGTCAACCCCTGCCAGCGCGCGGGATCGCGCACGTAGTCTGCCGCCAGTTGCTTCAGCACTGCGTTGGCATCGATCTGGCCAGCGCCCTGAGTGAACGGTTTTTGCACGCCTGCCAGCAACTGCTGCAAGAAATCAGCTAAGGCCTGCCCATTCGCATCAGACGGAGCATTCATGGTGCATATTCAGAAGATCAAAAGGTGCGTCTATTCTACAGAGTCTTTGTTGCGGAATGCTAAACCTCTGAGAGGAGAGGTGTGCTTCAGCGCCGCCCTCTCGATTGGAGAGTTGGGTGTCAATGCGTCGCATGCTGGACAATCTGCAATAGGTGACGTACAGTAATACGTACATAATTGGAGATCAGTCATGGATGCAATTACCTACACGACAATTCGAGCAAACCTCGCCAGCGCCATGGATCGGGTTTGTAATGATCACGAAGCGTTGATTATTACCCGCAACGGAGAGCAGGCTGTGGTGATGCTCTCACTCGAAGACTACAAAGCACTTGAGGAAACGTCCTACCTCTTGCGTACACCCGCTAACGCCAAACGCCTTTTGGCAGCGACCGGACAACTAAGCGCCGGCAAAGGTGTTGTGCGAAAGCTGCCCAAGTGAAGCTGGTCTTCGCGAATGAGGCATGGGAAGACTACCTGTACTGGCAAAAGCAAGACAGGCGCATGGCGGATCGGATTAACAAGCTAATACGCGAGATACAACGCGAGCCCTTCACTGGAGTTGGCAAGCCTGAACCTCTAAAGCATGCGTTATCGGGATATTGGTCACGGCGCATAACAGCGGAACATCGCATGGTGTATCGCGTAGAAGGTGATGCACTGTTGATCGCCCAATTGCGCTTCCAATACTGAGGCGCCGGTGGCGAGAAAATCTCATACCTGTTGTTGCCGGTTATTCCTGCCGCATCTGCGTAGCGGAGCACCCTGCAGCACTGTGCAAGGTCAACGTCTGCGGATTTGGTTTACGCGTGCCCGTGCGCCAGTTCGCCGACCAGCCAGATGGTGGCTATGCCCAGCGCAATCAGCGTCACCTGCTGAATCGTGGCGCGGATTTCGGGCCGCCGGTGCAGGCCCGGGATCAAGTCCGCCACCGCCACATACAGCATGCTGGCGATGGCTAGGCTGATCAGGGTGCCGATCCACTGCTGCAGGGTTTGCAAGGCAAAATAAGCGAGCACACCGCCCACCACCATGGCCGCGCTGGACAGCAGGTTGAGCGCGAAGGCGTGCTGTTTGCTGTAGCCGGAATGCAGCAAAATCAGAAAATCACCGATCTCTTGCGGCACTTCGTGCGCAATAATCGCCACCGCAGTGACTATGCCCAGTTGGGTGTCGGCTAAAAACGCTGCCGCGATCAACACGCCGTCGACAAAATTATGAAAGGTGTCGCCGATGAGTATCATCATGCCACTGCGGCCGTGATCATGTTGAGGTGCCACGGTGACCACGGCCGGCGTCTGCTGAGGATCATGCGCTTCGCATTCCTCGATATGGCAGTGCCGCCACAGCACCAGTTTTTCAAGGATGAAAAACAGCAGCAGCCCGCCAAGGATGGTTGCCGCGGTAGTGTTCAGATTGTCGGAACGGTTAAACGCGTGCGGCAGTAGCTCGATAAACACCGCACCCAGCAGGGCACCCACCGCGTAGCTGATGAGTATGGGCACTTGCGCCGCATTCGCGCGCGCTGCGATCAGCCACGCGCCCAAAACAGAAATGATGCCGCCGGCGACGGTGGCCGCGAGTATCCAGGTGAATGTGGTCATGAAGAGAACATGGCCCGGCTGGGGTTAACAGCGGGCGGTGAAAGGGCTGCAACTGGTTGCAAAAGACTGCAAATGACTGCTTTAGGGACGCGAGATTATACGGGAATTCAAGGACTTATTGCATGGCCGTCAGAGACGCCAGATAAACGCTGCCATGCGCCCGGTGGTTTTGTCGCGGCGGTAGGAAAAAAAACGCTGCGCATCGGAATAAGTACACAGCCCGCCGCCATACACCTGGGTGATGCCCGCTCGCGCGAGTGCGCGCCGCGTCAGCATAAACAGATCAGCCCGCCACTTAGCACAAGGTTGCGCGACGAACGCTGCTGCCGCACCGGGGTCATGCGCGGTAAACGCCTGATAGACATCCGCACCCACTTCAAACGCTGCCGGGCCGATGCCGGGGCCGATGTAAGCGAGCAGGTCCGCTGGAGGGTCGCCCGCATCACACAGAGCCTGCACGGTGTTATGGATGACACCCCCGGACAAGCCGCGCCAGCCCGCATGCGCGGCCGCCACCCGCGTCCCCGCACGATTACTGAACAGCACCGGCACGCAGTCCGCCACCATGATTGCGCATACGGTGCTGGAATTACACGCCACACTGGCGTCGGCTTGCGGCGTGCCGGTGACCCGATCGGCATCGACCACGAGTGTGCCATGCATTTGTGCCAGCCATTTTGGCGCTTGTGGCAGCACGGCGGCTACGGTTGCGCGGTTTAGCGTGACGGCGGCAGGGTCATCACCGGCCTGGTAGCCGAGGTTAAGCGAGGCCCGCGGCCCGCTGCTGACGCCGCCGCTGCGTGTGGTGATGAACGCCTTGACGCCGGGCGGCGCAGGCCACTCGGGGATGATCCAGTCGTGCCTCATGCAGCGCGTTCCAGTGCGCCAATCAACTGCCGCATATCGGCGGGTACAGGTGCGCTCCACTTGCGGCGGCGGCCGCTGGCAGGGTGGGTGAGCGCGAGTTTTTCCGCGTGCAGCGCCTGGCGTGTGAAAGCCGGCGTTTTCCGATGGGCGCCGTAGACCGGGTCACCCACCAGGGGATGGCCGATCGACGCCAGATGCACGCGGATTTGATGCGTGCGTCCGGTTTCGAGCTGGCAGCGCACCAGCGTCGCCTGCAAATAATGCGCGGCGGGCTCGTAGTGGGTGACGGCGGGTTTGCCGTTGGGCGCCACGGCCATGCGCGTGCGCTGCGTTTTGTGGCGGCCGATGGGCGCATCCACGGTGCCGCCATTTTGCACAAAACCATGCACCACGGCGAGGTATTCACGGGTGACGCTGTGATCCTGCAACTGGCGCACCAGCGCGGTCTGCGCGCTGAGGGTTTTTGCCACCACCAGCAAGCCACTGGTGTCTTTGTCGAGCCGATGCACGATGCCGGCGCGCGGTATGTGCGCCAGCAAAGGCGCGTGTTGCAGCAGCGCGTTGAGCATGGTGCCTTCCCAGTTGCCGCTGCCCGGATGCACCACCAGCCCTGCGGGTTTATTGATGACGATCAGATGCGCATCCTCGAACACCACGTCCAGCGGGATATCCTGCGCACGGAACGACGTGGTTTGCGGATCGGCGATGGGTGTGACCACCGCTTTTTCGCCGCCCCAGACTTTGTCCTTGGGCGCAGGGGAAAGCCCATCCAGCGTGATACGGCCCGCCTTGAGCCACGCCGTCAGCCGGCTACGCGAGTATTCGGGAAACATTTTAGCCAAAGCGTAGTCTGAACGCTGCCCGGCGTAGCTTGCAGGCACCAGCGCGATCATGGCGTCTGCCGTGGCCACCGCGTTTACGTTATAATTTTCCGGAATTTTTTTGACGGTGCTCATATGATCCCACTTGTCGTTCGGCGTATTTTAGCGGTATTCGGGGCGCTCACCCTCGGCGTTGTGCTCGCAGCTTGCGGCGCGCTCGACGACAAAAGCGACGATACCAAGGGCTGGTCCGCGCAAAAGCTGTATGCCGAGGCGCGCGCGGCGCTCGATGCGCGCTCGTATGAAACAGCCATAGGCTACTATCAAAAGCTCGAAGGGCGCTTTCCCTACGGCCGCTTCGCACAGCAGTCGCAAATGGAACTGGCGTACGCCTATTACAAGGATAAAGACCCCGCCGGGGCCATCACCGCCGCTGAGCGCTTCATCAAGAACCACCCGCAGCACCCCAACGTGGATTATCTGTATTACCTCAAAGGGGTGGCCAATTTCAACGACGATCTGGGCATCGCCGGGTTTGTCAGCGGTCAGGACATGAGCGAGCGCGATCCCAAGGCCGCACGTGACGCGTTCGACGCGTTCAAGGAATTGGTGGTCAAATTTCCCGCCAGCAAATACACCCCCGACGCGATCGAGCGCATGAATTATCTGGTGAACGCGCTGGCGGCGCACGAAGTGCATGTCGCGCGTTACTACCTGAAGCGCGGCGCCTATGTGGCAGTTGCCAACCGCACACAATACGCCTTGAAAACCTATCCGCAGGCGCCCGCCAATGAAGAAGGTTTGCTGCTGCTGGTGAAAGCCTACGACGCGTTGGGGATGAAGGATTTACGCGACGACGCCGAGCGCGTGATGCTGAAGAATTATCCGGACAGCAAGTTTCTGCGCGGCGATGGGCGTGCTTCAGGAAAATCGTGGTGGCAGATCTGGAATTAGCGCGCGCTTGAGCGCCGGCGGGCACCCCAGGCGATCCGACGCTATATGGGGTCAGAGTAAATTAATGCCTTAAATAATAATAAAAACAATAAGTTATAATTGCTTCCCATGGCAGTCTAAGCCATCTGCTATGCTGCTGGCTTTCCCATAGAGGACAGCCAGCCATGCCGCGTCTTCCCCGTTTCCAGGTCCCGGGCCAACCGCTGCATGCCATCCAGCGTGGCAATAACCGGCAGCCCATTTTTATCGCTGCGGGTGATTACGCCTTTTATCTGGATTGTCTGGCGGATGCCGCGCAGCAGCACGCGGTGGCGATACACGCTTATGTGCTCATGACCAACCACGTGCATGTGCTGGCGAGTCCGCGTGGCACTGACGGCTTGTCGCGGTTGTTTCAATCGGTAGGGCGGCGCTATGTGCAATATTTCAATGCGGCCCATGATCGCACCGGCACCTTGTGGGAAGGGCGTTACCGCGCGACAGTGGTGCATGCTGAAGATTATTTGCTCACCTGCATGCGTTATATCGAGATGAATCCGGCGCGCGCGGGCATGGTCGAGCATCCGGCGGCTTATGCGCATTCAAGCTACGCGGCCAACGCGCAAGGGACAGCGGATGCGTTGGTGACGCCCCATCGCGTTTATCGCGGCTTGGGGGCGGATACAGCGGCGCGACAGGCCGCTTACCGGCAACTGTTTCGCGCACAGCTGAGCAAAGATGATCTGGAGTCGATACGCTCAGCCACGCAAAAAGGCTGGGCATTGGGAAACCATCGCTTTAGCGCAAGGATCGAGAAACAGTCAGGCAGGCGCGCGGCACCGTTGCCGCGGGGGCGGCCGCGCAAGGGTACGCCAGTGGGATAAGTCTGTGAGTTGCCTCGCGCAATCCACGGCGTAGCGTTGCAAGCGAGACGGGTCCCGACTACTCAAGTCTCCAGTTCCACGCGCGCCCGAAACCATTGCAGCGCTTCGGGGTTGGCCAGCGCCTCGTTGTTCCTGACCGGCAGGTTATGCACCACATTGCGCACGGCGAGTTCCACGATTTTTCCGCTGCGGGTACGGGGAATGTCGGCGACCTGCAATACTTTATCCGGCACATGACGCGGCGTGGTGTTGTCGCGGATCTGCTGCTTGATTTTGTTGATGAGGGTGTCGTCCAGCGCCAAATCTTCGCGCAGCCGTACGAACAAAATCACCCGCACGTCGTTGTTCCAGTCCTGCCCAATGGCGAGGCTTTCCACTACTTCATCGAGCAATTCGACCTGCCGGTAAATCTCAGCGGTGCCGATGCGCACGCCGCCGGGGTTGAGCACGGCATCCGAGCGGCCATAAATGATAAGGCCACCGTGTGCGGTGTATTCAAGGTAATCGCCGTGACGCCACACGCCGGGGTACTTGTCGAAATAGGCCGCATGGTATTTGCTGCCGTCGCTGTCGTTCCAAAAGCCGAGCGGCATCGACGGAAATGGCGCACTGCATACGAGTTCGCCTTTTTCACCTTGCAGCGGGCGCGCGGCGTCGTCAAACACTTCAACTTTGAGGCCGAGGCCGGGGGCCTGGATTTCACCGCGCCACACCGCTGCGGCGGGATTGCCCAGCGCGAAGCACGACACGATGTCGGTGCCGCCTGAAATGGAGGCGAGGTGCAGGTCGCTCTTGATATTGCGATACACGTAATCGAAACTTTCTGGTGCCAGCGGCGAGCCGGTGGAGAGCAGCGCTTTGAGGTGCGGTAGCTGGTGCGTGACGGCGGGCGCCAGATTGAGCTTGGCAATGGCATCGATGTATTTGGCCGCGGTGCCGAAGATGGTGATGTTTTCGCTTTCCGCGTAATCCCACAGCACGCGGGCGCGCCGCACAAAGGGCGAGCCGTCGTAGAGCATGAGTGTGGCGCGCGAGGCGAGGCCAGACACCAGCCAGTTCCACATCATCCAGCCGCAGGTGGTGTAGTAGAACAGACGCTCGCCGGGCTTCACGTCGGTGTGCAGTTGGTGTTCTTTCAAATGCTGCAACAGCGTGCCGCCCGCGCCATGCACGATGCATTTGGGCACGCCGGTGGTGCCGGACGAATACAGAATGTAGAGCGGATGATCAAACGGCAGGCGCTCGAAAGGAATGTCGCGCGGCTGATACGGGGCCATGAAATCGTGCACGCTGACGGCGTACGCAATACCGTCCAGCGCTGGCGTGCCACGGGTGTACGGCACCACCACCACTTTTTTGACGGAGGGCAGTTGTGCCGCGATTTGCGCCACGCGCGGCAGCACATCCACGGCTTTGCCCAGATGAAAGTAGCCGTCCACAGCGAGCAACACCTTGGGTTCAATCTGGCCGAAACGGTCAAGCACGCCCTGCACGCCAAAATCCGGCGAGCACGACGACCACACCGCGCCGAGGCTGGCGGTGGCGAGCATGCCGATCACGGCACCCGGCAGGTTGGGCAAGTAAGCCGCTACGCGATCGCCGGGTTTGACGCCCTGCGCGCTCAGCGCCTGCGCCAGCCGCGAAACCTCTGCATAGAGTTCAGCCCACGTGACCTGGCTTTTGACCTGGTCCTCGCCGCGGAAAACAATCGCGATGGCGTGGTCACGCTGGCGCAGCAGGTTTTCCGCGAAATTAAGCCGCGCTTCGGGAAACCAGCGTGCACCGGGCATGCGCTCACGGTCGATGAGGATGGTGTCGCCCTGCGTCGAGCCCACCACGCCGCAGAATTCCCAGATGGCCTGCCAGAATTGTTCGCGCTCGCGACATGACCAAGCATGTAGTTCGGCGTAATCGCGGGCTGTAAAGCCGTAACGCTCAGCCACGAATTTTGTGAACGCCGTGAGATTGGAGCCGGCGATGCGTTGGGGGGAGGGTGTCCAGAGCGGCTTAGCCAAGGGCTACTCCTTATCCGTTCGTCTTGACCGGGTCGTAGGGCAAGCGCGCGCTAAACCACTTGGGTTGCGCGCGCGTCTTGACACCTCTGCCCAGTTACCACGAATCATCGCTGCCTTCTTTGCTCGGTTCCCGCCTTTGATTTTCCGCTCTGCTGCAAGCGCTGCTTCACAGGTAGGATGAGCTTGGGAGAATACCAGAGACACCGGCAAGCGCAAAACAGAGCATAATGCACTCGCCCTGCTGCGCCAGAGGGGCATAGCACATCCGCCCGCAGGTGATGCAAGCTCACTTCAAGCACTATGGAGTTGGAAAGTAGACCATGGCCATACCAGCGGCGGGGGGGGGGGGGGGGGG
>CAMDRT010000002.1 GCA_945906815.1 Bordetella parapertussis
ATACCGCGAAATCCACGCTCTACGTTTACGAAAACCAGAATGGTGCAGCGCGCTACGTTGCCGATTACTACGTCACCATCGGCAAACTGGGCATGGACAAATTCCGCGAAGGCGACAACAAGACGCCGCTGGGTGTGTATCACATTACCGGCAGCATTTCGCGCGATCAGTTGAACCACAAGTACGGCAAACTGGCCGGCCAGTATGGCGTGGGCGCGTTGCCGATCAATTACCCCAACGAGTGGGATAAACGCGCGGGCCGCAACGGCAGCGGCATCTGGCTGCACGGTGTGCCATTCGACACCTACAGCCGGCCGCCGCGCGCGAGTAACGGCTGTGTCGCGCTCACCAACGAAGATTTTATGACCCTTGCCGCGAGTGCGCAGGTAGGCGTAACACCGGTGATCATCGCTAACGGCATTGAATGGTCAAGCGCGGATGCCGCGCGCGCGCTACGCCAGGACCTGAGTGTGGCGCTGGAAGGCTGGCGGCGCGATTGGGAAAGCCTCAACACCGATAACTATCTGCGGCATTACTCGAGCAAGAAATTTTCCACTGGCAAGCAAAAATTCGAGGCGTGGGCGGAACACAAGTATCGGGTCAACGCTGGCAAAACCTGGCTCAAGGTCAAGCTGGAGAACGTCAGCATGTTTTTTTATCCGGGCGCAGCCGATCTCGCGGTGGTGACCTTCGATCAGGATTACGACAGCAGCAACCTTGCCGGGCAATCGCGCAAACGCCAATACTGGATGAAAGAATCCGGCGCCTGGAAAATCGTCTACGAAGGCGCCGGCTGAGGGGTTTGAGTTGGCGTCCGTCCGCCACGGATCCCAGCGTATAATCGCAAGCCATTCAATCACTTGCGTTACCGCACCCGCCCATGCTGCTGGTCATAGATAACTACGATTCGTTCACCTATAACCTGGTGCAGTATTTCGGCGAGCTGGGCGAGGCGGTGCAGGTAGTTCGCAACGACGACATCACGCTCGAAGGTATCGAGCGGCTGAACCCCGCGCGCATCGTCGTCTCCCCCGGCCCCTGCACACCGAATGAAGCGGGCATTTCGGTGCCGGCGATCCGGCATTTTGCAGGCAAGTTGCCGATACTCGGTGTGTGCCTAGGACATCAAAGCATCGGGCAGGCGTTCGGCGGCAAAATCGTACATGCCAAGCAACTGATGCACGGCAAAACCTCGGCGATTCAGCATAACAGCAGCAGCGTGTTCAAAGGTCTACCCGTCGGATTTCAGGCCACGCGTTATCACTCACTGGTGATCGAACGCGACAGCCTGCCCGCCTGTTTTGAGGTGACCGCGTGGACGGATGATGGCGAGATCATGGGTGTACGCCATAAATCGCTGGCGGTTGAGGGCGTGCAGTTTCACCCGGAATCGATACTCACCGAACACGGCCATGCCCTGCTGAAAAATTTCCTGGAAGGCGCCGCAACCATGCACCAGAGCCACAACGGAGTTCACGCATGACCCCGCAGCAAGCGCTTGCGCGCATCGTAGAACATCGCGAAATATTCCATGAGGAAATGCTCTTGCTGATGCGCAGCATCATGAGCGGCGAGGTATCCGCCACGCTGATCGCCGCCATCATCGCGGGCCTGCGTGTGAAAAAAGAAACCATCGGCGAAATTTCCGCTGCTGCGCAGGTGATGCGCGAGTTTGCCACCCAAGTGCCAGTGGACGATGCGCCGAATTTGATCGATACCTGCGGCACCGGCGGTGATGCGGCGCACACCTTTAACATTTCGACCGCGGCAATGTTTGTCGCGGCGGCAGCCGGCGCCAAAGTCGCCAAGCACGGCGGGCGTTCGGTATCCAGCAAAAGCGGCAGCGCCGATGTGCTGGAAGCGCTCGGCGCCAACATCAATCTCGCACCGGAGCAAGTGGCGAAATCGATCCACGATGTCGGCGTCGGCTTCATGTTCGCGCCCAACCACCACAGCGCGATGAAGTATGCCGCACCGGTGCGCCGCGAACTGGGTGTGAAAACAATATTCAATATACTCGGACCGCTCACCAATCCGGCTGGCGCCAAGCAGCAAGTGATGGGCGTGTTTCATCCCGATCTCGTCGCTATCCAGGCGCGCGTGCTGCAACGACTGGGCAGCCGGCGCGTGATGATCGTGCATGGGCGCGAAGGTCTGGACGAAATTTCGCTGTGCGGTCCGACCCTGATCGCTGAGTTGAAGCAGGGCGAGGTGCGCGAGTACGAGGTGCAACCGTCCGATGTGGGCCTTAAGACCTGCGACGCGGCGGCACTGCGTGTGGATGGCATCGAGGCCTCGAAAGCCATGCTGCTTGCGGCGCTGGATAATCAAGCGGGCGCGGCGCGCGACATCGTGGCATTCAACGCAGGCGCGAGTATTTATGTCGCAGGCCTGGCCGCGTCGCTGGCAGCCGGGGTGACGCTGGCGCTAGCGACCATCGCCAGCGGGGCTGCGCGCAATCAGCTCGAGCGCTTTGTGGCGCATACACGCGCCGTCACATGAATTGTTGACCTCATTTTATGTCAGATATTTTGCGCCGCATCGTTGCGGTCAAGGCACAGGAAGTCGCTGCCGCAAAACTTGCTGCGCCGCTGGCCGGCGTTGAACGGCAGGCCAACCTCGCCGCGCCACCGCGCGATTTTGCCGGCGCCTTGCGCGCGAAAATCGCTGCGGGTAAATCCGCGGTGATTGCAGAGATCAAAAAGGCAAGTCCGAGCAAGGGCGTGCTGCGCGAACATTTCGAGCCCGCGTGGATAGCGAAAAGTTACCAGCAGCACGGCGCTGCCTGCCTTTCGGTATTGACGGATCAGCAATTTTTCCAGGGCAGCATCGCGCACATGCAGGCCGCGCGCGCCGCCTGCGCTTTGCCGGTGTTGCGCAAGGATTTCATGATCGACCCGTACCAGGTGTACGAGGCGCGGGCGGCGGGCGCCGATTGCATATTGTTGATCGTGGCAGCGCTGGATTTGCCGCAACTGCGCGAGCTGGAAGCGGTGGCGATGCGTCTCGGGCTCGCGGTGCTGGTGGAAGTGCATGACGGCGATGAACTGGATACTGCCCTGCAACTGACTACGCCGTTAATCGGCATCAACAATCGCAACCTGCGCACCTTTGAAACCAGGCTGGGTACCACACTGGGCTTGCTGGATCGCGTGCCGGCGAATCGCATGGTCATCACCGAAAGCGGCATCCTGAAAACCGAGGATGTGACGTTGATGCGCTCGCGCCAAGTGAACTGTTTCCTGGTAGGCGAAGCGTTCATGCGCGCAGCGGAACCGGGTGTTGAATTGGAACGTTTGTTCACCACAGGTGCGGCGCCAGCATGATCAACAGCGACCGGCTTATCGTGGCTTTCGACAAAGGCTTGCGCACGTTGTTTGCTCCGGCGCAGACGCAGCGTCCGGTGCCGGGCGATTTCCTGCCGGATGCGCATCTTGACGCACTGCAGCGCCAAACATCAGCGTCTCTGATGCGCGTCAATCACAGCGGCGAAGTCTGCGCCCAGGCGCTGTATCACGGTCAAGCGGTGACCGCTCGCGATACAACGGCGAAGCAGGCGCTGGAGCTAGCCGCCCGTGAAGAAACCGAGCATCTGGCATGGACTGAGCGGCGCATCGCCGAATTGGGCGGCAGCAAGAGCGTGTTGAATCCGCTGTTTTATGCCGGTTCGTTTGCGATCGGCGTGGTGGCCGGCGTGCTTGGAGACAAGTGGAATCTCGGGTTTTTGGCGGAAACCGAGCGGCAGGTGGTACAACATCTCGAGGGCCATCTGGCGCGGTTGCCAGAGGATGACCATAAAAGCCGCGCGATTCTGCAACAGATGCGGGACGATGAGGCGAAGCATGCCACCAGCGCGCTCAATCACGGCGGGGCAGAATTGCCTACGCCGGTGAAAGCTGCGATGAAGGTGTCGTCGAAGGCGATGACTGAGACGGCTTACTGGCTGTAACAGCCACAACCACCACGTTAATTTTTCACGCCTCCCGCACTTCAAAGTCGTGCGTAATTGCAGCGGTTTTGCCGAGCATAATTGACGCCGAGCAATACTTCTCCGCCGACAGATGTACCGCGCGCTCAACCTGCGGCGTCTTGAGTCCTTTGCCCGTCACCACGAAGTGAAAGTGAATTTTGGTGAACACTTTCGGGTCTTCCGCCGCGCGCTCGGCGTCGATTTCCAATACGCAGTCGGTTACCGCCGCACGTGATTTTTTGAGGATGTGAACCACGTCATAGGCGGTGCAGCCACCAGCGCCCATCAGCAAGGTTTCCATCGGGCGCGGCCCCAGGTTGCGGCCGCCGCCTTCAGGCGCGCCGTCCATCACCATCGCGTGGCCACTTTCCGACTCGGCGACAAAGGCCACGTTTTCCAGCCATTTAATGCGTGCTTTCATGACTTACTCGCAAAACGAGTGAAAAATGTTGCCCCCACCCCCTGCCCCTCCCCCGCTTCGCAAAGGAGGGGAGATTCGAGGCACAAGCGAAAGTGCGCTTGCGCAGAATTTGTTGATGGCAGCGCGGATTTTAGCCGATACCACAGCAGGCCTATGACCTCGTGAAAAAAATCGCTGCTGTCGCGCAGCGCCCCCGCTTGCGGCATGAAGTCACGCAGCGTCAACCCAAAGCGGGTGGTCCATTGCGTAGGCGCGATCACCACCTCAAAGCCGGCCTGCGTGAATATCCACTGCGCGCGCGGCATATGCCGCGCGTGCGTGACCAGATACACACGCCGGATGCCCAGCGGGGCGAGCAGGGCACGGCTGGCATAGGCGTTTTCCAGCGTATTGTTCGAGGCGTTTTCCAGCCACGTTACCGGCGCCTTGAATTCATTTTCCAGCACCGATTTCATGGTCAGCGCCTCGGATATACGGCCACCTTCCGGCGCGCCACCGCTCACCAAAATGGGTTTGCCGGTTTGCCGGTGCAGCAGCGCCGCGTAACGCAAGCGCACCAGCGTGGCCTCACTCACAGTATCGCTAGCATATTCCGGCGCCGCATGATATTTGCCGCCACCCAAAACCACCAGCGCCTGTGCGGGCGGCGCGCGCAGCGGGTCTACCGGCTCCGGCTCCAGTGCCTGCAACAGCGTGCGCGACAACCACGGGGTGGAGAGCGCCCACAGTGCGGCCAGTGACAAACCCAGCAAGATGCTACCCGAACGCGGGTGCTTGCGCAGTCGAAACCATCCCCACCCTGCCAGTAACAACACACAGCCGGGCGGCATCAGCCACGCCACCAGTGTATTTGTGATCAGCCATGTATTCATTAACGTGTTGTTTTTTAAATAATTTGTCTTGATGTACCGCGAACGGCCACGGATTCGCGGCGGCGATCCTTAATTTGACACAGATACCTGATTTCTAATAGAATTCGCGGTTCCGTTTGGGTGGGTGGCAGTGTATTAGAGCGCCACCGTTGCAAATTACACTTGATGCTACGCCCGAAGCGCTTGGTAGAAGATACCAAGCAGAAGATACGCCAAGCCAAGAAACAGGATTTACCATGAAAACATTTAACGCCAAGGCAGAAACCGTGCAGCACGATTGGATAATCGTCGATGCCGCCGGCAAAGTTCTGGGACGGCTCGCTGCTGCCATCGCACACCGGCTGCGCGGCAAACATAAGCCTGAATTCACGCCTCACGTCGACACCGGCGATTATATCGTTGTGGTCAACGTCGACAAACTGCGTGTCACCGGCAACAAAGCCAAAGGCAAGCTGTATCACCGGCATACCGGCTACCCCGGCGGTATACGCACGACCAATTTCGAGAGCATGCACGCGGATCACCCCGGTCGTGTGCTTGAAAAAGCAGTCAAGGGCATGTTGCCCAAAGGCCCGCTGGGCTACGCCATGCTGCGTAAAATGAAAGCCTATGCCGGTGAAACGCACCCGCATACTGCGCAACAGCCCAAACCCCTTCAAGTTTGATTACGTAAAAATATCCGTCGAGGCGATATCACATGGCACTGCAGAGCAACTATGGTACGGGGCGGCGCAAAAGCGCAGTGGCACGGGTTTACCTCAGGCCGGGCAAGGGCGACATCGTCGTCAATGGCAAACCGGTGGACCAATTTTTCTCGCGCGAAACCGGACGCATGATCGTGCGTCAACCGCTCGAACTCACGGACAATGTGAGCCGCTTTGACATCAGCGTTAACGTCATCGGCGGCGGTGAATCCGGGCAGGCAGGCGCGGTGCGGCACGGCATCACGCGCGCGCTCATCAGTTACGATGCGGCGTTGAAACCACCGCTCAAAAAAGCGGGCCTGGTGACGCGCGATGCACGTGAAGTCGAGCGCAAAAAAGTCGGCTTGCGCAAAGCGCGGCGTCGCAAGCAATTCTCCAAGCGCTAATCCGCGCTATACGACAAAGCCGCCTGCGGGCGGCTTTGTTATTTTTAGCGCATACTGCGCGGGCACGCCAGCATTCTCTCTCTGTAGCGCGTCACGGAAAACCGCTATGAATCAGAAAACTATCAACGTCGGCATCGTTGGCGGCACCGGCTACACCGGTGTGGAATTGTTGCGGCTGCTCGTCCAGCATCCCCACGTAAAACTCACCGCGATTACCTCGCGCTCCGAAGCCGGCCTGCCGGTTGCCGCGATGTTTCCCAACCTGCGCGGCTGGACTGATCTGAAATTCGCCGACCCCGTAGCTGCCGCGCTCGACCAGTGCGACCTGGTGTTCTTCGCCACGCCCAACGGCATTGCCATGAAAGATACCCCCGCGTTGGTGCAAGCGGGCGTGCGCGTCATCGACGTTGCAGCCGATTTTCGCATCAAGGATATCGCGTTGTGGGAGCACTGGTACCAAATGCCTCACGCCTGCCCCGACCTGGTGGCCGAGGCGGTGTACGGGTTGCCCGAATTCAATCGCGCCCACATCGCCGCTGCGCGTATTGTGGCTAATCCTGGATGCTATCCCACCGCGGTGCAACTGGGCTTCCTGCCGCTGCTCGAAGCCGGCGTGGTGGATATTGAACATCTGATCGCGGACGCCAAATCAGGTGTGTCGGGCGCCGGTCGCAAGGCCGAAGTGCATACGCTGCTAGCTGAGGCGGCCGATAATTTCAAGGCTTATGGCGTGTCGGGGCATAGACATTATCCTGAAATAAAACAAGGGCTTACATTAATATCCGGCAAACCGGTGCAGCTTATTTTCACGCCGCATCTGACGCCTATGATACGCGGCATACACGCCACCTTGTACTCCCGGCTCACCAGCGACGTTGATCTGCAGGCCCTGTTTGAAAAGCGCTATGCTAACGAAGCATTTGTGGACGTCATGCCCGCTGGTTCGCACCCCGACACGCGTTCGGTGCGTGGCGCAAATATTTGCCGCATAGCGATACACCGGCCGCGGGGGGGGGATACGGCCGTAGTGCTGGCTGTCATCGACAATCTGATGAAGGGCGCTGCGGGCCAAGCGGTGCAGAACATGAATATCATGTTCGATTTTGCCGAAGACACCGGGCTACGGCAAGTTGCATTACTGCCTTAGTCACCGTTGCCACTTATGACCGCGCGAGGCGCGCCCCCTTGAAAGCCTGGCTTAAGTCGCTCAGGAACCGTTTTGGCATTTACGCCCCGCGCGTGGCGGTACGTGCGCACATGCCCTACATGCCCGGACTGGTGGCAGCGGGCGTCGTGGTGGCGGTGCTGGGCGCGATCTGGCTGACCTATCACTTTAGCGGTGAATTCGCCGGATTTCGCAATAACGAGATCGCGCAAGAAATGAGACGGCTGAACGAGGCCACCCTAAAGCAAGCCACGGAAATCTCCGAATTACGAACCAAGCTCGCGTCATCCGAAAGTCAGCGCCGGATTGAAGCGGTGACCTATGGCGATCTCACCAAGCAGGTGAAAAGACTGTCTGCCGAGAACGCAGCGATCAAGGATGATCTAGCGTTTTTTCAGTCTTTGCTGCCGACCGCGGGCCGCGACGATGCCGTTGCACTGGGGCGGCTGAAGATCGAGCCTGACGCCGTGCCGGGCGAATTCAGATACCGCATGCTGCTGGTGCAGGGCGGGCAACGCCCGCCGGATTTCCAGGGACACGTGCAAATCGTGGTCAGCGCACTGCAGGGCGCCGAAAAGATCGTCATCGCTATGCCCCCGACCGCCGACGGTAAAACACGTGAATATCATCTTAATTTCAAGTCGTTTCAACGGGTTGAGGGGACTTTCAAGATCGCACCAGGCGCCGTTGTCAAAAGTGTCCAGGTGCGGGTGTATCAAAATGGCGCCAGTACGCCTAAACTTACACAATCGGTGACCATCACCTAGGGAGGTAAGCATGTTTGGAAACAAGGAACCGGCAAAACCGCAAAACCGCATTGATTCGTTGATCGGCGCGGGGACCACCGTCCAGGGCAATATCCAGTTTGCAGACGGCCTGCGGGTCGATGGCCGGGTGCATGGTAATATTGTTTCAACCGGAGAGCGGTCGGGCATGCTGGTCATTTCCGAACATGCCGAGGTACTCGGTGAAATCCGTGTCAATCATGTGATGGTTAATGGACGTGTCAACGGCCCGATCCACGCCAGTGAATCGCTGGATCTACAGTCTAAAGCCCATGTTACGGGCGATGTGTATTACCGCCGACTCGAAATCCACGGTGGTGCTGTGGTACAGGGTATGTTGGTTTGCGACACTGAGGCGCAGACCGGCAATGTGGTCAGTATCAAACCAGCGGCGGATTCAAATATTTGATTTTTGGCAATCTCAGCCCAACCTATAGTAACACCCTGGAGTACGCGATGAATGCGATTACTGAAACTGTCAGCAAAGCTTTGACCGAAGCGCTTCCTCAAATGATGCCGGATCCGCTGGTCTTTACCGACAATGCGGCGAACAAGGTCAAAAGCCTGATCGAGGAAGAAGGCAATCCCAATCTCAAGTTGCGCGTGTTCGTCAGCGGCGGCGGCTGCTCGGGTTTTCAATATGGCTTTACCTTTGAAGAGTCGGTGAGCGACGACGACACCTCACTGAACAAAGCCGGCGTTACCTTGCTGGTAGATCCCATGAGCCTGCAGTACCTGGTGGGCGCGGAAATCGACTATCAGGAGAACGTCGAAGGTGCGCAGTTTGTGATCAAGAATCCGAACGCGACGTCTACCTGCGGTTGCGGGTCTTCGTTTTCGGCGTAGCGGCGCCACCCTCGTAAAAAAAGCGGCGCGAGCCGCTTTTTTTACGATGATGTAACACTGGCGCTGGCGGATACGGCAGCGGCTTTTACCGTTTTCTCCCTCATGCCCATCACGCCGCATAAATCGCGCCCAGGATACGCGGCCCTTGCGCCCCGGTGACATCGGGTAAATTGCCCGGCTCACGCCGTAGCGTTTGACGCGCCAACCAGGCGAAGGCCAACGCTTCCACCCAGTCCGCATCCACGCCCAGCGTGCTGGTATCCGCAAGCGTTCGGCACGGCAACAGCGCGGCAAGCCGAGCCATCAATGCGCGGTTGTGCGCACCGCCGCCACACACGTACGCCGCCTGCGCTCCCGCACAATTGTTTTCGATCGCCTGCGCGATGCTCTGTGCGGTGAGCTCCAGCAATGTGGCCTGCACATCCTGCGGTGGCTCACCGCCTTTAGTCGCGCGCATGACCCACGCCAAATTGAACACCTCCCGGCCGCTGCTTTTGGGTGGCGGAAGTGCAAAATAATGGTTTGAATACAGTTGTTTATATAATTCCGGCAGCACAGTTCCGGTGCCTGCCCAGGCACCGTCCTTGTCGTACGCCTGGCTGCGCCGCGCGTGTATCCAGGCATCCATTAACACGTTCCCCGGACCGCAGTCAAAGCCCGTAACCGCAGCAGCCGGCGGCAAATTCGTAATATTGGCGATGCCTCCGATGTTGACTATCACCCGGTGTTCGTCCGCCGCATGAAACAACTGACGATGAAAAGCCGGCACCAGTGGCGCACCTTGCCCTCCAGCAGCGATGTCGCGGCTGCGAAAATCGTTAACCACGGCGATGCCTGTGAGCTCGGCAAGCAACGCCGCGTTGACCAGTTGCGTGGTGTAGCCGGCATCGGGGCGATGGCGCACAGTTTGACCATGACAGCCGATCGCGTCGATGTCATCCGCGGCTAGAGCCGCTTTCGCCAGCAGCGTGTTGACGGCTGCCGCATAGGCACGCGCCAAGTCATTTGCCGCCGTAGCCGCGCGATGCAATTCGTTGTCGCTGGGTGTTTGCAACGCCAGCAGCGCATCGCGTAGCGGCGGCTCAAACGATTGAAAATGGCAGTGCAGCAGCCGTGGCGTACCGTCAAACGTGGCGACCACGGCGTCGATGCCGTCGAGGCTGGTGCCCGACATCAGCCCGATAAACAAACCGGGCATCGCGCTTACTCGAAGCTAGACGGGGTGGCGCCGCGCAACAGGTTCATGGTGCGCGCGAGAGGGGCGGCGGCCAACTGAAATTTGTGTTTTTGCTGCGCTCCCAGAGGGAACGCCTGCGGCACCGCTACCGACAGCGGATCGTGATGTACGTCGTTGATGCGAAATTCGTAATGCACATGCGGGCCGGTGGTCATCCCGGTCATGCCGACCGCGCCGATGACCTCGCCCTGCTGCACGCGCACGCCCTTGCGTATGCCCGGCGCAAAGCCCTGCATATGCGCATAAAGCGTGGTGTATTTATTTTGATGGCGCAGAATGACCACATTGCCGTAACCGCTTTGCACGCCAGAGAAATCGACTGTGCCGTCGGCGGTAGCTTTGATGCGTGAACCGATGGGCGCGACGTAATCGACGCCGTTGTGCGCGCGCCAAGTGTTCAGAATCGGGTGGTAACGCGCCGCGGTAAACCCCGAACTGATGCGCGAAAACTCCAGCGGCGATCGCAAAAACGCCTTGCGCAGATTTTTGCCCTCCAGCGTGTAGTAGGCGCCGCTGCTGCCGCTCCCTGTGTTGTTGGCATCCGTGGCCTCGAACCACACGCCGCTCAAGGTGCGGCCCTGATTGATGAATTCTGCCGATAACAATCGTCCCGCGCGCACCGGTTCGCCGTGCTGGTGCAGCACCTCGTACACCACGGCAAAGCGGTCGCCCTTGCGCAGATCCTTGTGGAAATCGATATCGGTGGAAAAAATTTCAACCAGTTGCATCGCGACCGCATCGGGTATATTGAGCGCATCGGTGGCCGCGAACAACGAACTGCGGATTTCCCCGGCAGCGGAAAGCACCCGCGTTTCGAGCGCCGCCACATCATCCTCGACGGAAAACGTATCGCCGTCGCGCTTGATGGTGAGCAGCCGCTCGCCATTCAGATAATGCAGCGTCAACAACTTGCCGTCGGCATCGGTTTCCGCACGCAGCGAACGACCGGAAATCAACTGAAAAATCGCGCGCGCTTCACGCGCCGTATGCAGAAACGCCAGCGCTTCGGCATCGTTTACCCGCAGCCGCGACAACAGGCGCGCCAGCGTGTCGCCGCGCTGGATGCGTTCTTCGCGCCAATAGGTTTGGTGCGCCTGCGCCAGCGTTGCTGCCAGTAGCGTCGCATCCAACGGCAACGCGAGTTCTTCGACCACCTGCACGCGTTCGAGCGTGTCGGTGACGGTATGCGGCGCGATGCCAAAGGCCGTAACCACGCCGGCGAACGGCAACACCAACGCCAATGCCCAGCGGCGAAAGCCTGCGCCGTGGCGCAGCCGTAGCACCCGCGACAGGCTTTGCGCTACAATCCTTAATTGCGCTTGAGGCATGATTTGTTTAGGTTTATCGCCGTTTTTTGCAGCGCGAAGCATAGCAGTACCACTCTCCCGGTCAACCCCGAATTTTCAAAAAAGGGCGCAAGTTTCATGCTGGACCTGGATTTACAGCTGGAAACCATACGTCGCGGCTGCGATGAACTGCTGATTGAGTCCGAACTTGTCGAAAAACTCAAGCGCGGCGCACCACTGCGGGTAAAGGCCGGTTTCGACCCGACCGCTCCCGACCTGCACCTGGGGCACACGGTGCTGATCAATAAGTTGCGCCAGTTGCAAGACCTAGGCCATCACATTTTATTTCTGATCGGCGACTTCACTGGCATGATCGGCGACCCCACCGGCAAGAACGCCACACGCCCGCCCCTCACGCGCGAGGATGTCGCGAAAAACGCCGTATCCTATACCGATCAGGTATTCAAGATACTCGATCGCACAAAAACCGAGGTGGCATTCAACTCCACCTGGATGGATAAAATGAACTCGGCGGACATCATCAAGCTCGCCGCCAGCCATACCGTGGCGCGCATGCTGGAGCGCGACGATTTTTCCAAGCGTTACAAGGGCAATCAGCCGATCGCGATCCACGAGTTTCTGTATCCGCTGGTGCAGGGCTACGACTCGGTGGCGTTGCGGGCCGATCTCGAGCTCGGCGGCACCGATCAAAAATTTAATCTGCTGATGGGCCGCGAATTGCAAAAGCATTATGGCCAGCCGTCGCAGTGCGTGCTCACCATGCCCTTGCTCGAAGGCCTTGATGGCGTCAACAAAATGTCCAAGTCGCTGGGCAACTACGTCGGCATCAACGAGCCGCCGCAGGAGATTTTCGGCAAGCTGATGAGCGTGTCAGATGACTTGATGTGGCGTTATATCGAGTTACTATCGTTTCAATCCCTATCAGAAATAAATAAACAAAAACAACAAGTTAAAGAAGGCGCCAACCCGCGCGACATCAAGGTTCGCTTCGCCCAGGAAATCGTCACGCGCTTTCACAACAGCGCCGCCGCGGACAACGCCCTCGCTGATTTTGAGGCGCGCTTCAGGCAAGGCGGCGTGCCCGACGACATGCCCGAAGTGAAGCTGGCTGCGCCTGCTGGGTTGCCGATTGCGCAGGCGTTAAAACTCGCGGGCCTTACCCCAAGCACCACCGAAGCGGCACGCATGATCGAACAAGGCGGCGTCAAAATCGACGGCGAGAAAGTCAGTGACAAAGCACTCAAAATCGCCAAGGGCGTTTATGTGGTGCAGGTGGGCAAGCGCAAGTTTGCGCGGGTCACCATTGAGTAAGTTTTAGTACAAACAGCAACACAACAACCGTTCCGCTCTTAACCCAAGGATAAATTATGGCCCAAGCCATCAGCCCAGGCGCCAACGCAGCGCAAACGCTTTCCTACAATTTCAAATTGCTGTCGCATCACACGCTCGACGGATTCGGCGGCGTGGGCGAAGGCATGGGCATGCAAAAAACCAAAGATGGCCGGCGCATCATGTGGCTGGGTCATGAGGCTGCGCCGAAAAATTTTACCGGCGTGGATGTCACCGATCCCAAGCATCCGAAAGTCATCATTCAGACCGAATTGCCGCACCACAAAATGCGCTCGAACTCGCTCGAAGTCTGTGGCGACCGCATGTATGTGGCGCACCAGATACGCGGCGCTGAGGCTGGCGCGACACCGGCGGGATTCGATATCTGGGACATCAGCACGCCGGAAAAACCACAAAAAATATCGCACTTTGACGCTTCCGGCCCGCACTCGCTGGGCGCGCATTGCGTGTGGTGCGTGGACAACGAGTTCGTGCATATGTCGTGCGGCGCGCCTGACTTTGAGCCGCGCCACCCCAACGATCACCAGATTTATCGCATAGTCGATGTGCGTAACCCGTCGAAACCGGTTGAGGCCGGTCGCTGGTGGTATCCGGGGCAAAGCGTCAAGGACCAAGAGCCGCCACTCAAGCGCCATCCCAAGCTCGACAACGGCTACCGTCCGCACAACATACAGTGGTATCCGCAGCGCCCCGACCGCGCGTATTTGGGCTACCTCGATGGCGGCATTGTGATCCTCGATATCAGCGACAAGGCACATCCGAAAGTAGTCACGCGCTACAACTATTCGCCGCCGATGAACGGCTTTACGCATACCGCGATGCCGCTGTTCTCGCGCGATCTGCTGATCGTCACCGACGAGTGCGTGCAGGACGACGGCAAAGACTGGCCCAAGCTCACCTGGGTGGTCAATATGGCGGACGAAACCAACCTGGTGCCGATCTCCACCCTGCCGTTGCCGCCCGCTGAAGTGTTCACCAAACGCGGCGGGCGTTTCGGCTCGCACAACCTGTATGAAAATTATCCGCTGGACGTGGCGTGGCGCTCGGACAACATCGTCCTCGCCACCTTCTTTAACGGCGGACTGCGGGTGTACGATCTGGCCAACCCGTACCAGCCGCAGGAAGTCGCCTACTTTGTGCCCGGCGCGCCTGCGTTGTCACCCAAAGGTTCGGTGCAGATCAACGACGTGTATGTGGATGACCGCAATCTGGTGTACACGGTCGACCGCTTTTCCGGCGGCCTGTATATTCTGGAAATGAATATTTGATCGCACGCTGAACCCGCAAAGGGCGCTATGCCGGGTATCGCCCCCCTTGACCTTGCGATATTCCTGAGCGGCGCGTTCCTCGCGGCGTTGGTCACGGGCCTCGCGGGTTTTGCGTTCGGCATGGTGGCGGCGGCGCTCTGGCTGCCTGCGTTGCTGCCGATGCAGGCCATGGTGTTGATGGTGGCGTAAGCGTTTCTGGTGCAAAGCTACGCGGTATGGAAACTACGGCGCACCCTCTATCTCAAACGCCTACTGCCGTTCATTGCCGGTTCTTGGCTCGGCTGGAAGCTCTACGGCAAGCTCGACGAAGCGGCTTTTCGCAAAGTCGTCCTTGTCCTGCTGCTCGTTTCAGGTGTGACACTCGTTGCACCCTGAAAGCGACGACGCCGGCTGTTCACACGCGCGAAAAAACTACTTGCCCTCTTTCTTTTTGCCGGAGTCGGGAATCACCGCGTCCGCTACTGCACCGACGGTTTTCGCGCCGACCTTAACTGCGGTGGCGCCTACCGTGATGGCAGCGTCGCCCACCGCCACCAACGCAGAGCATCCGGCCAGCGGTAATGCCAGGCTGGCGAGGGTGGCCGCGACAAAGAGTTTTCGTTTTTTCATGGGTAGCCTAGGTGTAGGAGGTGGGGCACTGCGGTGAGTTCAGGGCTCAGTTCGTCTTGAACAAGGCGTGGATCCAGGTGTAGACTATTTTCACCAGGCTGATCCAGCTTGCCCTGCACGCCAAGAATCCAGGTGCGCATACTCGCATTTGCAGTGATCTTACCGTGAAGGGAGGTTCTATGGACAACTTCCGCATCATCGTCACCGTAACGCTGATGGCACTCACAGCAGGCACCTTGCCGCCAACGGCAGTGGCGCAGAACTACCCCATCAAACCGATCAGAATCATTCAGACAGGGGTCGCGGGCTCGCCGTCGGACATGCGCGCGCGGCAGGTCGCACAGAAGCTCAATGACGCGCTGGGTCAGCCTGTGGTGGTGGACAATCGGCCGGGGGCGAACGGCGCGATCGCGGCGAAGCTGGCCGCGAAGGCGGCGGCGGACGGCTATACGCTGCTCAGTTGCAACATCTCCCAGGCGCTCAACGACCTGCTCAATCCCGATCCCTCATGCCGCCTGAACCAGGAGCTTGTTCCCATTACGCGTCTCACCTCGGGACCGCTGATACTGGCAGCGCACCCATCGATACCCGCAGCATCACTGCAAGAGTTCATCGACCTGGCAAAGGCCAAACCCGGGACGCTGACTTACGCCTCCGGTGGACAAGGCGGTCTCAGTCACCTGCTCGGCGAATGGGTCAAGGCCAGAACCAGCATCAATATCAGAGGCATCCCCTACAAGTCAGTGTCGGCCGAATTACCCGACGTGCTCGGCGGTCACATCGACGCCACCTTCAACTACTTCAATATCATAGGCCCGCATATCAACAGCGGCAAACTCAGAGCGATTGCCGTCGCCAACGCCCAGCGTCTCGCGGTGGCGCCCGCCATCATCACCCTGGCGGAAGCCGGCCTGCCGGGCGTGGAAGCCACCGGCTGGAATGGCATCTGCGTGCCTGCCGGCGTGCCGCAGCCGGTGGTCAACCTTCTGCACCGAGAGTTGGTGAAGGCGCTGCATGATCGCGTGATCCGGGATCAGATGATCAGTAGCGGCGCCGACGTCGGCGGTGAGCGGCCCGACGAGTTCGCTGCCTACATCCGCGCCGAGTTGGCGAAGTGGGGCAAAGTCATCAAGGATGCCGGCATCAGCCTGCACTGACGCCACGCGGAATGCAAACTATGCAGCTTTGCGTATTCGTAGATCAACATGCAGCCCCGCGGTTGCGGCCATGTTGACCAAAGTATCGATGGCGAACAGGTTGATCTTGCCTCGCATCAAGTCAGAAACACGAGGTTGAGTCACGCCGAAAATTTTTGCCGCTTGCGACTGCGTAAGCTGGTTCCGTGCAATATGATTGTTTAGCGCGATCATCAACGCAGCGCGTAATTTCATGTTCTCTGCCGCTGCGGGTGAGTCCTCAATGGCATCCCACACACTGGTAAATTTTTTCTTGCTCATGCCTGCAATTCCTTCAATAAATCGCGATAGCGCTCAGCGGCCAAATCCATGTCTTCTTGACGCGTCTTCTGCGTCTTCTTCTGGAAGCAGTGCAACACATAAACTGCGCCTGAAAATTTGGCCAAGTAGAGCACGCGAAACACGCCTGCCTAGTCACGAATTCGAATCTCGCGCACGCCTGAACCAACGTTAGGCATGGGTTTCCAGTCATCAGGAGCGCCGCCTTGTTGCACCTGATCAAGCTGATAACCGGCCTCGCGCCGGGCTGCTCGTGGAAACGCACGCAGATCAGCTAGAGCGCTGCCCCGAAACTCGATTGGCCTGAAGCCTGCCATGGCAACTTATACAATAATTTGTATAGTCGCGTCAACAAGAACAGCCTGCGCGCTGATCAATATACCGTGGCGATGCCGCGTCAGCGTCGTGCGTGGTCCTCGGGGCTGTGGAGCGCCACTCTTGAGCCACCGCGTACCCCAGATTTAGCGACCAATGCTTTCTAATGAATAATCTCGGTTGAATAGCGCTTCCTTGTCCGGGGAGACCTCCATTGAAACCGTAAAAATCCATTGACCGGCGATAGGCATGGTATGCGTATCCTCGATCAAAATTATTCGATGCGGGCGCCGGAAACGCGCACGGCCTCGGCCCACATCGCCGTATCCGCCTTGAGCGTTTTCGCGAAATCTTCGGGCGTGCCGCAAATAACGTCCACACCCATGCCTTGCAGCTTGCCGGTAAAGCCTGCGTCATTCGGCGCTGCGCGCATCTCTTTGGAAATTCGTTCGATGATGGACAGTGGCGTTTTGGCCGGAGCGGCGATTCCGTTCCAGGTCACGGTGCGAAAACCCGGGTAGCCCGACTCCGCGACCGTGGGCACGCTTGCAAGCTGGGAGGCGCGCTTTTCCCCTGATACGGCCAGCACCCTGATCCTGTTTGCATGGACATGCGGCAGCACTTCCGCAAGATTGCCGAAATAAAGCGACACATGGCCTGCCACCGCATCGACCATGGCCGGTGCCCCCCCTTTATAAGGCACATGTAGCATGACGATCTCCGCCCGTTGCATTAGCAACGTCACGACCAGATGGCTGACCGAGCCGCTGCCGGCGGAAGCGTAGGTAATCTGACCAGGCCGCGCCTTCACAAACGAAACGAATTGCGGAAAGTTGTCCACCGGCAATGATCGGTGAACCGCCAACGCAAACATATTACCGCCCACAATCGTAACCGGAGCAAAGTCCTTCACCGGGTCATAAGGCGTCTTGGTCATGGCGGGAAGTATCGCCATCTGCGGCAACGGCGCCATCAATAACGCATAACCGTCGGCGGGCGCTCTGGCGACCGCTTCGACCGCGATTGCGCCATTGCCGCCCGGACGGTTTTCGACGATCACGCTGTGACCGAGCCGCCGGCCCAGCCATTCAGCGCTGATGCGCGCGATACCGTCGGTCACCCCTCCCGCAGCGAATGGCACGAGGACACGCACTGGCCGCTGCGGCCATTCTTGTGCATGCGCATTGCGCACCAAGCCGGACATCGCGGCCAATAACATTGCAACTCTGGTCACACTATTTATCGGGAACATTAATTATGCTTCCTGGCGCGTGGCGTGGGTGGCGCCGAACCGTCGTTACCCGGTATCCGGCTGATAGGCGTATTCATTTCTACGTCGCGGCGCCGCGCCTTGGCTGCCTTGGCCCCGGTCTTGAAATATTCCCCCTTTACCGCAAGCTCGGCTTCTCGCGCAAGATCGGCCGGCCAGTAGCCAAGATCGTAACCGTGCCACGGTGGCTCGGGCTTCAGCGCGCCCAGACCGAGTCTCTCCCAAATGCGGCGCGCATTTTCCATATACTCGCGCTTGGGCAGCGCTACCGGGGCGTAGGTGCCCTTTAACGTGGCGTCGATCAGCACCGCCGCTGACTCGCCGCCATCGCGCGGCCCCTTGGGTCCGTGGCCGGCATCCTTGCACTCGAGAAGCTTCAAGTCGTACTGCGGCTGGGTGCGGTAGCACATGGCCCAAAACAGAGCATCGCTGTTCTCCGGATCAATATCTTCATTGATCGCGACGATCCACTTGCCGGCATAGCGGTGCAGAGATGCCGCCCCGTATAGTGCCCGCCAAATCTCGGTCTTGGGCGTATCGCGCCTGAATTGGATGGCGATCAGGGCAATCACGCTGGTGAGAGGCTCGTGCATCGAAACACGTATGACGCCGCGGATGCCGAGCGTCGATTGCAGGTAATGCAGAAATACCGGCTCCATCGCAACCCGGCGGATGGTGCTCGATTCGCTCGGCGTCACTTGGCTGATGAAAGACGTCAGCACGGGGTTGCGGCGGCGGGTTATCGCCGTCACATCCATAAATGCGTTGTACTCTTTCAGATTGACGTAACCGTGCGATTCGCCGAAAGGCGCCTCGGGCTCAAGCGCTTCGGTGCTGATGTAGCCCTCAATAACGAATTCAGCTTCGGCCGGCACCAGGAGATCCACCGTTTTGGCCTTCACCACATTGATCGGCGATCCCGCCAGCGCGCCAGCAACCCAAAGTTCGTCGAGTTGCTCCGGCATCTTCTGCACTGAACAATACGACACCGCGGGCGGCGCGCCGACCACCACCGCGCACGGCATGGGCTGGCCCAGCGCTTTGTACTTAAGCCAATGGAGATAGATGCCTGGGCGGATTTCCAGCGATGGATTCATGCCCAGACGGCGCCGCGCCTTGATCTGGCCGCGGTAATTGCCGACGTTCTGGATGCCAGTATCGGGATCCTTGGTGATGTAGTGGCCGGCGGTAAGATAAGGGCCGTTGTCCCAGCCGGGTGTCGATATGGGCACCGGCAATCCATCCAGGCCTTTGCCGGGACGGTCGAGCGCTTTGCCGCGAATCACGATTTCCTGGCAGGGCGCGCTCTTTACGAGACAGGGCTGCAGCGGATTGGCGAGCGCCCGGATCCACGCCGGGCCAATTTTGTGCAGGGGCATGCCCATGCCAACACGGTAGACGTCACGGCTGGCGGCGAGCCCTGCGACGAGCACCGCCGCGTCGTATTTGCGCCCCTTGCCGTCGGTCGGTTGCGTGAACAGAAATGCTTTACGGTCTTTTTCCTCGATGCCGCCGCGGAACTGCCAGCGTACCAGCGGATGCATTTCGGTATCCTTGTTGATCGGCTCATCCACCACCACCAGCAGCCCCTCGCGAGCAAGCGCCAGGATGTGCTCGTGAAGATCAGGATAACGGCGTGGCGGTGCGCCAGGCTGCGGCGCGAAACGGGCAAGCGCATCGGCCGCTGTTCGATGGTTTAAACGGGATGGGGCCGGTTTTTTTTTCTTATTCATGAGCGCGAAGAAATGAGGTAGGAAAATGCGTGTCAGTCGGGACGCAGGCCGGTCGCCTTCACGATCTTTCCCCACTTCGCGACTTCACTGACGATGTAGGTTGCGAACTCCTTGGGCGTGGAGCCGATCATCTGAAAGTCGGTGGTGGCGACGGAGCGCTCTTGCACATCCGGCCTATTGAGCACCCTAACCGACTCGGCGTGCAGTCGCGAGATGATCTCCGCCGGCGTGCCTGAGCGCACCAGCAAGCCGTACCAGGGGCTAGCCTCGTAACCCGGCACGCCCGCCTCGCTGACAGTTGGAAGATCGGGCACGATGGAAACGCGTCGAGCGCCGGTGACCGCAAGCCCGCGCAGCTTGCCGGACCCGACATGCGGCAGCGCCGCGCTGGTGGCGGGGAAACCGACCGATACCTCGCCGCCGATCAGGGCAGTCACGGCCTGGGGAGTACTGCGGTACGAAACAAGCGTCATCTTGATGCCCGTCATGCTGCTGAAAAGCTGCGCCGCCAGGTAGACACCGGCGCCTGCTGTGGCAACATTGATCTCTCCCGGATGCGCTTTCGCGAGGGCAATCAACGCCTTCACCGACTTCGCTGGAACCGAAGGATGCGCCGCCAGCAGGAAAGAAGCTGATGTCAGCTGTGTTACCGGAGCAAAGTCCTTGACCAGGTCGTAGCCGGGCTTGTGGTAGAGCGTCATGGCAATCGCATGGGAGATGTTGCCCATCATCACCGTGTAACCGTCGGCCGGCGAGTGGACGACAAGCTCCGCGCCGATGTTGCCTCCCGCGCCGGGCCGGTTGTCGATGACCACCTGCCGTCCGAGCGCCTCGGAGAGCGGCGACCCTATCATGCGCGCCACAATGTCATTCGCGCTTCCCGCGCCGAAGGGCACCACCAGACGCAGCGTACGGTTCGGGTATTGGGCGTGCGTCGGCGCGGATTGCAGCAGTAGCGGTACGAGCAAGAACAGGCCACGACCAATCATGTATCTCTTGGATGTTACCGAACGAGAGAACGGTGAGTGTTAACTACATTTTTGCCTGACCGGGACTGTATCCACGAACTTGCTGGCAGTCAATCGAATGGTATCGCTGTAGACCTGATGCCGATGGTATTGATTTTCAATAAAATTTCCAGAATACCCTGCAGATTGTGTAGGATGGATGCCACCTGTACACACCCTACACCCGGAGCAAGCCATGAGGTCATGGTTGATCGTGCTGTTGGTTGCGACGCCGTTAGCGGCGCACGCTGCTGCGCCGCTCAAGGATTACCCGCTGCGTCCGGTGCGCATCGTATCCGGGTTTTTGCCGGGCGGCAGTTCCGATTTTCTGGTGCGCGTGCTGGCACCCAGGCTCAGCGAGCGCCTCGGGCAAAACTTTGTGATCGAGCACCGTCCGGGCGCGGGCGGTGCAATCGGCGCCAATCTAGTGGCCAAGGCAACACCCGATGGTTACACACTGATATTCATCAGCGGCGCCTTTACCGCGCACGCAGCGTCGGTGAAAACCCCCTACGATGCGCTCAGGGATTTCGACTGGATTAGCACCATAGTCACCTATCCCTTTGTGTTGACCGTGCGCAACGACTCACCCGCACGCGGCACCGCAGAGTTGATTGCGCTGGCAAAAAAACATGCGGGTAAATTGAATTACGGGTCAGTGGGTGTCGGCTCGGTGTTTCATCTGGCCGCCGAGTTATTCAATGTGATGGCGGGCGCGGATACGGTGCATATCCCGTACAAGGGCAGCACCGAGGCGCTTACCGACATGATCGGCGGGCGCATCGATTTCATGTTCATGACGCTCACCGGCGCCTCACCGCACATTCGCTCCAACCGCATCCGCGCGCTGGCGATTTGCTCCAAAGACCGTTCGCCGCAGATGCCCGAGCTGCCGCCGGTGTCGCAGATACTGCCGGGTTTTGACGTGACCTCGTTCGCGGGCATGGGCGCCACGGGCGGCTCGCCCACAGCGGTGATCGCAACCTTGAACCGGGAGCTGCGCGCTATCATGGCCAGCAACGATGTGATCAAACAATTCACCGAAGCCGGTGGCGACATGCGGCCCGGCAGCCCGCAGGAAATGACACGCCATGTCAGCGAGGAAATCGCCAAGTGGCGGCGCGTGGTACAGGAGCGCAGGATAGAAGTGAAGTAGGGTTTGCCGGTTTGCGTTAGGGTGGTGACTCATTCGCGGTTTAGCTACGGGAGGTCGGCATGACAGCACTACTCCAAGTCTGCGCATTTGCGCTCGTCATCGGCATGGGATCCGCCAGCATGGCGCAGCCGTGGCCGTCGCGGTCGATTTCGATCGTGGTGCCATTCACCGCAGGCGGGCCTACCGATACCCTCGCGCGTTTGCTGGGCGAGCCGATGCGCCGTTTTCTTGGGCAGACCGTGGTTGT
Source organism: Bordetella parapertussis (assembly GCA_945906815.1). Classification (GTDB taxonomy): domain Bacteria; phylum Pseudomonadota; class Gammaproteobacteria; order Burkholderiales; family SG8-41; genus UBA5216. Next base: position 22,124 of record CAMDRT010000002.1, read on the forward strand.
CGATAATGTGACCGGCGCAGGCGGCAGCATCGGCGTGGCGAAAGTCGTGCGCTCACCGCCCGACGGTTATACCTTGAGCATCGGGCATTGGGGCACGCACGTGGTGAACGGCGCGTACTACAAGCTGAACTACGATCTGCTGACGGATCTGCAGCCGGTGGCAATGATCGCAACCAATCCGCAAATGGTCATCACCAAAGTGTCCGTGCCGGCGAAGAATTTGAAGGAGCTGGTGCCCTGGATCAAGGCCCATCAGGGCAAGATACAGATTGGCACCGGCGGCATTGGCAGTTCATCGCATATCGGGGGACTATATTTTCTCAACCGTGTCGGCGTAAAAATGGATTTTGTGCCGTATCGCGGCGGTGCGCCAGCCATGCAGGCGCTGCTGGCCGGTGAAATCGATTTGTACATGACGCAGATAGCAGGCGGGATTGAACACGTGCGTGCGGGCAAGTTGCGCGCGTACTTGGTGACAGCCAAGTCGCGTCAGGTGGCGGCGCCGGAGATTCCCACCGCCGACGAAGCCGGCATGCCGGGCCTGCATACATCGGTCTGGCACGGCATCTGGGCGCCCAAGGGTACGCCGCGCGACACCCACATGAAGCTCAATGCCGCCATCGTCGAAGCGCTGGCCGACGGCACCCTGCGCAAGCGTTTCGCCGATCTGGGGCAGGAAATTCCAGCGGCCGCAGAGCAGACACCAGGGGCGCTTGCCGCGCACCACAAGGCTGAGATCGACAAGTGGTGGCCGCTGATGAAAGCGGCTGGCATCAAGGCCGAGTAAATTGGATGAGCCATCAATGATAAAGGAGATCGGCATGAACGCATTATTCAAAGCCTGCGCGCTTGCAGTTATCTTTGGCACGGGATCGACCGGCATGGCGCAACCCTGGCCATCGCGATCGATTTCGATCGTGGTGCCGTTCCCGGCGGGCGGGCCCACCGATACGCTGGCGCGCTTGCTAAGCGAGCCGATGCGCAAGTTTCTGGGTCAGACCGTGGTGGTGGAAAACGTGACGGGAGGAGGCGGCAGCATCGGCACCGGACGCGTCGCGCGTGCCGCGCCCGATGGCTACACCTTGAGCATCGGGCATTGGGGTACACACGTGACTAACGGCGCGTACTACACCTTGAACTTTGATGTGTTCACGGATTTCGACCCGGTGGCGATGATCGCGACCAATCCCCAGGTGGTGATCTCCAAGCCCGCTGTCCCTGCGCAGACCCTGAAGGAACTGGTACCGTGGATCAAGGCCAATCACAACAAGATTCAGTTCGGCACCGGCGGGATCGGTGGCGCTTCGCACATCGCGGGCATTTATTTTCTCAACCGTGTCGGCGTAAAAATGGAGTTTGTACCGTATCGCGGCGGCGCGCCGGCGATGCAGGCGTTGCTGTCGGGGGAAATTGATCTGTATATGACGCAGGTGGCGACCTCGGTGGCCCATGTACGCGCGGGCAAGTTGCGCGCGTATCTGGTTACGTCGAAAACGCGTCAGGCCGCCGCGCCGGAAATCCCCACCGTGGACGAGGCCGGCATGCCGGGGTTATATACTGCAGTTTGGCATGGCATCTGGGCGCCCAAGGGCACGCCGCGCGACATCAACATCAAGCTCAACGCTGCCATCGTCGATGCACTGGCGGATGATGCCGTGCGCAGACGTTTTACCGATCTTGGCCAGGATATTCCGCCGCGCAACGAGCAAACCCCGCAGGCGCTCGCCCGGCATCACAAGGCCGAGATCGATAAATGGTGGCCGCTGATGAAGGCGGCGGGGATTAAAGCGGAGTAAACCCCAACATTCGCGGGTGATATACCGCTGGTGTTGGGCTTGCCAGCCCAACCTACGGTGCTGATCGACCACGGAATACGCGGAATATACCGGAGAATTTTTCCGTGTATTCCGCGTGTTCCGTGGTTAACCGATTTTTATCCAGTCACCGCGCTTGAATGCCGGCTTGCTTCGCCAAGCGCATCACCAGTGCCAACTGTTCTGCGACGAACTTGTCGGCTTGTTCGGGCGTGGTGGGCACAACTTCCATGCCCAGCCCGCTGAGGCGTTGATGAATCTCCGGGTCGTTCAGCACCCGCGCCACTACACGATTCAATTTGTGGATGATAGCGCGCGGCGTTTTCGCCGGCGCGAACAAGCCGCCCCACGAATCCCAGCGAAATCCGGGATAGCCCGATTCCGCAATGGTCGGCAGATCCGGTTGCACGCTGAGGCGCTTGGGCGATGACACCCCCAGCGCGCGCAGGCGTCCGTCGCGCACCAGACCGAGGGATGCGCCCAGGGGCGCCATGGTGAATTGCACGCGTCCGCCGATGGTATCGTTCAACGCTTCGGGCACGCCCTTGTAGGGTACGTGCAAGGCGTCAATTTGCGTCGCCTGCTTGAACACCTCGCCCGCGAAATGCATGCCGCTGCCGGTGCCGGCCGAAGCAAAATTAAGCTGTCCCGGTTTGGCTTTCGCCATGGTCACCAGTTCCTGCACGCTTTTCACGCCGAGTGATGGCGCCGCCACCAGCACATACGAGGCGCTGTAAGTCAGCGTGATGCCGGCGATGTCCCGCAACGAATCGTAGGGTAATTTGGCGTAGATGACCGGCGCAATGGCATGCGAGGAAGATGCCGTCAGCAGCGTATGACCGTCGGGCTGCGCATCGACCACGATTTTAGTGCCGAGCGTGCCACCGGCGCCGGGACGATTATCAACCACCAACTGCTGGCCCAGCGCTTCGCCGAACCTGGGCGCGATCAGGCGCATCACGATGTCGGGCTGACCGCCGGGGGTGAAACCGATCACCACGCGGATCGGGCGCGACGGATAGCCGCGCGCGGCATCCTCCACGCGTTGCGCCTGCGCGCCATAGCAGACGCCAGCAAGCGCCATCATGGCGGCGAGGTGAACATGAACATGTAGCGGCATGCGATTCGACATGGGTGAGGAGCATTCTGTCGCGCTCATGCGCGAGTAGCCGTGAATTCTAGCAGATGCGCAGGGCCAGTCCGGCGTGCGATGCGCCGATGTAACCATTTGTTTTTATTCGATAATGTAATCGGGTGCTCTGCGCAGAAAATGCCTTCCTGGGACACCTCGACACGACTGAATTGCTTGCGGCACCTGTGAAACGCCGCGGCGCAATTCGGTCGCGTGGCGGGAGTAGACCTGATACGCTCCGCAGGATACGAAAAAATCCGCGCCACCTGGGGTGCGCCGGAACGATCAACTTACTGTGAGGCCCACCATGTCCAACAACATTCCCGATCTGGGATACACGCCCGTCGCCGATATTTTTAAACTGCCCGCCGGCGTCAACTTCGGTCCGTGTTCGGGTGTGGCGGTCAACGCCCAAAACCACATCCTGGTGTTCAATCGCAGCGAACATGCGCTGATGGAGTTCGACAACGACGGCAACTATCTGCGCACCATGGGGCGCGGCATCTTCACCAATCCGCACGGCTTGCGCATCGACCGCGAAGGCAATATCTGGGCCACCGATACCGGCGCGCATATTGTGGTCAAGATGACCGCCGATGGACGCATACTCATGGTGTGGGGCGTGAAGGGACGCGCCGGCGAGTGGCATCAGGCCGGACACCTGAAATGCTTTGACGAGCCCAACGACCTCGCATTCGGACCCAAGGGCGAGGTCTACATCACCCAAGGGCACGGCAAAGGCGAATCGCTGGTACACAAATTCACTGCGGACGGCGCGCACCTCAAAACCTGGGGCGGCACCGGCAAAGAGCCGGGGAAATTCAACCAGCCGCATTCCATTGTGATCAACGGCAAAGGCCTGCTCTACATCGCCGATCGCTCCAACCAGCGCATACAGGTGTTTGATGGCGAAGGTAACTACCTGCGCGAAACCAGCCACCCCGGCACACCCTGTGGCTTGTGCCTGTGCAGCGACAACACGCACATCATGATGGCGCACGGCCACGCCGGCAAGATCATGAAACTCGACGAAAACTGCAAAGTGCTCGGCATCACCGGCAGCCAGGGTAAAGGACCGAATCAATATGGCGAAGCGCATTTGCTCGCGCTCGACAGCAAGGAAAATATCTACATCGCAGATCCGCTGAACTGGCGGGTGCAGAAGCTGGCGAAGAATGCGTAGCCCGCTGTTCCCGCTTAGGGCAGTTGGCGCAACCCTGCCGCAGTAAATTGGGCGGCGTGCTGCGGGCGCGCGAGATAGCTCAGCAATGCCTGCGCCGCCGCCTGATTTTTTGATGCGGAAAAAATCGCCGCTTTCGAATCAAAGTTACACTGAATTTCTTCCGGGATCGGCCCCACCACATCCAGCCCCGGCACTGCCAGCAATTCACAGATTTGCTGAAAGGCTATTTGCGCTTCACCGGCGGTGACCACCACGCCGATGTAACCACCGGGGCGCGTCACGGTCTTGGGTAGGACTTTCGCGGCGATACCAAGACGCTCGATCAGCCCCGGAAAATAAGCGCCACTGGGGCCATGTACGGTGTGCGCTATCGATTTGGCGTTGAGCAAGGTGCGCTTGAACGCTTCGACGGTGCTGATGTCGGGCTGGGGCGCGCCTTGCAGTACCGCCATGCCGATGCTGGAGCGCGCGAAAGGCTGGCAGCTTTCCCTGTCCACTACGCCCAGCGTGATCAATTCGTCGATGGACGTGCCCAGCAGTACTGCCACATCGCCGCGCTCGCCGTCCTTGATGCGTGCCAGCGCGTTTTTCGCGGTGTCGAGTATCAGCGTGACCTGGTGGCCTGTCGCACGCTCGAATAGGGGAAGCAGCATGTCGAGCACCGGGCGCGTGCTGTTGGACGTACGCAGGGCGATGTTTGTGGGTGTAGTCATGGCCATGATTTTTTGCGCTTCCTGTGCGCTTTTGCGGTGAGATGTTGGGGGTGTCATTAGCGTATCACGGTACTTAGCCGCGCCATGCTACGATGCAAGCCACTTACTGGATGGAGACTCCCATGGTGCAACTCGAACTGTACGATCCCTTCGGCGCGATTGAAATCACGCAGCCGCACGCGCCGCGTCTGGACGCCATCGCCGGCAAGAAAATCGGCATCGTCAGCAACGAACAATGGCAGGCGTATCGCACGCTGCCGTTGATTAAATCCTTATTTGAAAAGGATTTTCCTGGCGTCGAAATTCTACCCATAGACACTTACCCGCAGGGCAATGCGCTGATCGGCGAGGAAGAAACCGCGCAGCTGGTGAAACAAAGCGGGGTCGATGCGGTGATCATCGGCAACGCGGCCTGAGGCTCCTGCGCCACAGCCTGCGGCCGTGCAGCCGCTAGAATCGAAGCCCTGGGGATCCCCACCGTTACGCTGACGCGGGCGGATTTCAAGGGTGTGATGACGAACGCGATCTCGGGCCTCGGGCTCGCGCCCGATGCGGCGATGATCACCTTTCCGATCGAACTGTTTTTGCCGGGCAGCGACATCTCAGCACTGACCACGCGCAAGCAGGAGCTCTACGACGGACTTACGCGCTGGCAATCGGTGTATGCCAAGGCCGCGCCAGGTGCAGTGCCGATGCTCAAGGTCGAAGGCGCTACCTACGAAGAGGCGCTCGATAAAGCCAACCATCTGGCGATCACCAATCTGTGGGGCGACGGCCTGCCGCTGTGGCCCGCGACGCCAGTGCGCGTGGATCGCGTATTGCGTGGAACGCCGTTACCGCGCGACCATGTGATCGGCAAGTTTCCGCCGCGCGGCGGCATCACCACCGTTGAGACCTGTGCGGTTGCGCTAACCATGGCCGGCGGGCGCCCTGAATATCTGCCGGTATTGATCGCCGCGGTCGAAGCATTTTTGCATCCCGAGACCAAGGCCGAGCAATTGCAGGCCGCGTCCGGCAGCGCGTACCCGGTGGTGATCGTCAACGGGCCGATTGCCAAACAAATACGTTTGAACTCCGGCTTCGGTTGTCTCGGCCCCGATCCGCAGCGCCCGGCCGGTGCCAGCATAGGCCGCGCACTGCGACTGATTCAGCAGAATGTCGGCGGCGCGCTGCCGGGTATCGGTGCCATGGCCAACTACGGCGGCATGCGCTATACCAACGTCGTGTTCGCGGAAGATGAAGATAATCTGCCCGCCGGCTGGCCCACCCATGCAATGGAGCGCCACGGCTTTGCACGCGAGATGAATTCAGTGTCGCTGATGTTCTCGAACGGTGCCACCAACGTGCGGCGGCGCGGCGCGAAAAAAGAAACGCCCGCAGAAGACACCGATCAGGGCATGTACCGCATGGCTGATTTCATGCGCACCCCCAACTACACGAATCTGTCAGGTTACGAAAAAGGCACGCCGGGCGCGATACTGATTCCGGGCGTGGTGGCAAACACCATGGCGGGCCTGGGCTGGAACAAGAAAAAAATGCGTGCATTTTTCTATGAGCATTCGCGCATTCCGCAGGCCGAGCTCCAACGCAACGGCGGCCCGGCGTGGATAGAAATCGATGCCAACCCGTTAACGCGCGACAGCCTCAAACAAGACCCGTGGCCGATTACCGCCAAGCCTGAGAACTTTGTGATCATCGTCGCAGGTGGCGGACACCCGACCAACAGCTTCTGGCTGCAAGGCTACAGCCCACGCGTGATCGGCAAGGAAATTCGCGTGCCGGAAACGTTTGAGCAACTGCTGGTCGAGGCCGATCGCGATTTGGGTTGCGGCGATGAGGTGTGCCGCATTTGAGGATGGCGCGTGCTTGACATTACGGCGAATAACGAGCAGCGGGTTCCACGTAACTATTTGTTTTTATTTATTTTATTTAAATTGTGACGCGCTAATCGGTCATGGTGATTCCCGCGTCCTTGATCACCTTGGCCCATTTGTCGATGTCCGCCTTGATGATTGCGGCTACCTCGTCTGATCCTTTGCCGGTGGTATCCAGACCGAGTTGTGCGAAACGGGCGCGCAATTCAGGATTCGCAATCACCTTCATTGATTCCTGATGCACTTTGGCGAGGATGCCCGCCGGCGCGCCCGCCGGCGCCAGCAGCGCAAACCACGACACCGCTTCGAAACCCGGAAATCCGGATTCTGCGATGGTCGGCAGTTCGGGCATGTTCGGCGAGCGCTTGAGCGAGGTCACCGCGAGCCCCCGCAACCTGCCGTCGCGCACCACCGGCAGGATGGCACCGGCGTTCTGCAAGGTCATCGCCACGCGGCCGCCGATCACGTCGGTGAAGATTGCGCCCTTATACGGGATATGCGTTATGTCTAATCCTGCCAGAGTCTTCAGCAGTTCGCCCGCGATGTGTTGCGGCGTACCGGCGCCCGGCGAGGCGTAGGAGAGCTTTCTGGAGGGCTCCTTGGCGTACTTGATGAATTCCTGAAGCGTCTTCACCGGCAGGTCATTGTTGACGACGAGGATGCTGGGCATGGTAAGCAACATCGAAACCGGTATCAGGTCGCGCACCACATCGTAGAGCGGTTTGCTTTGCAGCGTCGGCAGGATGGTCAGTGCACCGTTGCCCGAGTACATCAGCGTGTAGCCGTCGGGGGGCGACTTCGCGACCCGCGCGACCCCAACCGCGCCACCGACGCCGGGAACGTTTTCCACCGTGACCGGCACGCCCCAGGCCTCGGTGAATTTTTGCGCAAAAATGCGCGCAGTGACATCGGTCGCGCTGCCGGGTGTAAACCCGACCACCAGGCGCACCGATTTGGCGGGATAACCGGCTGCCGCGCTATCGGCCTGCGCGCGGACGGTGAACGGCGACAGCGCAAGCATCGCGCCGATGATTATGCAACCGCGGGTCGTTGGCTCTGTCTTTAGCATAAAACTCTCCCTGAAATCGTCGGCAATTGGAATTTCAAACTACATTTTCACCCAACCTGACCCGTGCTGAAAAACGTTCACAGGAGCTGCAACAGCTACGCGTATGCAGCTGCTTGGTGATCAGTCGATCTTCACACCCGCTACACGCACCACCTTCGCCCACTTGCCGACATCCGCTTTTAAAAACGCAGCAAACTGTTCGGGCGTGTTGTGCAGCGGCGTTGCACCGAGTAGCGCCCAGCGCTCCCGGATGTCTTGCAGCTGCACAATTTTGCTGATCTCCGCATGCAGCCGCGAGATCACCGCTGCGGGCGTACCTGCGGGCGCAAGCACGCCGTACCACACCTCAACCTCGTAGCCCGGCAAGCCCGATTCGCTGATCGGCGGCAGTTCGGGCGCTGCCGCCATGCGCGCAGCGCCGGTGGTGCCGAGTGCACGCAGCTTGCCGGCCCTGACCTGCGGCAGCGCAATCGGCGCGCCGGGGAACATGATTGAAATTTGCCCGCCGAGCAGATCGCTGAACGCATTGGTCACGCCTTTGTACGGCACGTGCACGAGCTTCACGCGCGCGAGGCTGTTGAACATTTCACCGGCGAGATGTAATGCACTGCCATTGCCGGCGGAACCATAATTGAGTTGCCCGGGCTGCGCTTGCGCCAGTGCGATCAGGTCCCTCGCCGACTTGACCGGCAATGAGGGATGAACCACCAGCAGCAGCGGCGTCAGGCCGATCAGTGTGATCGGTGCGAAATCGCGGATCGGGTCATACGGCAGCGCCGGATACAAACTCGGATTGGTGGTCAGCGGGTTGGCGGTGGAGAGCAGGGTGTAACCGTCGGCAGGCGCCTTGGCGGCAGCCTCACTGCCCACATTGGTGTTCGCGCCGGGTCGATTGTCGATCACCACCGGCTGGCCGGTTAGTTCGGCGAGTTTCTGGCCCATCGCGCGCGTCAACACGTCTCCCGGTCCGCCGGCGGCAAGCGGCACGATGATGCGTAGCGGTTTTGCGGGGTAGGTCTGGGCTGCGGTGGATTGCGCTAAAGCGCTCAGCGCGACCAGCAGCGCGCCTGCAAAGGTATTGTGCATCATCAATCCGCCCGCGCGCCCGAAGCTTTCACTATCGGTGCCCAGCGTTTGGTCTCGGCGGTAAAGAACGCAGCAAACTGATCGGGTGTGCCGCCGATAGGCTGTGCGCTCATGTTGTGCAGCCGCTCCTTCATCTCCGGCGACGACAAGCCGGCGACGATGTCGCGATTGAGTTGATTGACAATGTCTTTAGACATCGCGGCAGGCCCCATCACACCCCACCACACCGAGACTACAAAATCCCGGAATCCCGCTTCGACAAAGGTGGGCACCTCGGGCAGCGACGGCGAACGCGCAGCACCCGCCACCGCAAGTGCTTTGACTTTGCCGCCTTGTATATGCGGCAACGCGAACACCTGATTGACGAACATCAGCGCGATTTGCCCGCCGATGACATCGGTCAGCACCTGCGCGCCGCCTTTGTACGGCACGTGCAGCATGTCGACACCCGCGAACGACTTGAACATTTCACCCGCCAGATGTTCAGTGCTGCCGCTGCCACCCGAACCATAGGTGAGCGCGCCGGGTTTTGCTTTTGCCAGCGCCACCAGTTGTTTTACGTGGGCCACAGGTAGCGCGCGATTGGCGAGCAGCACCGAAGGCACGGAAGCAATCAAGGCCACTGCCGCCAAGTCGCGCATCGGCTCGTACGGCATCTTCGCATAGAGGCTGGGATTGATGGTGTTGGCGGGTGACGCCATCAGCAGCGTGTACCCGTCAGGCGCGGACTTGGCGACCGCATCGGAACCGACATTGCCGCCAGCACCGGTGCGATTGTCGACGATGATCTGCTGGCCCACGCGCTTGGCGAGTTCCTGCGCGGTGGCGCGCGCGATGATGTCCACACCTCCGCCCGGCGCGTAAGGCACCACCATGCGGATCGATTTTGCGGGATAGGGTTGCGCGTTTACGCCGCTGACGACGGTTGCGGCGGCGATGGCTATGCCGCGCAGCAGCAGCGGTCGTATGGTGTGTTGGGGTGCGGAAAATGCAAACATTGAAAACCTCTTTTGCCACAGATGAATGAGTAGGGCTGAAGGGATGCACAATTATGGCACGGCAGATTCGTCCTGGGATTATTCGATGCGGATGTGCATGTGCATGAGAAGATACGGATGCACATCGGCGGTGTGTCCCGCCGCTGGCATGTGTCCCGCCGCTGGCTTGACGGTCTGATCCACCGGATGCATATTGTCTTTTCGTTTCTTAATCGCATCACGTGGAGAAGCACATGGTGAAGTTTCCGTTTACGATACTCGGCATCGCACTGCTGGCGGCAGCCGCCAACGCGCAGGCACAAAACTACCCGGCGAAGCCCTTGCGCATCGTGGTGCCCTTTGCCGCCGGCAGCGGCGCCGATGCCAATCCGCGTTTTTACGGCGAACTGGTGTCCAAACTCTGGGGGCAAGGTGTGGTGGTCGATAACCGGCCCGGCGGCAGCGGCATCATCGCGGTGCAGGCAGTCAAAAGCGCGGCGGCGGATGGCTACACCCTGTTGACAGGCACCACCTCAACCATAGGCGTAAATCCGGTGGTGATGAAAGATCTGCCCTATGATCCGGCGAAGGAGTTTCGCCCGGTGATCCTGTTTGGATTGTCGCCGACCGCATTTGTGGTGGCGGGGAACTCTCCCAGCAAAACCCTTAAGGAGTTTACCGCCGCAACCAAAAAAGCGGGCGTCCCTTTGGCTGTGGGCAACTACTCGGCCGGTTACGAATTATTGAGCCTATGGTTGGGCATGGCGAACGGGTTTGCCATCACGCCGGTGCCGTACAAGGGCAGCTCTCAGGTGATGACCGATGTGATCGGCGGTCAAATCGCATCGGGCATGATCGATTCCGGCGGTGCGGCGCCGTTGATCAAGGAAGGCCGTATGCGCGCGCTTGCCCTCACCGCCGACACACGCCATCCCCTGTTACCGGACGTGCCGACCATGAAGGAAAGCGGCTTTCCTGACTTCGTCAGCTACTCGTGGAGCTCGATCTTTGTGCGCAGCGAAACACCCGACGCCATCGTCAACAAGCTGCACGACGGTTTCAAGGTGGCCATGGCAAGCCCGGAGGGCCGGGCTTATCAGGCGTCACGTACCAGTATTATCGTGAACTACACGCCCCAGCAAATACGCGCGTTCGTGACCGCGGATGCAGAGCGTTACCGCAAGATCGCGCAGGCGGCGGGCATCCAGCCGCGCTAGCACACAGGCGCACTGGATTTTCCGTGGGTATGGACCCACGTTGTATACTGTTTTAGGCTGGGTCCAGCAGTAGTTGGACGCAGTCGTAACCGATTCCGCGCAACTCATCCGCAGGAGACCGACATGGAAAACGCAGCCGCATCCCAATGGAAATTTCACGGCGTGCGCGTGGTGCATGGCAATGAACTGGATACCAACACCGCGCAAACACCGGGCATGAACCGCGCGGCGGCAATCACCCACGCGCGTGCCGGCGCGGAAAAACTGTGGGCGGGAACCGTCGTCATTCATCCCAAGGCCAAGACCGGCGCGCATCATCACGGCGCGGTGGAAAGCGTGATTTATGTGGTCAGCGGCAAGGCGCGCATGCGCTGGGGCGACCGGCTTGAATTTGTCGCGGAGGCCGGCCCCGGCGATTTCATCTACGTGCCGCCGTATGTGCCGCATCAGGAAATCAATGCCAGTGACGACGAGCCGCTGTCCTGCGTGCTGGTGCGCAGCGGCCAGCAGCCGGTGGTGGTCAATCTCGATATTCCGGTGGTTGAAAAACCGGAAGCGGTACATTGGGTGGATAACATCCATCCAGCGCCTAAAGCGTAACGCGTGACGGGTAGCATTGGGCGATTGCCCAAGACCATTATCGAATCCGCCCGCGCGCTGCTTGTCGACCCTCAGGATCGCGTCCTGCTGATGCAGCTCGCCTTCAACGCGCACCAGCCAGTGTGGCTTACGCCCGGCGGCTCGCTGCATCCCGGCGAAAGCTTCGAGGAGGCGTTGCACCGCGAAATCCGGGAGGAAACCGGCCTCACCCTCGCCCACCCCGGCCACTGGGTGTGGACGTCGCCCAAGCGCATCGTGCGCGACGGCGTGCCGGTCAACACGCTGGCCCGCGTCTACATCCAGCGCGTCCCCCACTTCACTGCAACACCGAGCGCGCTCACGGCCGAAGAGCGCACTACGTTCCGCGAGTTGCGGTGGTGGTCAGTCGCCGAGATTGCGGGTTCGCGCGAAAGGTTTATGCCGCGCACCCTTGCCGTGTTGCTGTCGGCGCTGCTCGATGGTCCATGGCCCGCAGCGCCGATCGTGATCGTGCCGTAGGCGCCCCGTTTAACCCCCGGTTTTCGCGCGCCGCGGCCAGCGCTCCGCCATCAGTGGCAGCACCTCCTCCACCAAGCGCCTGGTCTGCGTGTACATATCTTCGTCGCCATCCGCCGCCGGGCGCAGTATGAACTTACAGGCACCATTCTCGACGTAGCGTGCGATGCGCTGGACGATCGCCTCGGCATCGCCGAAGGCAAAATGCACGCCAGCGTCGCGTCCGGTGCGCGCCTTGTAGTGCGCCATCACATTCGCCACGCCGGGATCATCCCGCTCACCAAAGCGATAGGTGAATGCAGCGCCGTAGTGATCCTCGTCGATAGCGCGGCCGGCTACGGTGGCGGCGTCCTTGATCGCAGCAATGACCTGACCGACGGCCTCGGGTGTGTCGGATCCCGCCTGCCAGCCCGTGCCGTATTTGGCCGTCCGCTGCACGGCTGCGGCCGACGATCCGCCGATCCACATCGGAAAATCAGCCTGCGCAGGCAGCGGCGAGATCGAGGCATTCGTCAACCGGAAGTGCTTCCCGGCGTAGCTCAGTTTCTCGCCCTTCCACAGCCGGGAAATGATCTCCAGCGCCTCGTCGGTCTTGCGCCCGCGCGTGGTGGGGTCGAGGTGCATGGCATCCCATTCCAGCCCGCGCGGGCTGCCGATGCCGAAGCCGGGCAGCATGCGGCCTTCGGACAGCACGTCGATGGTCGCGCATTGCTTGGCCAGTAGCAGCGGATCGCGCATCGCCACCGCGACGACGTTGACCCCGAACTTGATCCGTCGCGTGCGGCCAGCGATCGCGGCCAGCGCCGTCATACATTCCAGCACCGGGGTACGACTGACCAGGCGGTCGCTCTGCCATATCGAGTCGACGCCGCCCTGCTCGCACAGATCGACCCAACGCCAGAAACCGGAGGTGGTGCGAAACGGGTATTCCATCAGGCCGATACCGGCGGCGATGGTGCGTGACATAAAATCAGCCCTCCGCGTTGGCGCGACGCACGCTAGCGCGCAGCCAGCCCATGACACCGACTTCGACTGGGATCCTCACTCGGTTGCCGCCCTAGCCGCGCGACGGCAAAGCCATAACCGCATACCCCGGTGTAGTCGCCTTGCCGTCCTGATTCACCACGTTGATATCGAGGCGCACCAGATTTTCGCCGCCTACGGTTTTCATTTCAGTGATCTTGCCGGTGCAGGTAAGCACTTCGTGCTTTTGGTTAATGGCGCGATACTGCACGTTCATTTCCTTCATCTCCGCTTCGTCGCCAGCCCATTCGCGCAGCATATTGTGCAGATAGGCCCAGCGCAGATTGCCCATGCCGAATGCGCCCTGCACATTGCCGCCGTTGCGGCCGGATTCGTCGTCCATGTGGATATAAACGAATTCATCGTTGACCGCAGCGTAGCGGTTCCAGTGCATGAAGTCGGTTTGCCGCACAAACGTGGGGATGTCATCGCCGACCTTGACGTCTTCAAAGTAAACCTTGTTGGCCATGGTGTAGCCCGCTCTCAGTAGACGATGGAAATGGAAATGCGGCTGCGCACGAACTCACCTTGCTGATTGGTCCAGCGCGTTTCGGTGGATTTGTACAGCGTCAGGCCGAGCTTGCCCACTTTTTCTTCCATGTGCACCAGCGCGGTTTTCGCTGTAATGACATCGCCGGGTCGGATCGGTACCCCGTAGACTTCTTTTTGCCCGCCGTTCATGGTGCGTTCGCCTACGCCGCGCTTGGCGGGCCGCGGCGCGCGGTCGGCGGGGCGGATCGCGGGCCAGGCGAAGGGGTTGAATTCGCGCGGCGCGAGGATACCGCCGTAGCGGGTGGTCTTGGCATAGGCCTCGTCCCAAAATATTTTTGGCGGCACCTCGGGCCAGTAGACGGCGATGGCCCACTTGCGCAAATCGGAACGGTCCACCGGATGCGATATCTCCGCTGCGCTCCAGACGTTCAGGCTGTCTTTCAGGGCAGGTGTAATCAGCGTGGCGGGCACAGCGGCAGTCTCGGTACTCATCATTCTTCCGTGGGTGGGGGCAGCGGCAAGTTTACACCGCAATGTTCCGTACTGCAGAACGCAGAGGCCCGCGGCGTATGCGTAATCCCGCGCCCAGGCGCGTGGCTATTCGGACTCTGCACCAGTACGCCGCTTGTCTCGAACCTCGAGGTCTGCTACGGTGGCAAGCCACACTCAATTTGTGACGTCTCAATTTCCACCAGCCTACGACGCTGGCGCAGGAGCGGCAAGACATGAGCATTACGCGCTTGCGAGACTAACGCCATAAGGAGCATGCCATGCCAAGGACCAAGGTGTCCGTCCCCGATGTAGCCGAAGCCGCACCCGGTCTATGGTCAAACGCCATACGCGCGGGCGACATGCTGTTTATCTCCGGCCAGGTAGCACGTCCCTTTGAAGGCGGCGATGGGATAGTCGGCAAGGATGAGTACGCGCAGACCCAGCACATATTTTCACGCATAGCGCGCATCGTCAAAGCGGCCGGCGGCACTATGGACAACTTGGTCAAGATGACTATCTATGTCGTCAATATCGCGAACAATACCGAGGTCTGGCGTGCACGCCGCGAGTTCTTCAGCGGAGATTTTCCTGCTTCCACACTGGTAGAAGTGCGCTCCCTTGCGAAGCCGGACGTGTTGGTGGAGATAGAAGCCGTCGCCTATTTGGGCGAGCATTAGCGCCGGGATCGGCAGGCTGATCGAAAAACGCGCAGTTACATTTCAAGAGGACTTTCAATGAAGGTTTGTGTGGTGGGTGCTGGTGGCGTAGGGGGCCTGCTTGCAGCAACGTTGCGGCGGGCTGGGGTCGATGTCAGTCTTTTGGCAACCGAGCGGCATGTGACGGCGATCAGGCGCAACGGCCTGACTTTGATTGCCCCGAGCGGTGGGTTCACGGTTGAAATTCAAGTGGAGATCGAAGCGCCTGCCATTGGCGCCTGTGACGTCGTTATCGTGACCCCGAAGATGTGGGCTGTTGCAGCGATTGCGCCCACGCTGCGGCCGCTGCTGAAGGAAAACACCGTCGTCATTCCTGTCCAAAACGGTATCGATGCGCCAGGAATGCTCGCCCAATCTTTGGGATGGGAGCACGTCGCATACGGATCCGCAACCATGAACGCCGCTATAGAGGAGCCCGGTGTCATCCGGCAAAGTAATCCCCACTACGCGATCACTGCGGCTGAGGCACAAGGCCATGCATCCACCAGACTGCTTAAGGTGAAGGAGACCTTCGGGGCGGCCGGTATTGCAGTCGAAATTGGCACCGATGGTCGCGCTCTGCTGTGGGACAAGTTCATCGGCTTGGTTGCGAACAGCTCACTGTGCGCATTACTCCGATCGCCGATGGGGGTGGTACAAAAGGAGGAGGACTGCTGGTCGCTCTACACCGCCGTTTTCAACGAGGTTGTTGCGGTGGGACGCGCGTCAGGCATTTCGATACCCGTACAGAAGGCAGAGGCGCGGCTCGCGCGCGCGCGAACATCGCCACCGATGCTGATGCCCTCCTTGGCTGTCGACCTGATAGCGGGCAATCGCCTGGAGCTGCCGTGGCTGGGCGGGCGGGTCAGAGAGCTTGGTAGGGAACACGGCATCCCTACGCCAGCCAATGATTTTATTTGGGCTGCGTTAAAGCCGTTCTTGTCGGGCAGGGCACCGGCGGGCTAACGCCGCTCAGTCGTTGCTGAGTGGGGCTAGCACGCATGGGGTTGGCTCGTGCGCGCGTCGGATCGCGGGGTGACCGAGGGCGGGATGCGCCTAAAACCGTTCGACCCACGGCCTGACTTCAATCTCCCACGTCCATGCGCTGCGCTGCTGCTTCAGCAGGTGCACATAGCTCTCGGCAATGGCATCCGCATCGAGCAGGCTGTCCGGTTTGTCCACCGGCACCGGCCGCTGCGCGGAACGGATGCCACCGTCAATCACCACATGCGCGACATGAATATTTTGCGGCGCCAGTTCGCGCGCCATGCTCTGCGCGAGTCCGCGCAGAGCAAATTTGCCCATGGCGAACGTGGCCGATTGCGCATAGCCCTTCACACTGGCGGATGCGCCGGTAAAAATGATGGTGCCCGCGCCTTTTTTCAGCATGCGCCTGGCGCTGGCTTGCGCGACGAGAAACCCGCCATAGGCGCTGACGGCAATGGCATCGGCTACGCCTTTGGGATCGAGGTCAACCAAGGGCCCGTGCACCCGCCCGCTGGCGTTGTAGACGACAACCTTCGGTGCCTCGCACAGCGTATCGAGTTGCGCGAACAGCGCGTTGACCTGGTCGGGCTGCGCGCTGTCGCAAGCGACGCTGGTCGCGCTGATTTCTTCGCACAGCGGCTTGAGTTTGTCGGTGCGGCGCGCCGCCAGCACACAGGTCAAACCTTCACCCGCAAAAGCGCGGGCGACGGCGGCACTCAAGCCGCTACCCGCGCCGACGATCAACGCGATGTCGCTGCTCATCGCGCTACCTGGGTGGGAATTTTCGGCAGCCCATCGATATGCATCGTCCACGGCATGGCAGAGCGGTACCAGCCTTGTTTTTTCGGCGGCAGTTGTGCTCTTTGGCGCGCGGTACCGACGCGCAGCCCGTACGTTTGCGGATCGGCGTCAGTCGATGTCGAGTACAACGGCGTGCCGCATTCGGGGCAAAATGCGTGCGCCCGCGTATTGCCGCTTTCCGCCGTCTTGACATAGATCTTGGGCTTGCCGCCGCGCAGTTTGAAATCCGCCTTGCGCACACGAACGTTGACACGATACGCCGTGCCCGTGAGGTGCTGGCAATCGGTGCAGTGGCAAATGCCGACCGCCTCGGGGTCGATCTCTGCTTCGTAAGTGATGTTGCCGCAATGACAAGCGCCGTCTATATGCATGGCCCTCTCCTGACAGGTTGAAACGATGCGGGATTGCCCGGGTCGCCTGACACCACGTTATCAAGCGCGGCGCCAGCCGGGCGTGCAGCGAAAATCAGCTTCTAGTGGCGCCTGCCAGCCGCGCGGCGTTGTCTTTGGTATCGTAGAGGCTGATCGTCTCTTTGCCCTCGATGGCCTTGGTCATGCGCTCGCGAATTTCAGTGGCCATGTTGTTGTTGCGTTGCACGGCGGGCCGCGCTTCCATGGCCTCGAACCAGCGCATGAAGTTCGGGTAGCCGGCCTTGTCAACACCGCGGTCCTTGTGCCCCTTGGTCCACGGGTACACCGCCATGTCGGCAATGGTGTATTCGTCGCAGCCTAGCCATGCGCTGTCGCGCAGCCGGTTGTCGAGCACGCGATACAGCCGTATCGATTCGTTGTTGTAGCGGTCGGTGGCATACTCGCTCTTGCCCTTGGCGTAGGTGTTGAAGTGGTTGGCCTGGCCGAACATCGGACCCACATGCGCCATCTGGAATATCAGCCACTGCATCACGTCGTAACGCTTGCGCGCATCCTGGGGCAGGAACTTGCCGGTTTTTTCGGCAAGGTAAAACAGGATCGCGCCCGACTCCATCATGCTGTAACGCCCGCCGCCGGGGCCGTCGGTGTCGATAATGGCCGGAATGCGGTTATTGGGACTCAGTTGCAGAAACGCCGGCGTGAATTGCTCGCCGAGCCGGATGTTCACGTCCAGGTGTTTCCATTCGAGGCCCGCCTCCTCCAGCATGATCATGACTTTCTGGCCGTTGGGGGTGGGGGATGAGTGCAGTTCAATCATGGGAGTCTCCTGTGGTCAGCGTGAATTAAGGGCGGTGAGCGCATTGCGAATTTTGTCCAGTGCTGATTTTGCGCGCAAATGCGCCTCGCGATCAAGCACCGGTGTTGCGCGTGGTGATTGCAGGGTGGCCCGGTATCAAAACGCATACTCCGGTCCGTCCACGTATTTGAATCGTTCCAGCGCCTGCGGCCGCAGCGTAAAGCCGATGCCCGGGCGATCCGGCGCATGCACCACGCCGTCGCGGATATCGTAGGGCTCGTTGAACAGCTCGTTCATCATCGGCATGTAACCCTGACTGACTTCGAGAATGTGGCAGTTGCTTGCAGACATCGCCACATGAATGCTGGCGGCGAACAACACGCCGGCGCCCCACGCATGCGGCGCGAGACGGATATCGTGCGCGGCGGTAAGCGCCGCGATGCGACGGATTTCGGTAAGCCCGCCCGCGCGCGCGACATCCGGCTGCGCGATGTCGATGGCCTTGTGCTCGAGCATGCTGCGAAAACCGTAACGCGAAAACTCGCGCTCGCCCGAAGCAATCGGGATGCGCGTCGAGGCGCGCACCTCGCCCATGCCCGCATGATTGTCGGGCGACACCGGCTCTTCGAACCATGTAATGTTGTACGGCTCCAGTGCTTTGGCCAGCCGTATCGCCACCGGCGTTTCGAGTGAGGCGTGCGCGTCCACCATCAGTTCGACGTCGGGTCCGATGCCGCGCCGCGCGGCTTCTACGCGCCGCACGCAGTTCTCGATTGAAAATCCGTCGCGGCCCACCACGCGCATTTTCACCGCGCTGTAACCTTTGGCCGCATAACCGCCTAGCTCGGCTTCGGCTTCATTGCCGGGCGCCCAGCCGCCGCTGGCATAGCCGCGCACCGAACTGCGCACGGCCCCCAGCGCCTGATAAATCGGTATGCCCAGCGCCTTGGCCTTGACATCCCACACGGCGATATCGATGCCGGAGATGGCTTCCATCACCATGCCATTGCGGCGGCTGGTCTCCGCCTGCGGCACGCCGCGTTCAAGCGCGGGTTTGGCGCGCGAGCCGTTGTACATTTTCTCGAAAATACGCTCGGAGAACATGGGGTCTTCGCCGATCAATTCGGGCGCCAGTTCATGCTCGACGATGGCGGCTACCACCGGCGGCGTGCCGAGTGCCGCGCCCATGCCGATGAGTCCGTTATCGGTTTCCACCAGTATCAGCGTGGCGTCGCTTTTTATTTTGGTACCGAGGTCGGTGCGATGGCGGCGTTCGGGCGGCACCGGGTCGGACATGGGAATAGCGCGTACGCGGGTGATTTTCATTGCGGTTCCTTGCGCATCAACATTAAAAAGGTTTTGTTTTCATTGAGAATTTATTGGATCTACCGCTCGGCCTGCGTGGCGATGCGGATGCCTATCAGCACCAACACCGCCCCCGCAAATGCTACCGCGCCCAGTGTCTCGCCCAATAGTATCCACGCAAACAGCCCCGCCATCACCGGTTGCAACAGCAGGGCCACCGACGATAAGGTGGCGGGCAGGTGTGCCATGGCATAGGCAATCAGGCTTTGCCCGGCCACTTGCGATATCAGCGCCAGCCCCAACACTGTTGCCCAGCCCGCCGCCGTCGCCGGAAAAAATATTTCACCGGACAGCCATGCCAGTGGCAATAGCAACACCGTGGTGACGACACTGCTTACCGCCATGATGCGCGCCGTGCTGACGCTGCCACGCAGCCGCGTTACCGTGAGTTGATAGCCCGCGTAGAACATCGCCGTCACCACGCCCAATGCATCACCCAGTAACGCGCGGCCGCTGCTATTAGGAATATCACCGCCGATCATCAGCATGACACCGATGAGCGCGGCAGCGAGCCCGGCGACAAACATCGCCGCGGGTTTCTTGCGCCACCACAGCCAGGCGGCGAGCGTGACGAAAATAGGCGCGAGATTTGCCAGTAAAACCGCATTGGCAACCGAGGTCAGCACTATCGACCAGTGCCACACCGCGAGGTCGCCAGCAAAGAAAAATCCCGCCACGAGCAGCAAGCCACGCGGGCTGCTGTGCGCGGGCGCGCTGCGGCGTTGATCCATCCACGCCCAGGCCCACAAAAAAGGCAGCGCCAGAAACACGCGCCAGAACGCCGTGGACACCGGCCCCGTTTCGCTGACTTTGACGAACAGCGCCGAGGTGCCGATGCAGGTCGCGCCGGCGAGTAGCGCGATGAGGGCAAGCGTGCGGGCGCGGGAGGAGGGTTCGGTCATGGTCAATATGGAAAAAACCAGACCATTACCGCAAAGGCGCGAAGACGCAAAGGATACGCAAAGAACAACAACACAAGACTCACCGCCTCGTCATGTTGACAGACGCCAGAATGGTGGGGTCTCGCTTGATTTCCTTTGCGGTACCTTTGCGTCTTTGCGCCTTTGCGGTAGCGGTTTGGGGTTGCTGTGATACTACTTACCCTGAAACTTCGCTTTGCGCTTCTCGATAAACGCCGCCATGCCTTCCTTCTGGTCCTGCGAGGCAAACAGCAGCTGATTCGCCTTGGTCTCCAGCGCCAGGCCGGTATCGAGTGCGGCATCCATGCCGCGTAACACGCATTCCTTGATCTGTTCCACGGCGAGCGGCGGCAGTTCGGCGATTTGCTGCGCCAGGGCCAGCGCGCGTGTTTCCACGGCGGCATCGGCGGCGATTTCGCTCACCAGCCCCAACGCGAACGCCTCTTGCGCGCTGATAAAATCACCCGTCAACAAATAGCGCATCGCTTTGTATTTGCCCACCGCGCGCGGCAGACGCTGCGTGCCGCCGCCGCCGGGAACCACGCCGATCTTCACTTCGGGCTGGCCGAAGCGCGCGCCTTCGCCGGCAATGATGATGTCGCAGGTCATCGCCAGTTCGCAGCCGCCGCCCAGTGCATAGCCATTTACCGCGGCGATCACCGGCTTTGGGCACGCCGCAATCGTGCGCCACAGTTTGTGCGTGCCACGCAGCAGCATTTCAATGGCGCCCGCAGCGGCCATTTCCTTGATGTCGGCACCCGCGGCGAATGCTTTTTCATTGCCGGTGAGTATGATGCAGCGTATGGCCGGATCGTCGCCCATCGCAGTGAGATGGTGGGCGAGCAGCCTGCGCACTTCCAGATTCAGCGCGTTGTGCGCAGCGGGGCGATTGATGCGAACCAAGCCCACACCTTCAGCCGGGCGCTCGGCCAGGACCACGGGTGCTGCGGCAGCGCTCATAACGACTCCGCAGACGGCGAAATCAGTGCGGTTTATCCTTTTGCTCCGCCCATCCGGTAGTCTTCGCACCCTCGGTGGCAATCAGCACAAACGCCATCACGCACGGCTCCGTGCTGCGGTTGTTCCAGTTGTGGTTGGTGCCCAACTGGATCACCACGTCGCCCGCTTTGAGGTGCACTTCGCCGTCCTCCATCTCCATCCACATTTCACCGGACAGACAGATCGCGTAGTCAACGGAATCGGTGCTGTGCCAGCGCGCGATGTTGCCTGGCGCGTAACGGGCAAAGCGAAAAACAGAACCGCCAGCGAGGCTGGTGCCCAGTTCCCAGTTGTTCGGATCGTCGGTTGCGGTTTCGGCGGGAAGTTTTTTGGTGGCCCACAACGGTATGTTGTCAAACCCCGGCCGCAGGTTGACCGGATCGATGGCGCTGTCCCATTTGATGCAGCTTTTGCCCGCGTTGTTGAATCCGGTTACCACTCTTCGAAATGCCATTTTGTGTAATCTCCGATTGATTGTGTGCTATTTTTTACCACAGCACACCCTTGCTTCACAACATCTCCAGGCTCTCCAAGCGCAAATAAAGTTCGCGGCAAATCCACGCATCGGTAGCCGCATAGGCGATCTGCGCTTCGCTGAGCGTAGCCACCGCCCAGTTGGAAGTGCGCGCCCCTTTGGGCACGCGGCAGCCCAAGAATATCCCCGCGAGATTGCGCACACCCGTCTGTTCGAGGCCGCGGCGGCGTCCGACCACACCCAGATCGACCACATTTTTTTCCGCAAACGCAAACACTTCTTTCAAATCCAGCAAGTCGCGCGCCACCGCCACGCCGGCTTTGACGAGTCGCGGTTCGGACAGCAGCTCCGCGATGCCGGGAATCACATCGACACGCCGCAATTGGAACAAATACACCGCGCGCGCCGTGGCTACCTGCACCAGCGCCGGCAGGTAGTGCTCGCCCTTGGTGAAGGCGGGTCGCGTTTCAGTATCGAAACCCACCACGTGTTCCTGCCGGATGTCGTCCAGCGCCTCGCTGAGCTCGGTGCGCGTGGCCACCACACACACCCGCCCCTCGTAGCGACGCACCGGCAACGCCGCCATATCCTCGCGCGAGATGGCGGGTACGATGCCTTCGGGCAGGAGGTAGACGTCGGCGTTATGCATAGTGAGACAGATTAACCCTGTGCGGCGCTAAGCGCCAGCGATACCGGTGGGCGCCGCCCTTATGCCCCTGAAAACGCGGCAATTCGGTGACATGCGCGTACTCCTGCCGCCAGCACGCGCAAACCTTGGGTTTATAATCCGCGCCTCACGCAGCAACCCCTGCCACACGCAGATGCAGATCCCGGCCCTAACCCACAGGAGTTCAACATGCTCACGCTTTATTTTAGTCCCGGCGCTTGTTCCATGGCATCACACATCGGCCTCGAAGAATCCGGTGCGTCCTACACCGAGCGGCCTACGCTGCTAGGCAAGAGCGAGCAGAAGAGCGAGACCTATCTCAAAATCAATCCGCGCGGCAAAGTACCCGCGCTCGAAGTCGATGGCCGCGTGATCACTGAAAACACCGCGATCCTGACCTACATTGCGCGCCAGTATCCGCAAGCCAAATTGCTGCCGGACGATGCGGTTGAAGCCGCCCAGTGCATCGAGACCATGGCGTGGTTATCGAACATCGTGCATCCGTCTTACCAGCGTACCATGCGCCCAGAGCGTTTCGCCGACAGCGATGGCGGCAAAGCGGAGGTGGTGGCTGCCGGCAAAAAATCGTTCTGGTCGAATCTGGAAGAAATCGACGGCATGCTCAAAGGCCGCGAATGGATCGTCGGCACCCGCTACTCGGTTGCCGACGCCTATGCGCTGGTGTTCTACGGTTGGGGCAAGCGCTCGGAATATCCGGTGGAAAAACTCGCCCATTACAGTGCGTGGAAAGATCGCATGATGCAGCGCCCGGCGGTAATGAAAATCCTGCACAGCGAGCAGAATGTGCTGGCCAAGCAATAAGCGGCTTGGGTCAGGCCTTTGGCATGCTGACCGAGCAGCACTGGCCCAACCCCTCAAAACCGCAGGCGCGCACTTCCCGCAACAGGCGCGGCAAGCGGAAGCGCGCGCTGATTAATACGGCCGGTCTCCGCGCACCAGCATGCGATACAGCCTGCGCTGCTGGCTGTGATCGAAATCAAACCCGGCTTTGTGCAGCGAGGCACGGTCGTCGATGATCAGCAGGTCGCCTTTTTGATACTCATGCGCATAGCAAAATTGCGGCTGGGTAATCTTGTCGGTAATTTCCTGCAGGAATTCCTGCGTGTCCTCAGGCGTCATGCCGATGATTTTTTCGGTCTTGCTTTTGTGGAACCACACCGCCTTGCTGCCGGTTTCAGGATGCGTGCGCACCAACGGCTGCACCGTCGGCGGCTTTTTGGATTCCAGTTGCGCGCGCAGAATATCGGGATTGGCGATCTTAAAGCGCGCGCTGCTGATCAGCGTGTTCTCGGTTTTCATGCCGGTGATTTTTTGCTGCAGGTCCTCGGGCAGCGATTCGTAGGCCGCACGTGAGTTGCACACCGACGTGGCGCCGCCTTTATCCGGCACCGCCACCGCATACAGCATGGTGAATTTCGGCGGCAGTTCCTGATTGGTGTGGTCGGTATGCCAGGTGGCATTGGTGCCGACTTTGGCCGCATTGCCCTGGCTGTCCTTGTGGAAGTTGTCGAGCACGCTGATCAGCGGGAACCCGTCCACCAGATAGCGCCGGTTCTGGTCTTCCATCAATTCGCCGAACATTTCGGCGGCAGCCTGTAACTGCGCGGGCGTCAGATGCGCTTGTCCGCGGATGACCAGCACCACGTTTTCGACCGCGGCGTCATACAGTTTTTTCTGCGTTGCGGCGTCGATAGGCTCACTCAAATCGATGCCGGTGACGATGGCGCCGATGTGTGGCTTAACTTTGGTGATTTTCATGGTGTGGGCGGGGGCTTGCAGTACAGCGCTCATGGCCTATCTCCTTGGAATGGTGATCCAGAATGCGGATTACGAATGCTGCCGGGTGATGGCAATATCATACGCGCACTGTCGCCACCGCGCCAAATCGGCTGACGCTCCGTGGGCGGGCAGCGTTGATACGGGCAATGGCGTTGGCGTAAATGCCGTTGGCGTTACTTCGCCAGCCCGATATCCAGCAGCACGCTCTTCATGTCCGCATAGTCCTTGTCGAGTTCTTTGGCAAATGCCGCGCTGCCCAGAAAAACATTCGTCCACAGGTTTTTTTCCAAATCGTCTTTCCACTCCGGCGCTGCGGTGGCTTTGCGCAACAGATTTTCCCAATAGGCAATTTGCTCGGGCGTGAGCCCCTTGGGCGCGAGCACCGCGCGCCACGCGCCAAACACCACATCGACGCCTTGCTCCTTCCACGTCGGCACGTTCGCCAGCACGCCCGTCAAGCGCTGCTTCGCGCTGGTTGCCACCACGCGCAATTTTCCCGAAGCGACATGCCCCGCCACATTACCTGCCGCCGTGGTAACCAAATCGATATGCCCGCCCATGAGGTTGGGTATCGCTTCGGCGGAACCTTTGAATGCAATCACCTTTAATTCGCGCGCACTGCCGCCAATGGCTTTCATCAGCAAGCCGGCGGCGATGTGATTGTGGCTGCCGAGCAACGGCGAGAATCCGATGGCCACCGATTTGGGATCTTGACGCAAGCGCGCGATCAAGTCTTTTCCCGTAGTGAACGGTGCACCCGGATTCACCGCGTACACCGTGTAGTCGTCAAACAGCGAGGCTATCGGCGTGAATTCGGAGTGATGCAGCTTGCCCGACCCGGTAATGTGATTGGTGAGGAGCGGCGGGCCAGAAACCACCAGCAGGTGCGCATCGTTCGGGTGTTGATGCACATAGGTGTAGGCGATGTTGCCGCCGCCGCCGGATTTGTTGACCACCGTCAGCGATACCGGCAACGCCTTGCTCGCCAGCAGAATGCGCTCAATGGTGCGCGCGGTTTTGTCGTTGCTGCCGCCCGGCGGGTTGGGCACCACCAGTTCGATGTTTTTCGTCGGCACCCAGCGCTGGGCCATGGCGACACCGGGCGCAGCGGCCGCGCACAGCAGCAGGGTTATCATCAGCGATGAAGGTAATTGCATGAGCTTCTCTGGGTGATGCGCTTCAGGTCACACTGATACGCGCAGTGTGGGCCGCGGCGAAACCATGGTCCCCGCTCCATTTGAATTCCAGCGTGCCGCTTTCGATGGCGACGGTGGAAAACTGTATGAAGGGATTAGCCGAAATTGACGGATGCAACTCTGCGCGAAACACTTCGATGCCGTTATACAGGCACACGAATGTGGTGATGATGTCGCGCCGGATGGGCGCACCCAGATGCGTGCGGCGAAATCCTGTCTCCATGTGGTGTGCGACCAGCGTCCTGATGTCAATGATCTGGCCGCGGCGCGCCGTTTTGGGCACATCGATACGCACGTTTACCGTGCCCGTCACGCCGGCAACTCCTCGAGGCACGCCGCCAGCGTCACTATCATATACATGCTGTCGGACCAGAATGAGCCGTCGCTCAATTCGGCGATGGCCACCACGTTTTGAGTGTCTGCCATGCGCACACGCGTCGCCACACGCGCACGTCCGGCACGCGGCCCCAGGCGAAAACTCGCCATCTCGGGCAAGGGATTGCGCTCGGTAAAGACGTGTATGGCCTTGACGTGATCGGCCTCGGTCATCGGACTTTCAACGTTGACCACCAGCGGCACCAGATGACCATTCTCCACCAGCGGCGGCACGTCCAGTTTGACTTTGCCCTGGTGTATGGTTTTTGTGCCCACCAGTTTGCGGATGGCCTCAGGCATATTGTTCAGCGGCGTGCGGAACATTTGTGCGCGCGCGACCGAGGGCAAGGCCGACGCTGCGGCGATCCCGCTGGCGACGGCCAAAAACCTGCGGCGCGATTGCGGTTTCATAACGGCAGGGTGCAACACCACGAGGTGCTGCCGCGCAATTGCAGTGGTCGCGGCAGCATCACTCGTGAACTGCCGACTACACCATCGTGATGCCGTGGTTCTTCAAGGGCAACGTACGAATGCGCTGCCCTGTCGCCGCAAAAAAAGCGTTGAGCACGGCGGGTGCCGCCACGCATATCGTTGGCTCGCCCACACCACCCCAGAAACCACCGGAGGGCATGATGATGGATTCGACCTTGGGCATCTGAGCTATGCGCATCGAATTGTAGGTGTTGAAATTGTCCTCCACCATGCGGCCATTCTTAACCGTGCATTCCTGATCGAACAGCGCGGACAATCCATACACAAATGAGCCGGCGATCTGCCGCTCAATCTGCGCCGGATTGACGGCGTAGCCGGAATCAGTGGCGCAAATAATGCGATGAATTTTCACCTGCTTGCCGCCGATCACCGAAACCTCGGCGCAGGCTGCGACAAAACTGTTGAACGCCTTCATCTGCGCCAGACCGCGGAATACGCCCTTGGCAGCGGGTTTGCCCCAGCCCGCTTTTTCCGCCACCGCATTGAGCACCGCCAGATGCTTGGGATTTTGTGCCATCAGCTTGCGCCGAAACTCCAGCGCATCCTGACCCGCGGCGTGCGCCAGTTCATCCATGAAACACTCGGCGTAGATCGCGTTCTGATTGATGTTCACGCCGCGCCAGAACCCCGGCGGCACATGCGTATTGCGCATGGCATGATCGATCAGCAGATTGGGGATGCCCTTGTAGCCGAACTCGAATTCACCGGCGCGCGCCAGGCCTTGAAACACCGCCGGGTCCATACCCTTTTGCAGCGCTGCAGGACGCACCGCGGACAATATCGATTGCCCCGAAATTCGCACATGCAGGGCAGTCAAATTGTTGTTGGCATCCAAGCCGCCGACCAGTTTGCATTGCGTGACCGGGTGGAAGCGCCCTTGGCGCATGTCTTCTTCGCGCGACCACAGCAATTTGATGGGTATGCCGGGCATTTCCTTGGCGATGCGCACCGCCTGCGTTACATAATCATGGAACGCCCCACGCCGCCCGAAACCGCCGCCGAGCAGCATTTTATAAACCTCGCACTTGTCCGCTGGCAGGCCCGACGCCTCCAAGGTTGCGGCAAAGGCAGCTTCGCCATTTTGCGTGGGCACCCACACTTCACACTTGTCCGCGGTGTAACGCGCGGTGGCATTCATCGGTTCCATACACGCATGGTTCTGGAACGGATACGCATAAACCGCTTCGACCTTTTTCACCGCGCCGGCAAGCGCTTCTTTAGCGTTGCCCGCATCGTTGCCGACGAAGGCCTGATCGGCATCGAGCCCGGCTTTCAATATCTCGCCGATCGATGCGCTCGACACTTTGGCATTCGCACCTTCGTCCCATACGATGGGTAGCGCATCCAGCGCAGTCTTGGCTTGCCACCAGGTATCGGCAACCACAGCAACGGCGCTATCGCCAACCTGCAGTACTTTCTTGACGCCTTTTCTGCCCGCCACCTTGGCGCTATCAAAACTCTTGACCTTGCCGCCAAACACCGGACATTCCATGATCGCCGCATTGAGCATGCCCGGCAGCTTGAGGTCAAAACCGTAGACCTGCTTGCCGGTCAATTTGTCCACCGTATCCAGACGCTTGAGGGACTTACCGATAACTTTCCATTCCTTCGGGTCCTTCAGCGGCACATCCTTCGGTGGTGTAATGCGTGCTGCCGCCTCAGCCAACTTGCCATAGGTGACCTTACGCCCTGACGGGTTATGCGTCACCACGCTGTTGGCGGCGCTGCACTCGCCTACAGGCACGTTCCACGCCTCGGCTGCGGCCTGAATCAGCATCACGCGCGCGGTGGCACCGCCCTGGCGCACATACTGATGCGATTCGCGGATACCGCGGCTGCCGCCGGTGGAGAAATCGCCCCATGCACGCTTGCGCGCAACGCTCTGACCCGGCGTCGGATACTCGGTGGTAATTTTCGTCCAGTCGCATTCGAGTTCTTCGGCCACCATCTGTGCCAGACCGGTGAGCGTGCCCTGCCCCATTTCTGAACGGGCAATGCGAATCACCACGGTATCGTCGGGACGTATTACCACCCAGTGCGTGACTTCGGGTGAGCCATCCTGCGCGCGCACGACACCGGGGCCAAACGGCGGCAGCTTCAGCCCCAACGCAAGACCGCCACCAGCAGCGGCAGTGCCGATCACAAACTTACGGCGGCTGATTTTAGGCATGTCGATCATGTTCATGGTGTTCTCCTCAGTTTCGGCTAGGCTTTGGCGGCGGCGTGTATCGCTTCGCGCACTTGTTGGAATGTGCCGCAGCGGCAGATGTTGGTTATGGCGCTGTCAATGTCGGCGTCGGTGGGCTTGGGCTTGCTGTTGAGCAGCGCCGTCACCGCCATGATCATGCCGGACTGGCAATAGCCGCATTGCGGCACTTCGTGGTCGTGCCAGGCTTTTTGCACCTTGGTCAGTACGCCTTTAACCGCAAGGCCCTCGATAGTGGTTATTTTTTTGCCTTCCGCCGCGCTCACCGGCATCACGCATGAGCGTACCGGTGCGCCGTCGATGTGTACCGTGCATGAGCCGCACTGCGCCACGCCGCAGCCGTATTTGGTGCCGGTGAGACCGACGTGTTCGCGTATCGCCCACAACAACGGCATATTGGATTCGACGTCGACGTCGTGCGTTCTGCCATTGATATTAAGTTTTGCCATGATGTCTCCTCATTGGGACTTGAATTTAAACGAATCAGTAAACCAACCCTAGTACAGCGGGGAATCTCTAGCGCCGCATTATTGGTCATCGCCCGTGGAAAAACAAGCCTTCGCAGGGCGCCTGTCCAGGCACCCTGCCGCTATGGGCCGCCGATTTACCCTCCCATCGGCGCTTAACGCACTGCCACCGGTGCCACCGTCGAACCGGTGCCGCCCTGCATCTTGAGGGGCTGCATGATGAAGGCGAATTCATACACGCGCTTGCTGGCAAGTTCATCGAGTTTCAGATTTTCGAGCAGGTGGATGCCATGCACCACCAGCGCGATCTGATGCAGCGGTAGCGAGATTTGCTTGTCGGGATTAGGCGAGACTTCCACCGGGCCGTTGTCCGAGCCCAGCAGCATCGGGTCCTGCTTCACCAGCCACTCGGCTGCGGCTACGCCGATGCCCGGGTTGCTGCTCATGTAACGGGCATTTTCCTTGCCCCACAGCCTGCCCCAACCGGTGTTGATGATCACTGCATCGCCGGGTTGCAGCGTGAGGTTTTGCTGTTGCAGCGCCTGCTGCAAATCCTGCACCGTGATTTCGTAGGCGTTGGGCAGAATGTCCACGCCCTTCAATGCGGCGACATCGATCAGCACGCCGCGCGTCATCAGCATGCCGACTTTTTCGATGCCCAGTTTGGTGAAGCCGGTACGGGACGAGATTTCGCTGATCTTGAAACAGTTATACAGACTGTCGCCGTGGCTCTGGTGGGCGAAGCCGTCGAACTGCGTGCCGACCTGACCCAGCTCGGAGGTGACGATTTCCTCGTTGCTGCCGCGCGTGTTCGACTGGGGATTGATGAAGGTGCGTTTGGTTTGCAGATTAAAAGTACGGGTAGCTTGTATCGGCATGCCCGCTCTTAACACGTGCCCCATCTCGATCACTTCACCGCTGCGTATCAGTTGCGATGCCTTCATCACCGATGCGGGCTTCATGTGATTGGCCGAGCCACGTTCGTCGCCCGCGCCCCATTTCGACGGACAGCGCGCGCTTTCTGACGGCGGACTCCACGATTGCGCGCTTGCGCTGCTAACAGTCAGTGCCATTACCGCTGCTGCAAAAATGTTTGCGCGGAAATTGTTCATGATGATCTCCTTCGGGTTGATGAAAGTGGGGCTTCGTCCACCTACCCACTCTACCCGAAAAGAACATCACACCAACAACTGCAAGCTACGCCACTGCCGCTGACGGCAGCGTCTCTTACTTCGTTCTCAAAAACTACAATTAAAACAGATAGTTATAGGTCATCACTGGCATCGAAATCAGCATCATGATCGGCGGCCGCACTGCCACTGGCAACCTGCGGGGGAGCGTCACACCATTCTTCGTCAGGAATGGACGCACATTCAACTGCGGCATCATAGGCGGCCAAATCGGCGCTCACGCGCACCCTGGAGCAACGATCCAGCGGACGGCATGTGCGGCGGGGCAAAACCTGCCCGGCGTGTTTCGCAGCCGCCAGCGCGAGCGCCGGATCGAAAATCATGTCAAAACAGGATTGCGGGGAAAGGGAATGTGTCATGAAACCTCCTGGGGTTGGGTGAACCGTACGGCGTGCTTCACTGGGCTCCACTTTATAACGCCTGCTACGCAGAGCAAGTGAGCGGCCTTCCCGATATGGGCTAGGAAAAATGCCTACAAGCATGTCGCGCGCTTGCGCACAAAAAGCGACAGTTGCGCAACTGCGAAGAGGCCCCCCTTGACAGTGGGCGTGTGCAAGAGGAATATCTTTGACATGTTGACCCTGCAAAAAGCTGAAGCTGCCGACCACGCTCTCGCCGCCGAGATGGATCGTTTGGTGATCGTGAAATCCGCCATCTACACCTCGGGCGAAGTCGACCCGCGTGCGCCCCTGCCGCGGCAGGATGCCGACGGCAGGCTGTACCTGATGCATCATGATCCGCGCCTGGCGCGCATGCCCGACAAACCCACGCTGTTCGATTTTTTCAAGTACCGCTTCGCGCCTGCCACCCACATGTTGCAGAGCGCACGGCTGGCGCAAAAAAACGGTGCCAGCGAAAAAATTGTGCTCGCCTGCCTGGTGCATGACATGGCTGCCAGCGCCTTCATCCGCGCCGATCACGGTTATTGGGCCGCGCAACTGTTCGAGCCGTATGTCGATGAGGAAGTCGCTTTCGCCATTCGCTACCATCAGGTGCTGCGCTTCTACGCCGATGACTCCGTAGGCTATAAATATCCCGAGTCGTATGTCCGCCTGTTTGGCGCAGACTACAAACCGGAGCCCTATCTCGAAACCGCGTACCAATATGCGCGCAACCACAAATGGTACATGACAGCACGGTTGCTGACGGTCAACGACCTCTACTCATTCGACCCCGATGTGCATGTGGAGCTGGAAGAGTTCACCGATATCGTTGGCCGCCACTTCCGCCAGCCGGAAGAAGGTTTAGGCTTCGATCAAAGCCCCTCCGCGCACATGTGGCGCACGATCAACTGGCCGACGCGATACCTGTAAGGCTGGCGCAGTTGGGTGTATCGCGTGCGTTGTTTGCGCCGTAACCCGCCGCGCCGGAAACCGTCAGTTCTTCGCTTCCCCGGCAACCAGGTACGCCCACAACGCCTGTATCTCATCGGGCTTTAACACATCGCCCCACGGTGGCATAGCGTTCCTGCCATTGACGACCGAGTCGACAAAACGATCCGGCCTGTCGCGCGGAAAGGTCGCAAGATCTGTCGCCCACGGCGGGCCGATCATGCGCACGCCGTGGCAGGATTCGCAGTGGCTTGCGTAAAGTGCGGTGCCGCGTTTGATCTGCTCCGCAGGGAAGGGCTTTCCCCCCGCACTTTGTGCCCTGCCGCTGCCACAGAAGAACATGAGTGCTAGGGCAATAGCGGTGGTGATTTCACGCGGCATGCGCTCGTGCCCCTGCTTATTCCGGCATCAGCGCAAATGTCCACACCGAACTGCCGCGCGGCACCAGTGGGGCAACGATCCTGCTGATGACACTGCCCCCCAGGCCGGAAGCC
This sequence comes from Bordetella parapertussis, assembly GCA_945906815.1. GTDB lineage: Bacteria > Pseudomonadota > Gammaproteobacteria > Burkholderiales > SG8-41 > UBA5216. The sequence continues at coordinate 53,918 of CAMDRT010000002.1, forward strand.
ACCGTTACGTACTGCACGCCCTTGTGGGTGTAAGTGATGGGGGGCGCGTTGATGCTGGAAGTAGTTTTGAACTGCCACAGTTGCTTGCCCGTTTCTTCGTCAAGCGCAATGAATTCGCCGGTGGGTTTGCCGGTGAAGACCAGGCCCCCATCGGTTGCCAGCAGGCTGGCGGCGCTGGGAATATCGGTGACCGGAATCTTCCACTTGAATTTGCCGGTAGCCACATCCATCGCCACCTGATAGCCCACCACATCGCCCGGCTGGGTCGGCGCGCTGCGGCCGGCAGTGGCAGTATTCGGTTCGCCTAGCTTCTGGAACTTGTACGGCACAAACTTCTGAATGCGCGGCAGGTCCCAGGTGTTGATATAGGCAAGACTGCTCTTCGGATTGAACGCGAACATGATCGCGTTGGTGCCGCGCTGCGGATAGACCTCGACTTCCTCGCCCGCCATCAAGCGCGCAGGCACATCCGTCAGCACCGGCCGCCCGCTCTTAAGATCCACATGCGTCGCCCAGTTGATGCGCGTCATCGGGTGTGCCGCGATCAGCTTGCCGTTGGTGCGATCCACCACATAGAAGTAGCCATTCTTGTTGGCGTTCATGATGACCTTGCGCATCTGGCCGCCGATGCGCACATCGGCAATCACGTTTTCGTTGCTGCCATCCACGTCGTACATGTCGTTGGGCGTGAATTGATAATGCCATTCGATCTTGCCCGTCTTGGGACGGATCGCAACTACGCTGTTGGTGTAGAGCGCATCACCGTTGCCGCGATATTTGGGATCGTATGGTCCCGCGTTGCCCACGCCCCAATAGACCAGATCAAGCTCGGGATCGTACGAACCGTTCTGCCAGGTCGAACCGCCGCCGGTCTTCCACGCATCCGGTGTGGCATCAGCCGTCTTCGGCCAGGTTTCGTGACCGGGTTCGCCTGGGGCGGGGATCATGTGCGTGCGCCACAGTTCCTTGCCGGTCTCCGGATCCCAGCCCACGAGAAAGCCGCGCGTGGCGTGCTCGCCGCCGGTGGTGCCCGAGATCAACACGCCGTTGGCGATCAGCGGCGCGGCCACACCTTTGTAACCCTCTTTGAAATCAGCAAATGCCGTCTTCCAGATTTGCTTGCCGGTTTTCATGTCGAGCGCGAGGATGTGCGCATCCAGCGTGGTGCGATAGAGTTTGCCGTTGTAGAGGGTCGGCGAGCCGCGCATGATCGCGCCCGCGCTCGAAATGCGCAGCACCGCGCGATCGTATTCGACTTGCGTGCGCCAGATTTGCTTGCCGGTTGCGACATCAAGGGCGAACGTCCAGTTGCCGTTGACGATGTACATCACGCCGTTATAAATCGCCGGCTGCGCCAGCTCACCGGTGTCGCTCATGGTGCTCGTGCTCCATAGTGGCACCAGGCGCTTGACGTTGGATTTGTTGATTTGCTTAAGCGGGCTGTACATCTGCAACTTGTTGCTCATGCCGAAAGTCGTCACGTTCTCGGTGTTCTTGCCGTCGTTGAGCAACTCATCGGCGGTCTGCGCCATGCCCAGCGTAGACCACATTAATAGCGTTGCCGCCATAAATTTCTTCATGTGTATTTCCCCGTTGAAAAAACGAACTGTGTGGTGATACGGCGGCGTTCAATATACGGCAGCCGATATATCCTAACTATTTGTTTTTAAGAAATTTTTATTATGTGGCTACAACCGCGTCAACCGCCCTGAAAGGGTAGCATGGTTGTTGCTATCGATCCAATACTGTCACCCCCGGCAAAGCGAAAGATAACACGCGCATGGCGGGTACTAATCGCCGCCAGCCACGATTTTCCAATACTATTGCGCCATGAACTCGGAAAAATTATTCAAACTCGCGAGTGCCGTGATCGCGCTCATGGCCAACCTGCACGCACACGCGCAAGGGCCGCATCACTGGTCGCCCACGCGCCCCGTGCGCCTGATCGTGCCGTTTCCGGCGGGCGGCGCAGTGGATGTGATCGGACGTATCGTCGCCTCACGCCTGCCGGAGCGCCTCGGCCAACAGGTGGTGGTGGATAACCGCGGCGGCGCCAACGCCATCATCGGCACGGAAATCGCCGCCAAGGCCGCAGCGGATGGCCACACCCTGCTGATCGTTCCGGTGGGCCACTCGATCACGCCGTCGGTGACGCGCAAGCTGCCCTATGACACGATGAAAGATTTCGCGGCCATCGGGCTTATCGGCAATGGCGCGTACGTGCTGGTGGTGAACCCGGGCGTGCCGGCAAAGACGGTGAGCGAGTTCGTCGCGCTGGCGAAGTCACGCCCCGGTCAACTCAATTATGCGCTGACCGGCCACGGTAACGCCACGCATCTGGCGGCTGAGTTGTTCAAGGTGCTGGCGGGTATCGACATGGTGGGCGTGAATTACAAAGGTGGCGGACCGGCATTGATCGACCTGATGGGCGGCCAGATTTCGGCATTCTTTTCCGGCGTGGCCTCGGGCAGCGCGCAGATCAAGGGCGGCAAACTGCGCGCGCTCGGCGTCACCACCGCGCGCCGCACCGCCGCCCTGCCCGAGGTGCCCACCATCGCGGAAGCGGGGGTAGCGGGTTACGCCGTGGACGGCTGGTACGGTTTGCTCGCGCCTGCCGCGACCGCGCCTGCCATCATCGCGCGCTTGAATCATGATCTCAAGGCAACCATTGCAGCGCCGGAAATGAAAGAGCGCCTGCTCGCCGCCGGTATCGATGCGCGGCCGTCGACCGCGGCCGAGTTTCATCAACTTATCGCCCGCGACATCAAGCGCTGGGCGGAGGTGGTGACGAAAGCGCGCATCGCGGCCGAGTGACCGGCGCGGCTTTAAAAAATTTACTACGACACCATGGTATTCGGCGAAGCGCCACTCGAATATCTGGTGAAGCTGTGAGGCGAGAGCCACGTCCCAGTCGAATCCTCGACGACTTCACGCCTATCCTCGGCGTGCTAAGGATATGTCACAGGCTGGGGCGCCATCAGCCGGCGGGTACGCCGGCACGGCGTAACCCCCCGAGGTAGATGTCGATCTGCTGCTGCTCTTTCAGATAGAACAGCTTCTCGCGTACGAAGGCGCAGGTGAACTCCGGCTTTTCGTGCAGCAGCATCGCCACGGTGTGTCGCGCTTCGTCGTCGCGGCCCAGCAAGGCCAGCGCCACGGCCTTGTGCGAGGCTGTCCAGTACTGGCGGTTCGGAATGCCGCTAGCCCGGTCGGCCCATTCCAACGCCGTCGCGAAGTCGCCTTTGAAGATCATCGCCAGTGCGCCGTAGCTGAGGAACGCCCAGAGTTGCGGGTCGTTCGGGCTCAGATGGATCGCTCTGCGAAAGCCCTCGACTGCTTCGTCGTAGCGCATTTCGTAGGCCAGCGAGTCGGCAAGGCCGCAATACGCGGCGGCGAAGGTCGGGTTCAACTGCAGTGCCTGCTCGTTGTCGGCGATGGCCATGGTGTACTCACGCCGCGCCAACCGCACGCGCGCGCGCAAAGCGAGGAAGGTCGCGTTCTGCGGGTCCAGCGATAAGGCCTTGTCGCTGGCGCGCAGCGCCTTGTCGAGATTTTCTTGCGTCACCGGCGTGTCCCAATACACCATGCCCAGGATCGCGGCGTAGGCCCACCAGGCGTAGGCGTCCCCCAGGCGTGGGTCGAGTTGCTGACACTGCAACAGCAGGCGCTGCGCCTCGCGGTTGTCAGCTGCGGTGAATTTGAAGAAGTGAAACGTGCTCATGTGGTAGCAGTCCCAGGCCTGCAGGTTTGCGGGTCGCGCATGGACCACGCGGTTGCGTTCGGCAAACCCGATCTCCGGTTCGAGTTGGGCTACGATGAGTTCGGTGATCTCGTCCTGCAGATCGAAGAGGTCCGACATCTTCCGGTCGTAGCGCGCGCTCCATTTGCTGTGCCCGCTGCGCGCGTCGACCAACTCCACGTTGACACGAACACTGTCGCCAGCACGCTGGACGGTTCCCTCGACCACGTAGTCAACCGCCAGCGCTGCCCTGAGTTCGCGCACATCGACGTACTTGTCCTTGTAGCCGAAGCTCGTGTTGCGGGCCACCACGTCCAGCCAGCGGTGTTTGGACAGCCGGGCGATGATGTCGGTCGTGATGCCGTCGGAGAAATACCCCTGGGCCGCGTCGTCCGACAGGTTGGCCAGCGGCAGCACGGCCACCGCCGAGCGCGCCGCCGGCGGTTCGGCAAGGCCAGGCGACACGTTGCTGGCCAGCACGCCGGCGGCGGCGGATTCGCCGGCTGCTGGCGCGGGCGTCGCCACGGTGTCGATCGGCCTGAGTTCGCCGACGAAACGAAACCCGCGCTTGTGGATGGTGCGGATGTAGCGTTGCGCCTGGCCGTCGTCGTCGAGCAATTGGCGCAACATTTTGATGCGGCTGCTGAGCGCCGCGTCCGACACCACGCGCCCCCGCCACACCTTGTCGTTGATCTCTTCCTTAGTGACCATGCGCTCGCGCTGCTCCACCAACAACGCCAGTAGTTCGATGACCTGAGGTTCGGCATGCAACGCCTCCTCCGCCCGCCTCAACTCGAAGCGCTCGGTATCGAGTGTGAATTCGTCGAACTGGTAGCGCATAGGCCTCTCCCGAATTCAAGGCGGTTCGCGAGCCCAAGAGCCCGCCAAGCTCCTGGGGTTCTGCGTATTTCGCGGAAGGAAACCGGTCCTTTCGCGTGATCGCGACCGATGCGCGGATGCGGCATGGTTAGAGTTTCAGTTTACCTCAACCGGTCTCGCTTTCGGTGAAAGCCCCGGTAACGTTGGCACGAAATACGCAGGATTCCCCAGGTTTCTCCAGAATTTCTCCACAACATGACCCGCAGGCCTCCAAGCCGTTGGGGTGCCCGTCGCTTAGGATGCAAACGTGCCGAATCGGTACCTCAACCACTTACCGGAGAAACAGCATGACTATTGCATGTCCAGTAGGGTTCGATGTCGCCAAGCTCCATCAGGAAATTCGCCAGACCTACGCGTCGGTGGCGCGCGACCCAGGCGGAAATTTCCATTTTCATCGCGGCCCTGACTATGCCGCGCGTCTTCTGCGATACGACCTGGCGGAACTTAAATCGCTGCCTCAGGTTGCCGTAGCGCCGTTTGCAGGTGTCGGCAATCCGTTTCTGATGGACAGCCTGCCGCTAGGCGCGATAGTCGTGGATATCGGTTCCGGGGCGGGAATGGACTGCCTCCTCGCAGGCAAGCGTGTCGGTGCGGAAGGAACGGTCGTCGGCATCGATATGACCGATGAGATGCTCAAGCGCGCGCGCACGGGCGCACACGAAGCAGGGCTTGGCCATGTGCGGTTCGAGAAAGCGGACATCCATCGTTTGCCGATCGACTCGCAGAGCGTCGACGTTGTGATCTCCAATGGGGTCTTCAACCTCACGCCCGACAAGGGGGCGCTATTTGCCGAACTCTATCGCGTGGTGAAACCGGGCGGCAGGTTGCAGTTCGCTGACATTACGGTGGGAGTGGAACTGTCCGAGCATGCACGCAACGACATCGACCTCTGGACCGGGTGAATTGCCGGCGCTCTGCAGGTTGCAGAGATGATCGAAGCCCTTCAGCAAGCCGGATTCCGCAATGCGCGCGCCTGTCATGTCTTCGACAGTTTTTCGGGAACGACCAAGGAGCGGGTGGTGCGCAAGTACGAAGTGAGCGGCACCAATTTCACGGCCATGAAGTAGCAGTAATCCGCAAGATTTCCGGACGTAAATCCTCTGGGGGTACCCGGCTTATTCAACGTTAATCAATGGAGACTAAAATGCGTGTACTTAACTGGGTTGTGGTTGCGGCGGCGGTCGGGATCAGCGGCGTTTCAACGACCGTCGTCGGCGCGGATGCTCTCGCCAAGGGAACTGGTTTTATTTCCGTCAAGGCATCCGAAATCAAGTGGGTAGACGCGCCATCGGTCGGTCCTGGCGCGCAAATCGCAATACTTGAAGGCGATCCGAAAGCGGCGGCACCGTTCACCATGCGGCTCAAGCTTCCCGCGAACTTTAAGATTGGTGTTCACACGCACCCTGCCGTCGAGCGCGTGACCGTTCTTGCAGGCAGTTTCCATTTCGCGACCGGCGACAAGTACGATCCGGCAAAAGCTTTGACCTACCAGGTCGGTGACGCTTTTGTGGTTCCAGTGGGTATGCCGATGTTCGGTTTCACGAAAGCAGAGGGGTCGGTTATCCAGCTCCATGGCGTCGGACCGTGGGGTATCCACTACCTTGACTCGGCGGACACACCCAAGAAGAAATAACGCCGGACGACGATGGCGTCGAACGCCTCGCTCAATACGAATGCCATCGCCGCCTGCGCCTGCTCTACCCGCTGCAACGCGCGCTCTGCGTGTGGCAGTTACCGGCCCTGAACGATCATTCAGCCCAAATCGGCGATGCGCGGTGCAACCTCTTCCGCGAGTAACCGCAGGCTTTCGTGATCCCAGGCGGGATCGTCGGAATCGGCAGTCACGCTGAGCAAGGTGCCGAAGCCACCCACCGTTTCGTACAGCGCGCGGATCTTGTCAGCACACTGTTGCGGGTCTCCCACGATCCACAGGTTCTCCATCAGATAGTCGACGTCGATGTCGTCATCGGCCATCGCCGGATCGTGTTTCATGATTTTCATCTGGATGGTGCCGGCGCGGCTCGGCCGTTGATGCACATCGTAATTGCGGCCCAGCACGGTGCGCGCGCGTTGCCGGGCAATTTCGGGTGTCGGCCCGACAAAAATGTCGCGGGCAATTTTCCAGTCGCGGCGATTCGGCGTCACGCCCGCGCTGTTCGCGCCCTCGACCACGGTCTCCCAGTGACCCGGCAGAAACGCGCTCGACAACAACGAACTCGACATCGGCGACCAGCCGCGCGCACCGGCGACTTTCAACGAACCGGATCGCGGCGTGCTCGCGGCCACTGCGATCGGCGGATGCGGCAACTGCATCGGTTTCATGTGCAGTCCGCGCTCGGTCACGGGATTGAATTTCGGCGCCTTGATGTGGAAAAACTCGCCCTGATGCGAATACGAGCTGTCGCTTTGCCAAAGCCCGAGCACCACGTCGAGCGCCTCGGTCGCGCGGCCGCGCGCCTCCGCCGGGTCCAGTCCCATCAACACCATGTCGGTCGGAATCCCGCCCAGCCCGATCCCCCAGTTGAAGCGCCCGCGCGCCAGGTGATCGAGCATCGCCAGCCGATGTGCGAGATAAACCGGTTCGTGCATGGCGAGCAAGGTTACCCCGGTGCCGAAACGAATCCGTTCGGTCAACCCCAGCGCTTTCGCAATCAACAGATCGGGCGACGGTGCATTTTCCCATTTTTCGGTGAAGTGTTCACCGAGCCAGGCTTCGTCGAACCCCAACTTGTCGGCCAACACCAACTGATCGATATCGCGGTCGTAGCAATCGGCAATCGCGCGATAGGATGGATGCAAGGGCATCATGAACAGGCCAAGGCGCATGGGCGAAAGTCCTTAAAAGCAAAAATTTGAGGTCGGCATTCCAAGCAACGGTGTACCATGTTTCGCTGGGAATTCTTTTAGATTGCGTTCAAGCGCATGGTCGGGAATTTGCCCGTGCTTGAGTCCATTTGAATATGACGTTTTCTTATCTTGGACGGGCTGGTTATAGTCTGTTTTGGGTTTCTTGACAATCGTTGGCGCGTGCGGTGCTGTAGCGGTTATCCACAGGTGTTCGCCCAGCGACTGCTGAGCGGAACCCGCCGGCGACTGGCTCAGACCGGCCCTAAGGCGACCCTCGTGGTTCCATTGGACGAAAATGCACGCGATTGACTGTTAACCTGTCGCGGGATAGATTGCTGACTGGTGAAAACTGGCGCGTCAAATTCCTATACCCGCGCCTATCATTCTTATGAGGAGAGAACGAAATGTTCAGCCATATCATGATCGGGAGTAACGACATTGCCCGCTCGAAGAAATTCTACGATGCCCTGTTCGTCGCGATGGGTGGTAAGCCCGGCGTCGAGGATGCCAAGGGCCGGCTGGCTTATACGCACAATGGCGGGCGTTTCATGGTATCCAAACCCATCGATGGCGAACCGGCCAACGCCGCCAATGGCGGCACAATCGGCTTCACGATGGGGGATGCCAAACAGGCCGAAGCATGGCACACAGCCGGGGTCGCAAATGGCGGCACGTCGATCGAAGACCCGCCGGGCGTGCGTCAAGTGGCCACCGGCCAGCTGTATCTCGCGTACCTGCGCGATCCCGATGGCAACAAACTGTGCGCGCTTCATCGCATGCCGGCTGCCTGACTTATCGCGGATCAACGTCAACTGTCGATAGCATTGCGGGCCCGATTGCAGTGCCGGCGGCGGTTGCGCCCTACGCTTTGCTGCTCAGTTTCTTTTCCAGCGTCGCGAAGTATTTATCGAGATCGACTATAAAGCGCCCGTGCTCTGCTTCGCCGACCTGTTCGGTGTCGTCGAACACTTTGACTTTGAAAGACAACTTGCGCCGGTCTATGGCAATCAGCTCTGCTTCGGCGCGCACGGTTTTGCCGATGGGCGTGGGCCCCATATGGCGCACGGTAATGGACACACCGACCTGTCCCTGCTGCGGCTTCAAATGCGGACGCACCAGGTTGCTCGCCACGTTTTCCACAAAACGCGTCATCGCCCACGTGGCGAATACCTGGTAGCGGCCGCGCTGCGTGGTGCGCTCTTGCGTGACTTCCCAAACCTCGGTGTGTTTCATTCCCACTTTCAGTGTATCCATGGTTTCCCTGTGTGATTCGCGCAAAGCGGGATTTTAAACGTTCCCCCCTAACAGCGGCCCGCGGCCTACCAGCACGCTTCCAGCACACCCAGCAGCAGGTCGCGTTCGCGCACAAATTCGCGCTTGGGGTCGGCGTTGAAATTCTTCAGCGAGTTATCCAGTATCCGCGGCAAACTGTCACGCGGAATATTCAGTTCGGATACACGCACCGGCATGCCCGCGGATCTGAAAATACGTTCCAGCTCGGTCGCGGCTTTGTCCGGCGCCGTATCCATGCCGTCACTTTCGCGCCACACGCCGAGTCCCTGTGCGATCAACGCCATCGCCTGCGGATCACGGTTTCCCAGTTTGCGCATGACCATCGGCGACAATGCGGCGCTGGCGTCCCCCTGCCCGACATGCTCGTGCATCTGGAACAACGCGGTGGCAAACGCATACACCACGCGCTCCACCCAGTGTTTTGCGCTCAGCATGCCGCCGTCGTCGGCGTCACGGTTTTGCAAAAATGCCGCGGCGCACGCGGCGATGCGCGGGGTGACATCGCTGCTGTCATGCAAGTGCTCCAGCGCATAACGCGCGAGGCGAAACGCCTGCAGCCGGTCGCCTTCGGACAACGGGGCGATGCGCGTCGCCCCCAGATTCATGGTGCTGCGCCACACTGCGGAAATCGTGGTGGTGCGCACCAGCGACAGCGGCGCTGTCATCAACGCTTCGGCATCCCAGAACACCGCGACCGGCCGCGTCTTGGGATCAAAAAATTCCATGCGGTTGCTGCGGTTCGGGTCTTTCACCGCCGAACCCGCGCGATTCTGCGCTGACGTAGCCGAGGTCAGCACGTTGACTATCGGCACCTTGGGCGCCAGCAGCTTGGGACTGATGGCAGCGCCGTGCTCCGGGTACTGCGTGATCAACGCATCGACCGGACCTTGCTCCGCCATCAGAATCGCCACCACGCGCGTGCCCTGCGTGACGCTGCCCGAACCCACACTGATCAGCATATCCGCCTGCGCGGCAGTGGCCGCCGCGGCGGCACGCGTCACCGCCGAAAGCGTAGTGTCTTTGTCCATTTCATCGAACACCCCCGCACAGTTGTCACCGAGGATGCGCCGCATGTGTGCAATCAGATCGGTCTTGCGCGACACCGTGCGGCCGCACACGATGAAGGCGCGTTGGGCGTGATTGCGTTTGAGTTCGGCGGGCAGACTTTCCAGCGCGTCCTTGCCACTGTAGAGCCGCACCGGATAAACGATGGCGCGAAAGTCATTGGTGTAGGCGGGCGAGAGGCTCATGGCACGTTCCTTGCGATTGCGGCGAGTTAATTAAAAATACAATACAAACAATTACTTACAGTATTTTTCCCGCGCGCGTATAGACAAACCGCTCATGCGCTTTGAGCGCCGCCAGCGCGTGACCCGCATTCGACATTTCATCGTACACCGGCACTCCCAGCACGTTGGCTTTGTCACGAAACGCGCGTTTGCGTTCTTCCAAAGCGGGTTCGCCGTCAGAGCGCAGCACCAGCAGAAAATGTGCCTGCCCCGGATATTTTTGCTGTACACGCAGCGCGGCAGCCATCAGGTTGTCGAGCACTTCGGGCTTGCTGCGCCCGACGAAGGCCGACAAATTCAAGTGCATCACCAGCGCGTCGGGCTTGCCGTTGCGGTAAATGATGTCGAGTATTTTTTCGGCGACGCGGCCATCGTCCTGTTGCAGCGTGCCCACCGGGCAGTCCACCGGGTTGGTGATGCTGGTGCCCGGCGGCAGCTTCAGGGCCGCCAGCGCATCGATGGTGCTGGCGTCAAACGGCGTGACATCGAGGCCGAGCCGCGCGAAATAATCCGTGGCCAGCACGCTGGTGCCGCCGCCGTTGCCGAACAGCGTGACCCGCTGAGTGGGTTGCGTTACTTTGGGTGTCAGCGACTGAAAAATCAACAGCGTATCGACGAACTGATCCAGCGTATCCACCAGCACGCAGCCCGTCTGCCGCGATAGCGCCACCCAGGCGCGGTCGTCACCCGCGAGCGACCCGGTGTGCGAGGCGGCAGCCGCGAGGCCTTGTTGCGTGCGTCCGCCTTTGAGGATGACTACCGGCTTCTTTGCCCCCGCCGCGCGCAGCATTTCAAACAAACGGCGGCCATCCTTCGCGGTTTCGAGGTAGAGACCGATCACCCGGGTCTGAGCATCAGCGAAATAGTACTCCAGCAGTTCCGACGGCACGACATCGGCGCAATTGCCGGCCGTGACCACTGCGGAGAACTTAACGCCGCGCGCGTAGCCACGCCGAATGACGTCCGTGCCCAATCCGCCGCTCTGCGACACGATGCCGACGGTGCCGACATCGCGCTGACCGACTTCGGCGAAGGTGACGCGGCCGCGTGGCGAAAAAAGTCCCATACAGTTCGGTCCGACCAAACGCAGGCCGCCCGCGCGTGCGGCAGCGACCAACTTATCCTGCAAATCGTGCCCTTCATCCACTTCCGCGAAACCACTGGAAATTACGTGCGCAAAGCGCAGGCGCCCCTGCGCTGCTTCGAGCATCGCAGGAATCAGCCCGCCCGCCACCGCGATGTAGGCGTAATCAATGGGCTTGGGCGTATCGGCCAGCGACTTATAAGCGGGAAGTCCGTCAATTTCGGCTGCGTTAGGGTGTATCGGATAAATTTCGCCCGCGTAACCCAGCTCACGGATGCGGCGGATAAAGGTGTTGGGTAGCGCAAAACTTTTGGCCGACGCGCCGACCACTGCCAGGGTCTTGGGCTCGAAGAAGGGGGTGAATTCTTTTAGGATGTCGTTGGGCATGTTTAATAAGGACAGTGAAGAGGTGAAGGAGTGAACGGGTGAAGGGGGTACACCTTCTCGTCGCACCTATTGCGGGAAATTGATACTGCGCGGGGTACCCCGTTCACTCGTTCACGCCGTCAATAAAAACCTTGCATCCACCGCCACCGCGCCGCTTTCCGCTACGATCAGTGGATTAATATCCACCTCGGCGAAGTCATCGGCGTGTTGCATCAGCAAGCCGTTTTCGCCGCCGATTTTTAGCAGCACATCGATGATGGCCTCGCGCGACACGGCTTTGCGCCCACGCGCGCCGTCGAGGATGGCGGCACCTTTCAGATCGTCCAGCATTTCCTGCGCATCCAGCCGCGTGATCGGGCAAATGCGAAATGACACGTCGCGCAGCACTTCGACAAAAATTCCACCCAGTCCCACCATCAGCAAAGGGCCGAAATGGGCATCGCGCACCGCACCGACCACCATCTCTTGTCCCGCGGGCGCCATGTCTTCAATCAGATAACCCTCGATGCGCGCGCCCTTGATTTTGGGCGACGCGGCCATGGCATGGATGGCGTCACGCACTTGCGCGGCTGACGTGAGGCCGACTTTCACGCCCCCCGCGTCACTCTTGTGCAGGATGTCGGGCGACATGATTTTGACCACCAGCGGCGTGCGTAATTTTGCGCATGCAGCGTCCACCTCGCTCGCGTTTTTTACCGTCAGCGATTGCGGCACAGCGATGCCGTATTCCGCCAGCAGCGATTTTCCCGCCAGCTCATCAAGCGCGACGCGTTGCCGCGCGCGCGCTTGCGCTATCAAATCCAGTGACTTCATTCTGTATCCGAAAAAAACGGCAAACCCATTTTAACCACGGAACACACGGAATACGCGGAAGAAAATCCCGGTGTCATGGGTTGTTCCACGTATTCCGTGTGTTCCGTGGTTAATCAGTATTACATCGCCACCCTCGGCTTCGCTTCACGCAACGGCGTGCCGCTGTCCGCCAGTTCGCGCAGCAGTTCCGCAGGTTTCCACCGCGCGCCGTAACGCTGATGCCACTCTTCGATTTGGCGATACACGTCGCGCACGCCAATGCCGTCGGCCCAGAACATCAGGCCGCCGCGATAGCGCGGGAAGCCGAAACCATGCAGCCACATCACATCGATATCGCTGGCGCGCAAAGCCTTGCCCTCTTCCAGAATCTTGCACGCCTCGTTTACCGAGGCGTAGAGCAGGCGCTTCAGGATTTCGTCGTCGGTGAAGGTGCGCTGCGCGATGCCTAACTCGCGCGCCACATCCGCGATCACGCTTTTCACCACTTCGTCAGGGTGCGGTGTGCGATCGCCCTTCTCGTAGCGGTACCAGCCGGCGCCGGTCTTTTGTCCCTTGCGTCCCATTTCCACCAGACGATCGGGCACCAGCAGCTTGCGAAAATTCGGGTTCTCCGCGGCGCGGCGCTTGCGCGTGTCGTAGCCGATGTCGAGACCGGACAGATCGCCCACGGCGAACGGCCCGATCGGATAGCCAAAGTCCACCATCACCTTGTCGATCTGCTCCGGCAGCGCGCCTTCTTCCAGCATCAGCATCATCTCGGTGCCAAACGGCGCACGGCTGCGGTTCGCTGCAAAGCCGTCGCAGGAGCCCGCGACCGCGCTGATTTTTCCAATATCCCTGCCGACTTGCATGGTTTTGAGAATAGTCTCGACCGACGTCTTGCTGCCCTTCACCACTTCGTAGAGTTTCATCACGTTGGCGGGCGCAAAAAAGTGCGCGCCGGCGACATCCTGCGGGCGCCGGGTCATACCCGCCATGATGTCGGTGTCAATGGCGGACGAATTGCTGAGCAGCAGCGCGCCCGGCTTCATCACCGCATCGAGCTGGGCAAACACTGCTTTCTTGACATCCGGGCGCTCGAACACCGCTTCGATCACCACGTCGCAATCGCCGATGTCCTGGTAACGCTCGACCGGAGTAATGCGCTGCATGCGCTCGTCCATCTGCGCCTGCGTGGTGCTGCCGCGCTTGACGCTGGTGGCGTAGTTGTCGCGCACGCGCTGCATGCCCTTGTCGAGCACGTCGCGCGACAATTCCAGCACCTTTACCGGTATGCCGAAATCGGCAAACGACATCGCAATACCGCCGCCCATAGTGCCCGCGCCGATGACAGCAGCCGACTTAACATGCGGGGGTTTGAAGTCTTTGGGCGCGCCGGGAATTTTTGCCACTTCGCGCTCGGCAAAAAACGCATAACGCAACGCCTTGGCCTCGTCGGCGTTCTCCAGTTCGCTGAACAAGCGCCGCTCAGTGGCGATGCCCTCATCAAAAGGCTGCGTCACTGCTGCCTCGACACAGGCGATGCAATGATAAGGCGCTTTCTGGTTGCGCGCCCTGCGCGCTATCGATTTGCGCATGGCGTCAAACATGCCGGGATCCGCCTTGACCTCATTGATGTGATCGGTGCGGTCACGGATGCGTAGCAGCGGCCGTTTGTCCGCGATGCTTTGGGCGTAGGCTATGGCCTCGCGCCGCAAATCCTTGCCCGGCACAAGGGCGTCGACGATGCCCAGCGTCTTCGCTTCCGCGGCCGGCACATGGCGTCCACTGACGATCATCTCCATCGCGGCTTTCGGCCCGATCAAGCGCGGCAAACGCTGGGTGCCACCACCGCCGGGCAAAATGCCGATCAGCACTTCGGGCAAACCCACCTTAGCGCCAGACACCGCGATACGGTAATGGCAGCCCATCGCATGTTCGAGCCCGCCGCCCAGTGCAAAGCCGTGGATGGCGGCAACCACGGGCTTGGTAGCGCTGTCCAGCACATCCACACTGGAGCGCGGCAACACCGGGCGCGGCTTGCCGAATTGGCGGATGTCCGCGCCGGCAATGAAACTGCGGCCGGCACCGATCAGCACCATGGCTTTAACGCCGGCATCAGCCTCGCCTTTTGCTACCGCGGCAATGATGCCCTCTCTTACGCCTGGCCCCAACGCGTTTACCGGCGGATAGTCGACGGTGATTACCCCTATGCCGTCTTCGACATCAAATCGAACTACTTCAGCTTCGCTCATGATTTCCTCCTTAGTTTCGCCCCCCGCCGGGGCATAGATATCTACACTTCCACCACCAAGGAAGCTCCTTCCCCTTCAGGGGGAAGGCGGGGATGGGGGTGGGATCAATAGTAGGCAGAGAACCCACCCCCATCCTAACCTTCCCCCTGAAGGGGAAGGGACTGTCTTTGGTGCCCGGTAATACAGCGCAATCATCAAACCTTTTTCTTCAACACTTCCGATAGTAATCCGGTATGCACATCACCGGCACGAAATTGTTCGCTACGCAGGATGGCAAGCACCGCCGGAATATTGTGCTTCAACCCCTGTATCTCAAACGCCTCGAGCGCGACCACCAACTGGTCAATAGCGGCCTCGCGTGTAGGGGCATGCACAATCACTTTCGCGATCATCGGATCATAATGCGGCGTCACCTCGCGACCTTCCGCGTAGCCCGTCTCCACCCGCACCGCCGCGTGCGCCGGCGGACGAAATACATTGAGCCTGCCCGGCGACGGGTAGAAATTCTTGGGGTCTTCCGCATACACGCGCGCCTGGATCGCGTGGCCTTGCACGGTGATCGGGTGCGGCAAAATTTCCGCCAAACGTGCGCCCGCGGCGGCACGTATTTGCGCTTGCACCAAATCGACGCCGGTGACTTCCTCGGTCACGCCGTGTTCCACCTGCAAACGCGTGTTCATTTCCAGAAAGTTGAACGAGCCGTCCGCACCCATCAGCATTTCCACCGTGCCTATATTGTCATAGCCCAAGGTGCGCAGGATGCCGGTGATATGTTGCGCGACTGCGGCTGCTTTGCCGCGTGCAATTTTTGGCCCCGGCGCTTCTTCAATCACTTTCTGGTTGCGGCGCTGGGTCGAGCAATCGCGCTCGAACAGATGGGCAAGGTTGCCGTGCTGGTCGCCCAACACCTGAAACTCCACATGGCGCGGCCGCTCGAACAAGCGCTCCAGATAGACCTCAGCGCTGCCGAAGCCGCGGTTCGCCATCGAGCGCGAGCGTTCCACCGCTTCCAGCAATTGCGCTTCGTCTTGCACCGGCAGCATGCCGATGCCACCACCACCCCCTGCAGGCTTCACCAATACCGGATAACCGATGTCACGCGCGATTTTGAGTATCGCCTCATGGTCCAGCGGCAACACCGGCGAACCTTTGGACATCGGCATGCCATGCTGCGCCGCCAGTTCGCGCGCGCGGGTCTTGTGCCCCATCGCGTCTATCCACTTTGGCGAGGGCCCGATAAAGCGTGATCCCACATCAATCACACGCTGTGCAAAGGCCGCATTCTCCGACAAAAAACCATAACCCGGATGCAGGCCATCGGCCTGCGATTTCCTCACCACGTCGAGGATCAACTCCTGATTCAGATAACTTTCACGCGCGGGGGCTGCGCCGATGGCGTAGGTTTCACTCGCCATCGCCAGGTACGGCGCGTCGGCATCGGCCTCGGAATACAGCGCAACGGACTGGATGCCCATGTGGTTGAGGGCGCGTAACACTCTGGCTGCGACAGCGCCGCGGTTGGCGACTATGACTTTGCTAAACATGTCTTTCCGTTAAGTGCGTGAACGGGTGAACGAGTGAACGGGTGCCCCCTCCCCAGCCCTCCCCCGCGCGCGGGGGAGGGAGTGGTTTTTTGGGGTTACTCGTTCACTTGTTCACCCGTTCACTCGTTCACGAAGTTAGTAAGAAGTCGGCCAATTGCGCATCAAATGCTGCCCCACGCCCTTGGTCATGCGCAATTTGTAGACATCCAGCATACGAATCAAATAATCGCGCGTCTCCTGCGGGCGGATCACTGCCTGTGCCGCGTACACCGATGCCAGGCCCCACACGTCGATGCCTTTCTCAATATCCTTCAACGCATCCTCATAGCCCGCTTCCCCTTGACCCACGCCATGCACAATCTTGGTGGCGAATTCAGGGCTCATGAAACTGATTTCCGCACTGGGCCATGCCGCGATGTCATCGGAGTGCCGCCCGCCGCCCATGCACACATAGGCGCGCCCATAACTTTTGCGAATAATCACCGACAGATGCGGTACGGTAAGCAGAGTCATCGCGTTCATGAAATTCATGATGCGGCCGGGGGCGCCGGCTTTTTCGGCTTCGGTGCCGATCTGAAATCCCGGCGTATCCACCAGCAACACGATGGGCAAGTTGAACGAATCGCACAACACCAGAAAATCGACAATCTTGCGACAGGCATCGGCGTCGAGCGCACCACCGCGATGCAGCGGATTGTTGGCGACGATGCCGACACTTTTGCCGCCCAGGCGCGCCAGGGTGGTAACCGCGCTTTTGCCGAACCTCGGCTTCAGTTCAAACATCGTGTCCTTGTCCACCACGCAACGGATGATGCGCTTGATGTCGTAGACCTGCGTGCGGCTCTCCGGCAGCATGGCAAACACCTTGTCCATGTCCGCGCCCGATCCCGCGGGCACCGGCGCGTCTGGCGGCGCTTCCTTGTGATGGCTGGGCATGTACGAGAGAAATTTTCTGATCGCCTCGAACACTTCTTCCTCGGTGTCGACGGCCAGATCAACCAGCCCCGTGATATCCGAGTGCAAGCGCCAACCGCCCAGGTCTTCGGCATTCACTTTTTCGCCCAGCGCCATCGACACCAGGCCGGGACTGGAAACCGCGACGGTCGCACCTTTTTGCATGACGGCGAAATCACTGAGGCAAATCATCCACGTCGATGATCCGAACGACGGACCAAACGCCGCCGCCACCATCGGCGTCTCGCGCGTGCGCCGGAACTGCGTGTTGTCGTTGCCCAGCAGCATACCCATGCCGTGGCCGCCCATGGCATCAGGCAGGCGCGCGCCGGTAGATTCACCCAGCAGCACCAGCGGCATGCCGCGCTCGATGGCGGTGCGCTTCATGTGGCCGACTTTTTTGCCGTTGGTGTACGAAGTCGATGCGCCCTTGACGGTGAAATCATTCACCACCACCGCCACATCGCGACCGTCAATTTTGGCGTAGCCCGCGATCTTGCCGTCGGTTGGCGTTTCATCGGCCTGCTCGGGATATACGCCAGAGGTACCAAATAATCCGGATTCGATGAACGATTCCGCATCCACCAGTTTTGCGATGCGCTCGCGCGCGTTGAGTATCCCTTTCGCGCTGCGCTTGGCGTACTTGTCAGCGCCGCCGCCGGCAAGCGCCTTGGCGCGGCGTGCTTCGTATTCCGCCAGTAAGGCTTCAAGTGCCATGTGGTTCTCCAGAACTAGGTCAAAAATATTTTTAAAACAATACCTTACGTAACCGACGGCAAAGCACGTATCGCTGCCGTCAGCGCCGGCACGACTTTCGCATAATCTCCCACCACACCAAACTTCGCATCCCGAAAAATCGTCGCATCCGCATCGCTGTTGATCGCAACCATAGTCTTTGCATTACCGCATCCGGCGAGATGGTGGCTGGCACCGGAAATGCCTACCGCTATATACAGCTCCGGCGTTACAGTTTTCCCGGTAAGCCCGATCTGCATCGCGTGCGGGCACCAGCCGAGATCGCAGGGCACGCGACTCGCCCCCACCACGCCGCCGAGTATAGCGGCCAATGGCTCCAACACTTTGAACCCTTGCGGCCCGCTCAATCCGCGACCGCCTGCGATGATGACTTTGGCGTCTTCAAGGCGTTGTGCGCCGCCGCTGTCGCGTTTGCGTTCGATCACGCGCACGCGCGACGGCGGCAATGCCACCGCAACGATCTCACCGCTACGCGTCACATCAGCCGCCAGCGCGCGGTAGATGCCCGGGCGCACCGTCGCTACCGCCGGGCGGTTTTTGAAGCTCACTATTTCACGTGCGTTGCCGCCATGGCAGGGACGCGTGAACTGCAGCGCAGCGTTATGCTCGGCTATGGCGACACACCCGGTCGCACAGCCATAGTCGAGGCGAAACGCGAGCCGCGGCGCGAGATCGGCGCCGCTGCTGTTGTGCGCAGTGAGTATCACTGCCGGGTTCTGTTCGCGCGCGAGGCCCGCTGCACAACCTGTCCACGCATCGCTGTTGTAGGCAGCGGCGGCAGGATCGTCGCTTAGGTAAACCCTATCAGCGCCCTGCGCGATCAATGTTTGCGCGACGCGCTGATCCGCGCCCAGCGCCAGCGCTGCAACCCTTGCGCCGCCCGCAAGTGTGCGTGCCAGCGCGAGCAACTCCAGGCCCACCGCCGCTGGTTTGCCACCAACCAGTTCCAGGATCACCAGCGCACCGCTCATAGCACCCGCGCCTCACGCAGTCGCAACGCCAGCTTCGCGCCCTGTTCTTCAGGCGTGGCGCCGGCAATCAGCTCACAGCGGCCGTCCTTCACCGGCACAAACAATCGTTCGCGCACGCAGCGCGCGGCAAGCGTCGACGCCTGCAAGCCCAAATCCAGCGCCGACCATTGCACGAGGGGCTTGCGGGCAGCGCGCATGGTCTCGCGCAGGGTAGGCGCGCGCGGCGGCCCTATTTCATTCGACACCGTCACCACCGCCGGCAACATGACTTCAACGATTTCACTGCCGTCATCCAGCACGCGCTCCACGCGCAGCTGATGATCCGCAACGCTCACCTGCATGGCAAAGCTCAGCACCGGCACACCCAGCAACTCGCCCACCGCAGCACCCACGATGCCGGCATCGCTATCCGCCGCCTGTCTTCCGCTCAACACCAGATCGACGGCGCCGAGTTTTTTCACCGCCGCCGTCAGTGCCTGCGCCGTGGTGACGCTGTCGCCCTCATTGAATGCGGCATCCGCCAGCAGCACGCCATCGTCCGCACCCATCGCGAGGCCGTGTTTCAGCGCGTTGCGCGACGTCTCATCGCCCAGCGTCAGCACCGTGATGCGTGTGCCTGCGTGGGCTTCGCGTATGCGCAGCGCCGCCTCGATGGCTTGTTCATCGAACGGACTGACCACATGTTTTAACCCCGCTGCCGGCACCATCTTCCGCGCCTGCGCATCGATGCTGAACATGCTGAAAGCGGCTTCGGGATCGGGAATGTATTTGATGCAAACGACGAGGTGCATTTTGCGTGAGGCGTGAGAGGTGAGGCGTGAAGCGCGCAGGCGGCAAGGTACGCCTCACGCCTTACCCCTCACGACCTAGTCGACGGTGACGTCGGTAGGCACTATCCCATCAAAATGCTTGCGCTGATAATTCCACGGTATCTGCGGCTGCACACGTCCCGTCTCATCGGTGGCGCGGGCCATGATCTGATAGGCGCCCGGCTTATCCACCTCCCACAGCAGCGACCAGCGCACCCACAACCAGCGTTCGAGCGGCTCTTCGAGATGGGCATCGGCCCATGATTTGCCGCCATCGATGCTCACTTCAACACGCTGCACCCTACCCATGCCGCTCCATGCGCGGCCTTGTATTTTGTGCGTGCCACGTTCCAGCGGCGAATCCTCGTCCAGCGGATTGAGGATGATGCAGCGCACGCCCATCGCCGTGATCATTTCTTTTTGGGGGTCGTCGGGGCCGTTGCCATAGGTAAAGTAGTGATGCTGATAGTAATACTGTGGCAGGTGGTCGAGCACTTCGATCTGCTCCAGCCATTTCACCCACCAGTTACCGGACCAGCCCGGCGTCACCACGCGCACCGGCGCGCCATGGATGTGGGTGAGCCATTCGCCGTTCATCGACCACGCCAGCAACGTGTCCGGGTGCATGGCTTTGGCCATCGGCAGGCCTTTTTCGTAATGGATAATACCCGGATCGACCAGCTTGAAATCGGAGCGTCCCACCGAGCGGTACTGCACGGCAAGATCGGGCTGCCCTCGGTCGAACCCCCGCAAGCGCACCGCCACTGCGTTATCCCTGATGCCCGCCTTTTTCAGCACTTCCATCAGCGGCACGCCGGTGAATTCACCCGCGCTCACCGCACAGGTGGTGGTGGATTCGTTGCTGATTTGATCGCTACTGGGCACGATGTTTTTCTCGCGCTGCGCCGCGCGCGCATTCATGTCCTGTTGGTTGATGCGCGAGGGCTTGTTGCCGCCTCTTTGCTGGTAATCAAAAAAACCTGCATCGTTGCCTGCGCACTCGGTCACGGCACGCACCGTGCGGCCCGGCAGCTTGCGCAAATCCTTCAGCGACATTTCGATGGGCCGATCCACCAGCCCGCCGATGGACAAAATCCAGTCGTCGGGATGCATCGGCTCCGGCACCTCCAGCTGATTCACCACGTAATAGGCATCGGTGGGCGTGAGCAGACCTTCGAGTTCGGTAATCGGCGCACGGCCATTGATGACGCGACCCTGCGTGTCTTTGCCGGCGTTGATCACCGCGCGCTTGCGGTCCGGCCAACCCATCACCCAATCGCCTTCGATTTCAGGTCTAGCCATATCAGGCCACCGGCAACGTCCGACCAGCATCCGAAGCCTGCTGGAGGGTGTCGATGAAGTGATGCAGGCCAACCGCGGTGTCAAACGTCGGCAGGCGACTGTCACTCTTACCGGTGCGGATCACTTCGGCGAACAGCGCATACATCTGTCCGACGTTGAACGGATCGCCGCGCGGGAAGCTCTCAGGAACATGGTTGAAGCGCTCCGGTATCGCAAGCTCGCTCAACGTCTGGCTACGCTGTGCACCCTGCACCCGCAGCATCTCACCGCGCTGCGACGAGACGCTGCCGGTGGCGACCAGCGTGCCTACACGCCCGAAGATCTCCATCCGAAAACCGCCACCGGCCCAGGGGACGGCACCCACATGCACCGACGCCACCGCGCCGCTCACCAACTGTCCGCTAACCAGCACATTGTCCGGCGAGGTGACATCCACCATCTTTTTGGTGTCGGTCTCGTACCATTGCTTGGCCTGCGTGGTGACCATACACGCCACCCGCGCGAAATTGCCCACCACGAAGCGCAAGGCGTCGATGACATGGCCGTTAGCGATGGTCAGGGTGTTCGCGCCCAGACTGGCATCACGTTGCCAGGTGCGGCTGGAGGGGCGCTCCAGTGTGCCGTCACGCATGGTGGTGACGTGACAGGCCAGCACCTCTCCCACATAACCGGTTTCAATCAGTTCCTTGATATAAAGCAGTGCGGGACTGACCCGCGATTGCAGGCCGCAGGCCGTCAGCACGCCCTTGGCACGGGCCAGCGCCGCCAGTTCTTCGGCTTCGGCGGTGGTGCGCCCCAGCGGCCATTCGGTGTAGACATGTTTACCGGCTTCGATAGCGGCCTTGGTCGTTTCATAGTGCGATGGCACCCGCACCACCACCGCCACCGCGTCGATTTCTTGGGATGCCACCATCGCGCGATAATCGGTGAACGCGAGTTTCGCACCGAATGCCACGCGCGCCGCCTCCGCGCTCTCAGGGTTGCGCGTGCAAACCGCGGTCAGTTCGACATCGGGGCTGGCCCGCAGCGCCGGGAAGTGTGACTGGGAAGCCCAGGTCGAACCAACGTTGGCGCCTATAAATCCCAGACGAATCTTGTTTGCCATGAAGCATGCTCCTTAGAAGGGTTACGTCTTGCAGTATTCCAGAAACCGCACGCGCCGCTGAAGGCGGTGCTGGTGCGTATGGCGGCTGTGCTACTTGTGGCTATACCCAAGCAATGAACAGCCCACGATCATACACCCGTGGAAAGCAGCGGCCTCACCCGCATCATCCGGGAAATCGGCCGCGGCAAGAACGCTGCGCACGCCATTGCAGCGGGGACGAAAGTGTGAACCGGTCAGCGCCTCTCACTGGCAGGCTACGGGCCACACGAATCGGGCAGCCGCAGGAAAAACTTTGCCGCTGCCGTCGACGTATCCCACCGCCAGCTGGCGTACGTCGCCTGCCAAAGCATCGCCGTCAGTGGGCGTTTTGAGGTTGGGAATATAGATCGTCAAAGGGTCGATTATGGTAGTGTCCCGGCCCATCAGAAATTCACCGTTCGCCTGGTCAACCAGCGGCAGCTTATGCTCATGTATTGCCCTCAGTGTCAGGTGCAAATGTGGGTAGCCGGCCTCCCTATAATGACCGCCCACTGTTCCTGTTTTTCCCGAGAGGGCGATGGTTTGACCCAATCGTACCAGCTTGCCCGGTTCTACACGCGGCTTCTCGACCAGATGCTGATACTTCGACAGAAACGCAAATGGCAACCCGGTATGCTGCGGTAGATGTAGCAGCCAGACATAAATTCCCTCCATCATGCCGCCTTCGCCGACGGCAAACACCCGGCCCGGCGCAATGGCAAGCAGCGGCGTTCCTTCATTCAGCGACAGATCGATACCCCCATGCTTGCCAGCAGCACCACCCGTTTTACGCGGGCTGCCGTCGTAACGCGTGGGAGAGGCGTAAGGCGAGGCGATCGGGGTGCAAAGGGCGCCTCCCTCGAAGCGGACCGACAGCCCGGCACTGGGCTGCGACTGCCCAAAGTCAGCGCCGGGTTGGCCGCCGCCACGCCGCTGTGCCAGTGCCGGAGTGACGCACCCCAGCGCCATACTTAACGTAGCGATGACGACGGCTTGAATCAAGAAGCGCATGTTTTTATGGATGCTTTCAAGAGTGAGTACGCTTTCGCCGACTGTGCGATCATACACCCGTGGAAACCAGCGACCTCACCCGCATCATCAGGGAAATCGGCCGCGGCAAGAACGCTGCGCGCGATTTGAACCGTGACGACGCGCAGGCGTTGTTTGCCGCGATGCTGGCCGGCGCAGTACCGGATTTGCAGTTGGGTGCGGTGCTGATGGCACTGCGCATCAAGGGCGAGTCGCTGGAGGAACTGGCGGGGTTCCTTGCTGCGTGCGAGACGAGTTACCCGCATTTAAGCGCACCTGCGGGTACTGTGCCGCTGGTGATCCCGGCGTATAACGGCGCGCGGCAGTTGCCCAATTTGACACCATTGCTGGCGCAGCTGGTGGCGCGCGCAGGCGTGCCGGTGTTGGTGCAGGGGGTAACGGCTGACCCCGGCCGCGTGAGCACGCATGAGGTGTTGCTGGCGATGGGTGTCAGTGCCGCACAATCCCCGGCGCAAGCGCAATCACAGTTGCATCAACACGGCCTGGCGTTGATCGGCATTGAGGTGCTCGCGCCGCCGCTGGCGCGCGTGCTCGCCTTGCGGCGTGCGATGGGCGTGCGCAGTTCGGGGCATACGCTAGCGAAGATGCTGCAGCCCTTCAACACCCCGGCAGTGCGGCTGGTGAGCGTGACGCATCCCGAATACATAACCCGCATGCGCGCGTTTTTTACCTGCCATGCCGCCAACGCCCTGTTGCTGCGTGGCGCGGAGGGCGAAGCCGTAGCGCATCCGCGGCGCGAACCGGCAGTGGATTGGCTCGACGGCGTGTCAGTCGAATCCTGGCGTGCAGGGGCGGCCGAGAACCCGCAATTGCCTGACAGCCGCGACGCTGCGGTGACGGCGGATTGGATCAACGGCGCACTGGCGGGCGTACATCCGGTGCCGGCGGCGATTGCGCATCAGGCCGCTTGTTGCATACGGGCGGCACGGATTGTGGCCGGCCCTACGCCTCGCACCGTGGCATCCGGCGACGCTTGAATCTTGTATGCGCCGCCACGGCGGCCATAGCGCAAATCGCCCTTCGCGAGAGGAGATGCATCGTGGGTCAGATACTCGGTCTCGGCATCACGCACTACCCCAACCTTGCTGCCAAAGTGAACATGAGCTGGCGTCTGCAACAGGCGCTGGAGGATGGCGCGCTCCCCGAGCACTTGCGCGCGGTGGAGAATTGGCCGCCGGCCATGCGCGAGCAGTGGGGCAACGACCACGGGCAGGCGCATTCCGATAAGCACCGTCAGGATCTGATCGACCAGTTCCGCAGGATGCGCGCGGAACTCGACGCGTTCAAACCCGACTTCGTGTTGATTTGGGGCGACGATCAGTACGAAAATTTCCGCGAAGATTGTGTGCCGGCCTTTTCCGTGCTCGCCTACGATGCGGTGGACATCCAGCCATGGAAGGGTTATCGCCGCGGGCGCAACGCGTGGGACGAGCCCGAGGACCACACCATTACCGTCAAGGGCCATCGCGCAGGCGGTAAGTATCTGGCGAGTGCACTGCTGACCGAAGGCATTGATGTCGCCTATGCCTACAAGCCGCTGCACCATGCGCTGGGACACGCGTTCGCGAATTCGGTGCTCTACCTCGATTATGACCGCAAGGGGTTTGATTATCCGGTGGTGCCGTTTGCAGTGAACGCTTACGGACGCTGGTTGATCGGCGCGCGCGGTACCGCCATATCGCCATCGTCGTCCGCGCAATTGCCGGGGGCAGGAGATGATCTCAGTGCACTCGACCCGCCGGCGCCGCAGCCGTGGCGCTGCTTTGATGTGGGGGGCGCTGTGGCGCGGGCGCTGCAACTCAGCCCATGGCGCGTGGCGATTATCGCGTCGTCCAGCTGGAGCCATTCCTTTTTGGTGCGCAAACACGCGCGCTTGTACCCGGATGTCGAGGCGGACAAACGCTACTACCAGGCGCTACAGCAGGGTGACTGGGCCTATTGGCGCAACACCACGCTGGAACAGATCGAGGATCGCGGACACCACGAGTTGCTCAACTGGTTTTGTCTGGTCGGCGCTATGCACGCGCTGGGTCACAAGCAACCTGACGCAGCGGTATTTCTCGAATCGTGGATCACCAATTCTGACAAGGTGTTCGCTGTATTTCGGCCCCAGCGGTAACTACGCGCATGGCGGCGCTGTAGCGCCCATGATTGCGACCGCTTATTTCTCCGCTGTGCTTGCCGCCAGCGCGCGCCACTGCACGGACAACGCCGCCAGCCCCTGGTAAAAAGCGGCCTCTTCCCGCTGCACCTGCGCTGCATCTTCGTGTGCCGGCGTGACGGTGACCAGAGCCACCGCGAGAAATTCGCGCGCCTTGCGCGCGGCGTCGGATTGCATAAATTCCCGCACTTCGGCGAGGGTGGTCGCCGCTATCGCCAGCCGCAGTGCATCGATGCTATCGGCGGCGGTGGCAAGCGCGCCATGCTGTAGGGCGGCGTCATTGGCCGCTACCCAGGCGCCGCCGATGCGCAGGCTTTCCTCATACAGCAGTGTTGCGCTTTCAAACAGCCTGACGAATTCGCGCCGCTCGCGATTGGCCGGCGCGCGAAACGCCGCGCGCTCGCGCTCAGACAGCGTGTCGTGCCCGATCATCACCCGCGCTAGCGCGCGCGCCATGGCCTCGGGATAAAAATCGAGAAACGCTGTTTCCAGCGCCAGCAGTGCGATGCCTGCGGCGGAACGGTAAAACTGGAGTAATGCCTCGAGTTCCTGCGCGCTGAACAGCCGCGCGTATTCACGTGCCAGTGCCTCGTCTATCCAGATGAAGCTCGCATCGCGCCCGATGCGAGCCATGTGATCTGCGTAGAGCGTGCGCCATTCGCTGGTGATGCGCCGCTCGGTCTCCGCCCAATGGGGATGCCCGGGCTTCCACACCGCTCCCTTGCCCACCGCTTTCAGCAAAATCGGGATGTAGGCGCGGATGCGCATCTCTTCGAGTTGGCGTTTTTTGCCAACGTAACCACCTTTGACGCTCACCAGCTCGCGCGCAAGCGTCGCGGTATCTTGAGCATGCGCGAAGGCGGCGCAGCCTAGCGCCAGCAGCAGTAGAAAGGTCAATCGGCCAAGCATAAAATTGTTTTAGTCATCAATGAATTTTCTCGATCGCCGCTACGCGTGCCCAATTAGAGCCGCCGCAGGATCAGTTCTCTACGAGACCCGGCCGTTTACGCAAGCGCAGAAATACCGCCGGGTCGGTGGGCACATTGGTTTGGGCGTGCCGTTCCGCCTGAAGGATAAGCGACTCGACGAGCTCGCGGCCATCTGCATCCTTGACCGCATCCAGCGGTGTGCGGTTTCCAAGTAGGGGAACCGGCAGATCCACCCAGCGCTCCCAGTGTGCCGCCGTCATCGCCATGAGTTTCTCGCGCACTTCAGGCAGTTCTTTAAGCCGCTGCTGCTCCTCTGCGGCAGCACTGCCGCGTCCGCCGTCCGCGGTGCGTGATTCGGCCAGCATTTTTTCAAGGGATTGAATTTCGCGCGCGCGATAGCGAACACTGTCACCGAGTGCAGTCTCGATCAACCGACGTACGCTAGCGGCCCGCGCCGCCGAATTGACCTCTGCGATGAGGCGCTTATCGTCAATCTCTAGGGTGCCCATGGTGGTGTTGTCCCATGCGGCGTGCATCTTGTTGCCGCGCTTCATCCAGGTAAAACGCACATGGGTGAGTTGGCCTGCGGCATCATGCGTTGCGTCCGCCAACTGCTCTTCTTCCGATAGCTCAAGCCCAAGGTGCTTTAATGCATCAAACGCAGCTTGCGGCGGCACATGGAGATCAAACACAAGCTTGTGCGGTGAAAGCGCCTCGCCGTCAGTGTTCTGCAAAGTCGGCATTTTGGGATGGAAGACACGCTCGGCGATCTCGTGAAACACTTCGAGCAACTCGAAATCGTAGTCGCGCAGGATTTGACGCGTCATCAGCGGATGGGCAGAGGCCATGCGCGCGCGCAGTTCGATGATCTGTGCTTTCTCCAGAGGAGGAATCGCAAACGCATTGCTGGCTTCGAGCATCGTCAGTGTGTCTACTGACGCGAGCTGTCCAAATAACAGATCGCCCCGCTGCAGCCCTTTTGACGCCGAGCGCTCGGTGACGGCGTACTCCTCACGCGTCAGGATGTCGCGCAAATCCATGCTCTGTCCGGGGACGCATGACATCACCTCGAAGAATGTAAACGGTGCACTCAGCAGCGATTCCATGTAGCGCCGCAGCAGTGGATCAATGCGGGTTCCTTGCGCCGCTAGATACGCCTTGATGGGGATGACGTCGTACAAGGACTGCTTCACCACCCGCGTATCGGCTGCATCAGGCGACCAGCAAGAGAAGAACCAGGGCATGAACAGCTGCATAAGGGGCGTATTCATATCGAGCTCGACATCATCCTGCCCGATGAATTCTCCCCAGGCTTCATGGATCGCCGAGCGACCGTAGGCCTCGTGGATGAAGCCCAGCATTCTGGACGCATAACCCTCGAGCAAAGCGCGCATCCTGCGCCATGCCAAATCAGCAGGAGCCGAAATCGCGCTCGTTGCCGCAATCAGGCAGCAGTGTTTGTATTTCTTGCCGCTGCCGCAAGGGCAGGGATCGTTTCGACTAGGTTTCATGTGCCGGTTTTGAGTGCGATTTTCAGTAGGTTGGGGGGCGAGAATTTTGGTCACGGCACGCGGACGGTATCAAATA
The DNA here is from genome assembly GCA_945906815.1 of Bordetella parapertussis. Taxonomy (GTDB): domain Bacteria; phylum Pseudomonadota; class Gammaproteobacteria; order Burkholderiales; family SG8-41; genus UBA5216. The sequence goes on from CAMDRT010000002.1 coordinate 81,669, forward strand.
CTGTATTCCCGCGCCAAATCTGATGCGCTCGCGTGCAGCGCCTGCGTAATCGTGGCTCGCGTCAATGTCGGCGCAAACAATTCAATAAAATCATATACATAGGATCGCAGCTCCACGCCGCGCCGGATCGCCAGCCGGGTGACGTTGCTGGCGAACAAATGTGCGGCGTCAAGCGCGCGCAAATCGCTGTCAGTTCGTTCGTCGAAGGCCATGGCGGCGATGATGCCGATGCCGAGGCCTTCGCGCACATAGGTTTTGATCACGTCGGAGTCGAGCGCAGTCAACACGATGTCAGGCTGCACGCCGGCGCGCGCGAACGCCTCGTCGATGTGCGGACGGCCGGTGAAGATCACTTCGTAGGTCACGATCGGATAACGCGCCAGGTCTTCCAGTGTCAGGCGCCCGGTTACCGCGAGCGGGTGAGCGGCGGGCACCACCACCACGTGATTCCAGGTGTAGCAGGGAAAGCTCAGTAAATCGGTGGCGCGAGCCAGTGATTCGGTGGCGATGCCGATGTCGGCTTCGCCGCTGCGCACGGCATCTACGATGCGTTGCGGTTCGGCCTGATGGAACGCGAGTTTCACCTGCGGGAATTTTTTTCGGAACTGCGCCACCACACGCGGCAGCGCGTAGCGTGCTTGCGTGTGGGTGGTCGCCACCACCAGTTCGCCGGCGTCACGGCTACGAAAATCTGCTGCTGCGGTACGTAAGTTGGCTTGTTCTTGTAATAGGCGCTCCACGATAGCTGCAATTTCACGGCCGGCGGCAGTATGGCCGGTCAGCCGCTTGCCGCGGCGGGTAAATATTTCCACACCAAGTTCTTGTTCTAATTCACGAATTTGACGGCTGATCGCGGGCTGTGTGGTGTGCAGCACGCCTGCTACCAGGGTCAAATTGAAGTTTTGATGCGCCGTTTCGCGCACAGCTCTAAGTTGCTGTAGGTTCATTTATTGATCTTATATGTGAAAAACGTATAAATAAAGTCATAAATAGTCGTTTACAGAATATAAGAGTTAGACGATGATCGCAACCCGGTCTAGAACCGTAAATAAAAGTCATTCAAAACAAGGGCTTTAAGTATGTATCGATACGACGAGATCGACCAGCGCATCGTCACGGAACGGGTGGAACAGTTTCGCGACCAGACGCGGCGTTTTCTTGCTGGGCAGCTGGCCGAAGACGACTTCAAGCCGCTGCGCCTGCAAAACGGGCTGTATGTGCAAAAGCACGCGCCGATGCTGCGTGTGGCGGTGCCCTACGGCCTGTTGTCATCGGCGCAGGTGCGCATGTTCGCGCACATCGCGCGCACATACGATCGCGGCTACGGTCATTTCAGCACGCGCCAGAACATACAGTTCAATTGGCCCAAGCTGGCGCAGGTGCCGGATATTCTTGCCGACCTCGCCACAGTCGAGATGCATGCGATTCAGACCAGCGGCAATTGCATCCGCAACATCACCACGGACCACTTTGCCGGCGTAGCCCCTGACGAAATCATCAATCCGCTGGTGTGGACGGAAGTGTTGCGGCAGTGGTCCACCTTCCATCCGGAGTTTGCATTTCTGCCGCGCAAATTCAAAATTGCGGTTTCGGGCGCGACGCAGGATCGCGTCGCCCTACTGTTGCACGACATCGGCCTGCAAGCAGTGCGTGACGCGCAAGGCGAAGTCGGATTTACCGTCATCGTCGGTGGCGGCATGGGGCGCACGCCGGTGATCGGAAAAGTGATGCGCGAGTTTCTGCCGTGGCAGCATTTGCTCACCTATCTCGAAGCCGTGCTGCGCGTCTATAACCGTTACGGCCGCCGCGACAATTTATATAAGGCGCGCATCAAGATTCTGGTGAAAGAACGCACGCTGGCGGTGTATCGCGACGAGGTCGAGGCCGAATGGGCGCAACTTGTCGATGGCCCCGGCACGCTGAGCAGGGAAGTTGTCGATGGCATCGCAGCGCGCTTCACGCAACCTGCCTATCGCCGATTGCCGCAGCAGGATGCCGAGTTGCAAACCTATCTCGCAGCAGACCGTGCGTTTGCGCGCTGGCATGGGCGCAACGTGCATGCGCACAAAGCGCCCGGCTACGCGGCGGTTACGTTGTCGCTCAAACGCCCCGGCGTGCCGCCGGGCGATGTCACCGACGTGCAACTGGAGGCCATCGCCGGGTTGGTGGATCGCTACAGCTTTGGCGAACTGCGTGTCACCCATGAGCAAAATCTGGTGCTACCGGATGTCGAGCAGCGCGAACTGTATGCCCTGTGGCGGGAAGTCAAAGCGCTGGGTCTGGCGACGCCCAACATCGGCCTCATCACCAACATTATCGCCTGCCCCGGCGGCGACTTTTGTTCGCTGGCCAATGCGGTGTCGATACCGGTGGCACTGGCAATCGATGAGCGTTTTGAAAATCTCGATTATGTGCACGACATCGGCGAACTGGATCTGAATATCTCGGGCTGCATGAATTCGTGCGGGCACCATCACATCGGCCATATCGGTATACTTGGTGTCGATAAGGGCGGAGAGGAGTGGTATCAAATTTCCATCGGCGGCGCGCAGGGCAACAACGCCTCACTGGGCAAAGTCATCGGCCCCTCGTTCGCGCGCGCGGACGTGCCCGACGTGATTGAGCAATTGATCGCGTATTATCTCGAACAGCGCGATGCTCCCGAAGAACGTTTCATCGACGTGGTGCAGCGGCTGGGCGTGGAACCCTTTAAAAAGCATATCTATGGCGACTCTGATAAAAAACAAACGCATCGCACCCGACAGCTGGCAGCCGCTTAAACCTGCTGCCGAAGGCGGCTCACCTGCGTTAACCCTTGCGTTAAGCGCAGGCGTAGCACTGGCCGGCGACTGGATCGTGCCGCTGGCCATCTGGCGTGAGCAGCGCACGCCATGGCGTGGGCGCAGCGCAGCAGACGGGCGTTGGGGCGTGCTGCTCGAAAACACCGATGATCCGCGTCTACTGGTCGAGGATTTCGACAAACTGGCGCTGATTGCCGTGCGCTTTCCAAAATTCACCGATGGCCGTGGTTACTCGATAGCGCGTTTGTTGCGCCGGCTCGGCTGGAACGGCGAGTTGCGCGCGGTAGGCGATGTGCAGCGCGACCAGTTGTTCTATATGACGCGCTGTGGCTTCGATGCCTTTGCGCTGCGTGACGATCAGAATCCGCAGCTTGCGCTGACGGCGTTCAGCGATTTCAGCGCGCCCTATCAGCCGGCGATCGACGACGGCGTGCGCCTCGGCACAGCGCGCGCCGCACGCACAGCGGCGCGCAACACGCCGAACCCGTGGTAACAGCATGAGCGGCACCGTTTATCTTGTCGGCGCCGGCCCCGGCGCGACGGATTTGCTCACGTTGCGTGCCGCGCGGTTACTGGAACACGCGGACATCGTGTTTCACGATGCGCTGGTAAACCCCGAAACGCTGGCCCTGGCCGCGCGCGCAATCAAAGTCGCGGTGGGTAAACGCAGCGGCAAACATTCCACCGCGCAGCGATTTATCAACAAGCAGTTGATCGACGCGGCGAAGAAGTATCAAACCGTGCTACGCCTCAAAGGCGGCGACCCGATGTTGTTTGGCCGCGCGCAGGAAGAAATCGACGCGCTGGTTGCGGCGGGCATCACACTCGAAATCGTACCCGGCATCAGCGCCGCATTTGCCGCCAGCGCCGACCTGCAATTTTCGCTCACGCGCCGCGCAGTGGCGCGCAGCGTGGTGTTTGCTACCCCGCGTGAGGCGGCGGGCAGCAAACAAAACTCTTGGGCCAAGGCCGCTGCCGCCGCCGATACCGCCGTGCTTTACATGGCGGCAGGTGAAGCGCAGGCGGTCAGCGCGGCATTGATGGCCAACGGCGTACCCGCATCACGCCCGCTAGTGATCGTCGAAAATGCATCTAGCGTGCAGCGCAAAATTATTCGGACCAGCGTAGGCAAGCTGTCTGCTGCCGCACAAAACCTCGGCGCAGGCCCGGCACTGGTGATGGTGGGCGAAGTCTACGCGGATGTAGTTACGCCAGGATTGGAGTGGCCGCAGGCCGCTATTCAGGCGCACACCGGAAATAATTAATCACGCGTTGTTTTTAAACAATGCGCAGACATCATGCCGGCCCAGACCAAAAGACCCACCCAGGAAGAAATGAAATCGCGCATTGCGCGTTTCAAGGATCTGAAATCCACCAAGGCACAGCACGGTGCAAACAAAGGCATACCGCCTGAAGTGCTGGAACTGATTACCGCCAAGACCACCTACAACATCATGTCCCCCGCGGGGCTGGGCGGGCAGCTTGCGCCCACGCCGCCGGTGACCGGCGGCGATGCCGGCGTGTTTCGCCTCGGCATCGTGACCTGCCCGCCGGGCAACGGTGCGGGCCTGCATGTGCATTGGAAGACGCACGAAACCTTCATGGCGCTGACCGGCAAGTGGGAGATGATCTGGGGCGACAAAGGCGAAGAAAAAACCGTACTCGAACCGTTTGACCTGATTGCCATGCCGCCGCAGGTAACGCGCACCTTCAAGAATATTTCAGATGCGGATGCGCATCTGCTGGTGATCATTCAGGGCAAGGCCGACGCCTTCGACGACGTGGGACGCGTGCCAGAAACGGCAGAGAAAGTGGCGCAAAAGTTTGGCCCGCAGATGGTGGAAAAACTCAAGAGCCTCGGCTGGCAGTTCACGCTGGATGCAAATGCGCCGCCCGAGGCGATGGATTAGACGGCAATACGGATGCCTGCGACTTTCGTCCCGCGCGTGGCGAATGCGCCCACAGCAGCGCAGTGATGGCGGCTATTAAAACCCAACGAACAACGGCCCCGCGTGCAGGCTTGATTCTGTTCGCGCATGGCTCGCGCAGTCCCGCCTGGCGCCAGCCTTTCGAGCGGCTGCTGAAGGATGTCGCCAAGCGCGGGAAATGTCCGACGGTGCTCGCGTTCGGCGAATTCATGTCACCGGGGCTGGTGCAAGCCACGCAAACACTGGCGGCTGCGGGTGTAAAAAAAGCGGTAATCGTGCCGCTGTTGCTCGGCGGCGGACGGCATGTGCGCGCTGATTTGCCGAAGCTCGTAGCACAGGCGCGCGCGGCGAGCGGGATTAAGCTGCGTGTAGCAAAAACTATCGGCGACGACGCCGGCGTGTTGCGAGCCATAGCCGACTACAGCATCGCAGCCGCACACCCGCGCAAAGATTAAGCTAGCGCAGCGCGCCAAAAACTTTCTTCACGATGTCGCTGGTCGCGCCGAGCGGGTTGGCGCGAAAGGCTTTTTCCTGTTCGCCGATCATGAAATACAGACCGTCCAGCGATTTTTGCGTGACATAGTCTTCGATGGTGGACTGATCTTTCTTGATCAGGCCAAAGGTCGCGGCTTGTGCGGCGAGCCCGTTGTATTGTTGCGCAAGACCCACGCGATCGGTGGCCTGTTTGACGATGGGCAAAAAGCGCTGCGTGAGTTGCGTGCTGGTGGTGCGCTTGAAGTAATCGGTGACTGAAGTCTGGCCACCGGCGAGTATGCCTTTGGCGTCCTGCAAGGTCATGCGCTTTGCCGCATCCACCAGCAGTTGTGTGGCCTCGGGCACCGCGGCCTCGGCCGCGCGATTCATCGAAAGCACCAGATCGTCAGCCTGTTTTTTCATGCCGAAAGTGCGCATTGCGCCTTCGACGCGGGCGAGCATCGGCGGCAGTGGTATCTTCACCTGCGGATTGGCAAAAAAGCCATTTTCAATGCCGAGCTGGGCGACCGCAGCCGCTGAGCCGTCGGTCAGCGCTTGTCGCAGGCCGCTGGCTGCGTCCGTATTGCTGATCCCTGCAAGTTGTGCGTGCGCCATAGCGCTGATGACAGACAGTACGAAAATACTCAGAATGCGCAGCATGATCATTCCTTCCGAGATTTACCCCTGAGCCTATGGGCAGGTTTCATTATCCTATGCTGTGCGTGCTGGCCGTGGCAATAGGCATAAGTGCGTATGCGCTGTTATTTCGCAATACCGCAGCCCCACCAGCGGTTTTTGCCTCGATCAAGGGCGAAACCATCGTGCTGAGCGAACGGCGCGGCAAAGTCGTGCTAGTGAATTTTTGGGCTACCGATTGCGCGGTGTGCGTTAAAGAAATGCCTGCCCTCATCGCCACCTACGAAAAATTTCGCGCGCGCGGCTTCGACACGATTGCGGTGGCGATGCGCCACGATCCGCCGAATTATGTGCTGGCGTATGCCGAAAAAAACGCGCTGCCGTTCACGGTCGCGTTCGATCCCATAGGCGCCCACGCCAAGGCGTTTGGCAATGTGAAACTCACGCCGACGATGTTTGTTGTCGACAAACGCGGCAACATCGTCAGCCGTATTCAGGGTGCGCCGGATTTTGGCCAGTTGCACGCGTTGCTTGAAGCAACGCTCACAGAAAAAATCTAGGCCACACCCGCATCATGTGCCTGCTGATCGGCGTGGTAGCTTGAGCGCACCAGCGGTCCGCTCGCCGCGTGTATGAAACCCATCTCGGCGGCTTTCGCGGCATACATGTCGAACACCGACGGTTCAACATAACGTAGCACCGGCAGATGATGTGCGCTGGGTTGCAGGTATTGGCCGATGGTGAGCATATCGACCGCGTGCGCGCGCAGATCACGCATGGTGTTGAGGATCTCGTCATCGGTCTCGCCCAGACCCACCATGAGACCGGATTTTGCTGGTATGTGCGGGAATTTCTCTTTAAATTTTTTCAATAAAAGCAATGAGTTACCATAATCCGCCCCAGGGCGCGCCTGCTTGTAAAGGCGCGGCACGGTTTCAAGATTGTGGTTCATCACATCGGGCGGACACGCGGCAAGTATGTCGAGCGCCACATCAAGCCGGCCGCGAAAATCCGGCACCAGCACTTCAATGCGTGTTTGCGGCGAACGCGCGCGCACTTCGCGTATGCACGCGCGGAAATGCGCGGCACCGCCGTCGCGCAGATCATCGCGATCGACGCTGGTGATGACCACGTATTTGAGTTTCAGTGCGGCGATGGTGTCGGCCAGATGCACCGGCTCTTGCGCATCGGGCGGCAGAGGCTTGCCGTGGCCCACATCGCAGAACGGGCAACGGCGCGTGCACAAATCACCGAGAATCATGAAGGTCGCCGTGCCCTTGCCGAAGCATTCGCCGATGTTGGGGCAACTCGCTTCCTCGCACACGGTATGCAGTTTTTGGCTGCGCAAGATGTGCTTGATCTCGCGAAAACGCGGGCTGTCAGTGAGCCGCACGCGGATCCAGTCGGGCTTTTTCAAGGGTACTGCAGGCACGATCTTAATCGGGATGCGCGCGGTTTTGGCCTGGCCCTTTTGTTTTTCCCCGACCAGGCTCATGCCAATACTCGCAGCAAATGCGAGGTGAGCTTTGCACTCACGTTTTCAAGCGAGTCGCGCACGCCCCAAGCGCATATGTCGCGCATTTGCGTGACCGCCAGCCCCGCGTATCCGCACGGGTTGATGGCCAGAAAAGGAGAGAGATCCATGTCGATATTGAGCGCGAGTCCGTGATAACAGCAGCCGTTCTTGATGCGCAGGCCCAGCGCGGCAATTTTGGCCTCATTGCCGTCACGCGTCACATACACACCCGGCGCATCCGCGCGGTAGCGGGCCGCGACGCCGTACTCTGCAAGCAAGTCTATCACGGCGGATTCCAGCTTACGCACCAGCGTGCGCACGCCCAGGCCGCGCCGCTTCATGTCGAGCAACACGTATGCCACCAATTGCCCGGGACCGTGATAGGTGATTTGCCCGCCGCGATCGGATTTCACCATGGGAATGCCGGTGCCGGCGTACAGCAGATGTTGCGGTTTGCCGGCAAGTCCCAGGGTGTATACAGGCGTGTGCTGCAACAGCCAGATTTCGTCGGGCGTGGTGGCGTCGCGCGCAGCACTGAAAGCCTGCATAGCGCACCACGCGGACACATAGTCGATCAGCCCCCGGTTGCGGATAGCCGGTGAAAAATGCGCGCTCGGGGAGTTCATGGCGGTGAAAGTTGTCCTCTAGGGTGAACGGTAGCACAATGCCGACTTTCCATGCTTACTCTTCGCCTTATCTTCAACCTCATGATCCTGCGTTTATCTGCTCCGCCCTGCGTGCGCGTGTGGCTTGCCTTTGTGATGGCAGTTTTATGCGGCGGCGTCAGCGCTGCCGAACCCCGCACCTACACTAACGATCTGGCCGCGCTCTACAACGAGTATCAGCGTGTGCTGGTATTGCGCGACGCCTGCATCATCGCGCAGCCCGGGAAGCGCGAAGAATTTTCCGAGGCCTATCAACACTGGTTCGCGCGGCATGAACGCATTGTTGATGATTTGGATAACCGCTTCGCCGCCATCGTCAAGCGCGCCTCGAAAAATCAGGCGGACTACTCGAAGAATTACGGCAAGTATCAGTCCGAGGTCTATCAAATGCGCGCCGAAGGCATTAAAGCGTTGCTCACCAACAAGGAGAAACTCGCACTACAGTGCGAAGAATTTCCCGCTTACGTGCGGCATCCAAAATCCGATATTCCGGCGCTGTTTCCTGCGGAGTTCAAAAGCGTTTACCGCGTGCGTTGAGGCCGCACGCAAGGACATAATTGCGCTGGCGGCGTACGCTGCGCTGCGTGCAGGAGTAGAATCCACCCTTTATTCAGGAGCAACAGCATGGGCAGAGGCGATAAACGCACGGCGAAGGGCAAGACGTTCAAAGGTTCTCACGGCAACTCGCGGCCGCAGGGCAAGAAGGCCGTAAAAACGGTAGCCGTCAAAAAATCCACCAAGAAGGCGTGACGCGCTGCGCGCGCGCTTCGCTCGCGGCGCGCTCACGCTACCCTCACAGTACCTTGACTACCAACGGGTGGTCGCAAAGTTCCTGATATAAGCCATCCAGTTGCTTGCGCGACGTCGCGCGTATGGTGCAGGTGAGACTCAGGTATTTACCCTTGCTGCTGGGACGCATTTCCATTTCGGCCCCGTCGTAATCGGCCGCATGGCGCTTGACCACTTCGAGTATGGCCTGCGCGTAGCCCGCACGCTGATAGCCGATAATCTTCAGCGGGAAGTCACACGGAAAATCGAGCAGGCTGGGTTCCCCGGTCATGGCATGATGCGGCGTTGCCGTCGCGCGCCTCACGCAGCGCGCATGACTTCACGCTTGAATTCCTGATACAACGCGTGCATGCGGCGAAACAGCATGCCCGGCGCGCCGTCACCGACCGGTTTGCCGTCGAGCGTGGTGATGGCGAGCACTTCCTTGGTGGACGAGGTAACCCAGATTTCATCGGCGTTGCGTGTTTCAGCTTCGGAGATTTCGCGCACTTCGACTTCAAATTCGCGCGCGTGAGCGATTTCGAGCACCACGTCGTAGGTAATGCCGGGCAACACCAGGTTATTTTTCGGCGGCGCCAGCAGCACGCCGTTTTTCACCACGAACACATTGCTGGCCGACGCTTCGGTGAGCTTGCCGTCGCGAAATAGGATGGCCTCCACAGCGCCAGCGTCCACCGCCATCTGGCGCAGCAGGCAATTGCCGAGCAGCGACACCGATTTCACATCGCATTTCAGCCATCTGAAATCGGACGCGGTAATCGCCGCCACGCCCCTATCAATTTGCGCCTGCGGCGGCGTGGTCAGCGGGCTCGACATCATGAATACCGTCTGCTTCACGTCCCGCGGAAACGCGTGATCGCGCCTGGCGACGCCGCGCGTAACCTGCAGATAGATGGATTGGTCGTCGCCTTCATTTTTCGCGACGATCTGGTGCATCAGCGCTGTCCATTCGCTGTCGCTAAAGGGATTGGCGAGCCGTATGCCGTCGAGACTGTGTTGCAGGCGCCGCAGATGTTCCGCCAGTCGAAACGGGCGGCGTGTATACGCGGGCACCACTTCGTAAACGCCGTCACCGAAAATAAAGCCGCGATCGAGCACCGGTATGCGGGCTTCGTCCAGCGGCATGAACGCACCATTCAGATAGACTATTTCGCTCATGAACACCTCAGTCAAAACTTACTGCAATGACAAGCGCAGCGCATCCCATGCGCGCCCCAGTATACCGGCCACCGGCACGTCTTCCAGCGCCACCAGCGGCAGCGTGTGATAGGGCTTGCCGTTGAGTTCCAGCTTGAGCGTGGCGATGGGCTGTCCGATGCGCAGGGGGGCGAGCAGCGGCTGCTGGCTTTCGATGCTGGCTTTCAGAGTGCCCGCCTGACCCTTGGGCACGGTGACATACAACCCCGCCACAAAGCCGGCTTTGACGTTGTTGCTGGCACCTTTCCACACGCGCGGCGTAGTGGCTGCTTGCTGCGCATCATACAGGCGCACGGTATCAAAATACTGGTAGCCGTAGTTTAGAAGTTTCTGGCTTTCGGCGGCGCGCGCGGCATCCGATGTGGCACCCAGCACCACCGACACCAGCCGCCGGTTGTCGCGCTTGGCGGAGCTGATCAAACAATACCCGGCGGCCTCGGTGTGGCCGGTTTTTACCCCGTCCACTGTCGGATCACGCCACAGCAGGCGGTTGCGATTGGGTTGGGTGATCTCGTTGTAGCGGTATTCTTTTTGTGCGTAGAGCGGATAGTGCTCCGGGAATTCGCGTATCAGCGCTGCGGTGAGTTGCGCCAGATCGCGCGCGGTGGCAGTGTGCCGGGGCGCGGGCAAGCCGGTGGCATTGGCGAATTCGGTGCTGTTAAGCCCCATGCGCCTGGCTTCCTGATTCATGCGCGCGACGAAAGCCTCTTCGCTGCCCGACACGGCTTCGGCCAGCGCGATGGTGGCGTCGTTGCCCGATTGAATGATCATGCCGCGTAGCAGCTCGTTTACGGTGACGGGTATGTCGGCCTGGATAAACATGCGCGAGCCAGTAGCACGGCGCGCTTTCTCGGACACCGGCACCACTTGCTCGGGTTTGATGGTTTTCTGCTTGAGCGCATCAAACACCAGGTACGCGACCATCAGCTTGGTGAGCGAGGCAGGCTCGAAACGTTCATCGTGTTTGTAGCCGGTGATGAGCTGCCCGCTTTGCGTATCGAGCAATGCCCACGAGCGTGCGGCGATCTGCGAGGCGGGCGGATCGGCAGCGCGCACGGGAGCGGCACACAGTGCAGCGCAAACCGGTAAGTAGGAGAAAAGGCGATATAACACGGCGTGATTATACGCGGCTACGACAGCGCGCGATGCAGCATCACCCAGCAATTCGTCGTTTACACGGCGGCGGCGGGGCGGCATTAATTGCCGCCCCGCTTTGCTCGTGTAAAATAAGCGAGTCCTCACCTTCAACTCTGTTTGTCCATGACAAGTCCGGAAAACTCGCCGAGCGCCACTGTTAAAGCCCATATTCTTGCCGAGGCGCTACCGTATATTCAGGGTTTTCATGGCAAAACCATCGTCGTGAAATACGGCGGCAACGCGATGACCGATCCCGCGTTGCAAGAGGGTTTTGCGCGCGACGTGGTGTTGCTCAAGCTGGTAGGGATGCACCCGGTGGTGGTGCATGGCGGCGGCCCGCAGATCGACAAATGGCTGAAAAAAGTCGGCAAAAAAGGTGAATTCATCCAGGGCATGCGCGTCACCGACGCGGAGACCATGGATGTGGTGGAAATGGTGCTCGGTGGCCAGGTTAACAAAGACATCGTCAACCTCATCAACAAACACGGTGGCCGCGCGGTGGGGCTTACCGGTGCGGATGGCGGGCTGATCCGCGCGCGCAAGATGAAAATGCAGGATGCGACGAACCCCGGCCAGTTTATCGACATCGGCATGGTGGGCGAGGTCGAGAGCATCGATCCGGGCATCGTGCAGTTGCTGCACACCAAGAATTTCATCCCGGTGATCGCGCCGGTGGGTGTGGGCAAAAATAATGAGTCCTACAATATCAATGCCGATCTGGTGGCGGGCAAAGTTGCCGAAATCCTCAAGGCGGAAAAGCTGGTGGTGCTGACCAACACGCCGGGCGTGCTGGATAAAGACGGCAAGTTGCTGACCGGCCTGACCGCGGAAAAAATCGATGCGCTGTTCGCCGATGGCACCATCCACGGCGGCATGCTGCCGAAAATCGCCTCGGTGCTAAATGCAGCGAAAAACGGCGTCAATACTTGTCACATCATCGATGGCCGCGTCGAGCATGCGCTGTTGCTGGAGATACTCACCGCCGAGGGGGTGGGCACGTTGATTAAAAGCCACTGATGGGCGTGATGCAACGCGGCGGCGCATGGATCTTCGATCTCGACAACACGCTGCACAATGCCACAGTGCATGTGTTTCCGCGCATCAACCGCGCCATGACCCAGTACCTGCAAACGCATCTGAACCTCGACGAAGCTGAGGCCAACGCCCTGCGTCACCGCTACTGGCGGCGTTACGGCGCAACAATCCTGGGCCTGATTCGGCATCATGACACCGATCCTGCGCATTTTCTGTGGCACACGCATCAGTTTCCGGATTTGCATCGCGTGCTGATCGCCGAGCCCATGCTGCGCGCCACCCTGAACCGGCTGCCCGGACGCAAGTTTGTGTTCTCCAACGCGCCGGTGCACTACGCGCAAAGCGTGTTGCGCGCGCTGGGCATCTTGGATCTGTTTTCCGCCGTCTATACCATAGAGCGTACCGGTTACCGCCCCAAGCCCGACGCCTTCGGTTTTCTGCGTTTATGCCGCAGCCATCATTTGCGTCCGCGCCGCTGTATCATGGTCGAAGACAATCTGGATAATCTGCGCACCGCCAAGCGGCTGGGGATGAAGACGGTATGGGTAACCGGTGCGTCCGTGTTGAAAAGCAAAGCACCGGGCTATGTCGACAATACCGTGCGCAGCGTGTCAAGGCTGCCGTGGTTACTTGAAAAATATCAGTAGGGGAAAAGCGTGGCCAGATCCTCAGACCGCAAAAATCAGATTCTGCAAACGCTGGCGCACATGCTCGAAGGTCCGGCTGCGGCAAAAATCACCACCGCCGCGCTGGCCGCGCGTCTTGATGTATCTGAGGCCGCCTTGTACCGACATTTTTCCGGCAAGGCGCAAATGTTCGAGGGGCTGATTGAGTTTATCGAGCAGACCTTGTTCGCGCTCATCAATAAAATCACCACCGAGGAAAAAAGCGGCCTACGGCAGGCCGAGGCTATGATCGGCGTACTGTTGGGGTTCGCGCAAAAAAATCGCGGCATGACCAGGGTGCTGATCGGCGATGCGCTGGTCAATGAAGATGAGAAACTGCAAACGCGTATCAATCAGCTCCATGAACGCCTGGAGGCGACGCTGCGCCAATCCCTGCGCTTCGCGCTCGGTACGAATGAAATCGCGCAAGACGTCGATGCCGCCGCGCACGCCAATCTCATCATGAGCTACATCATTGGCCGCTGGCACCAGTTCGCGAAAAGCGGCTTCAAGCGCGACCCGGCTGAAGCGTGGGGCCGGCAATGGAAGCAGTTGATGGAAGGCGTGCTGGCGTAGTGGCTTGAACCATAAGGAGCTCAATCATGTCTGATCTCACCACCGCACAGTTGGCGGAACTGTTGCTCGGCATCGCGCGGTCACAATTGGCGATGGCCGATGCCATTGAAAGCGCGAAGGCCGGGTTCAAGGCCACGCATCTTCGATCCACCGTCGAAAGCGCTGCGCGCATCAAGATGAACCGGCCGCTTGTGCTTTGCGATTTCCCGTCGCGCCTGCTGCTGCAGATGCTGGGACGCAATCCGCCGACGCAGGCGATGGTGACGCGCGATTTGCAGGCGCTGTTAGGGCAGGGTGCGGCGACGCACGGCGGCGGTGATTCGCTCGATATGACGTCGTAGCCAGCGGCGTTCATGCGCCGGCGTGCGTCGCGCATATCACGCACTGCGGGTCTTGTTGCAGCCGAAGGGTGCGGATATCCATCGTCAGCGCATCGATCAATAACAATTTACCGCTGAGAATTTCCCCCGCGCCGGTCAGCACTTTCAGCGCTTCTGCGGCTTGTATGCAACCGATGATGCCGGTCAGCGGCGCGAACACACCCATCACCGCGCAGCGCATTTCTTCGCTTTGCGTATCTTCCGGGAACAGGCACGCGTAACACGGCGCAGTGGCGTCGCGCCTGTCGAACACCGCAACCTGTCCATCGAAGCGCACGCCCGCGCCTGAAACCAGCGCCTTCTTGTGTTTAACGCAGGCACGATTGACGGCATGGCGGGTGGCGAAGTTGTCGCAGCCGTCGATCACCACATCCGCGCGCGCCACCAGCTGATCGAGTTCGTCACCGGCGACGCGCGAGGCGATCATTTCCACCCGGGTTTCCGGGTTCACCGCCGCCAGCGTGTCGCGCGCGGAGGCCACCTTGGGCCGGCCGATGGCGTCCGTGCGATGCACGATCTGCCGTTGCAGATTGGTGAGATCCACGCTGTCGTCGTCGCACAAGGTGAGCGTGCCCACGCCGGCCGCCGCCAGATACAGCGCGATGGGCGAACCCAGTCCGCCCGCACCAATGAGCAGTGCGCGGGCGGCGCGCAGCTTTTCCTGACCTTCGATGCCGATTTCCGGCAACAGGATGTGGCGGCTGTAACGCAGTAATTGCTCGTCGTTCATGGCGCCGCAAGGATTACGCCCGGTCGGGCATGGCGCAACCGGGCGTGGATTGTTGATAACTATTTGTTATTGCAGACTTTTTAGTTCGCGCCCGTGGCAGATGCAGCGCGCGACTTCAAAAACGCCATCGCTTGATTCAACTCATAGTCTTTCTTGGACACCACCTCACCGGGGCCGGGACGCAGTTCCTTGGGATCGATTTCGGGCCGCCCCTCCGGCGTGAAGTTGTATTTGGCGCGCGCGGCGGCGAGGGCTTTTTCTTTCTCTAAATCTTTAGTCGCAGGCGTAGCCAGTGCCGCCGGCGCCGCCGACTTGCCGTCATCCAGATGTTTACTCAAGTCCGCCTCGCGCAGCCGCAAACTGGCGTTTTTGTCGATGGCGCTCTCCAGCGGTATATCCGGCGTAATACCCTTGGCTTGTATCGAACGCCCGTTCGGCGTGTAGTAACGCGCGGTGGTGAGTTTGATCGCGGTGTTGTTACCCAGCGGCAATATGGTTTGCACCGAACCTTTGCCGAAGGTTTGCTGGCCCATGATGACGGCGCGCTCATGATCCTGCAGCGCACCGGCGACAATTTCCGAAGCGGAAGCGGAGCCGCTGTTGACCAACACCACCATCGGCAGCTTTTTAATGGCGGCGGGTAGTTTGCTTACAAAATCCTGCCGGTTGCGGCCACGCAGATAATGTTCGGGGCTGGCGTTCAGCCGCATCTTGGAATCCTCCGCGCGGCCTTCGGTGTACACCACCAGCTTGCCGGCGTCGACAAACATCGCGGTGACCGCCACCGCGCTGTTCAGCAATCCGCCCGGATCGTTGCGCAGGTCGAGAATCATGCCTTTCATCGGGCCTTTGACATGCGCTTCAATGGCCTTGGCGAGCAGCTCACCGGTGCCGTCCTGAAACTGCGTTACTCTGAAATAGGCGTAGCCAGGCTCCAGGGTGGTGGCTTTAACGCTTTGAATTTTGATCACCGCGCGCGTCAGTGTGAGCACAATGGGATTGGGTTCGCCCTTGCGCACAATGGTCAGCCGTATATTCGTGTTGGGTTTGCCGCGCATCTGCTTGACCGCATCATTCAAGGTCATGCCTTTGACCGCGGTTTCATCAAGCTTGACGATTAAATCGCCCGCCATCACGCCCGCGCGCGACGCCGGGGTGTCGTCGATCGGCGAAATCACTTTCACAAAACCGTCTTCCATGCCCACTTCGATGCCAAGGCCGCCGAATTCGCCCTGCGTGCCCACCTGCATTTCGCGAAACGCTTCCTGATCGAGATAGGCCGAATGCGGATCCAGGCCGGTCAACATGCCGTTGATGGCCTCGGTGATGAGCTTTTTGTCTTCGACCGGCTCAACGTAATCCTGCTTGACACGGCCAAACACCTCGGTGAACGCGCGCAACTCTTCGATCGGCAGCGGCAACGGCTGGCGCGAGGCGCCGTCACGCTGTGCCACCGCGGAATAGTTAAGACTGATCGCGACGCCAATGACAATACCAGCGATGACGAGGCCGAATTGCCCCAGTTTGTTACGCATGAACTGCTCCAGAAAAAAATGCACTTTATATACGCCCTGCCAGCAAAATTGCCCTGCCACCTTAAAAGCTACCCTCACTCATTACCGTGTGCCGGCCCAAGATAAAGGGTCAAAAGGCTTCCCTTGGTAGCGAAGCTCAAAGTATAGACCTGATTCCGCGCTTCCGCCGCTGCTGCCAACGGTGGCTACCGCATCCCCGCCGACTATGTGCTCGCCCACGCGTTTGAGCAGGGTTTCATTGTAGCCATACAGGCTCATGTAGCTCTCGCCGTGGTCGATAATCAACAGGTTGCCAAACCCGCGCAGCCAATCGGCGTAGACCACCCGCCCGGCGGCGACGGCACGCACTAATTCCCCACTGTTTGCCGCCAGAAACAGCCCCTTCCAGGTTAACCCACCATCACTGCGCGGCGTGCCAAAGCGGCCCGCAAGTTCCCCCCGCACCGGCAACGCCAATTGGCCGCGCAGCCGCGAAAATGCCCTTACTACGGTGGTGGGCTCCGGTATGCGCTCGTTGCGCTGGCGCGATGCTGCCGCTTTGGCCGCGCTGGGCGGCGCCGCAGGCGCACTGCGGGGAATGACGCGCGCGAGCTGCTCGATCAGCCGGCTGATGCGGGTTTCGTTGCGTTGCATGGCGCCGATTTCATTGCGCTGACGAGCAATGTCGCTCGACAGGCGCGTCAC
Organism: Bordetella parapertussis; assembly: GCA_945906815.1. Classification (GTDB taxonomy): domain Bacteria; phylum Pseudomonadota; class Gammaproteobacteria; order Burkholderiales; family SG8-41; genus UBA5216. Next base: position 98,417 of record CAMDRT010000002.1, read on the forward strand.
CACATAGGCGCGCTTGAGTTTTTCGGCTTCCAGGCGTTTGCGCTGGTGAATTTGCGCCGCGCCTATGGCGACCAGCTCGGCGGCCTCGGCCGCAGTCTCCTCGCTCAGCGTAGCGAGCCGTGACATGCTGTCGCGTATGGCGCGTATGGTGTCGGCGCGCGCGCGCGCCACATAACCGAGATAGTGCACAGCGCGCGCGATGTCGTTGGGGTTTTCACCGCTCAACAGCAAGCGCAGCATTTCGGGTGGACCGCCACCGTAGCGCACATGCTGATCGTGCAGCAAGCGCGCGAAATGTTGCTGGTCACTCGCAAGCGTAGCGGAAACCTTGTGCGTCTCGCCACGCAGGGTTTCCGTGCGCCGTGAAACTTCGCTGGAAGCTTGCGCCAGCTCGGCAAGATCGCGATTGGCGTCAGAGATCGCGCGCTCCGATTCACGCAGTGCGTCAGCAGCTTCGTTGCGCGAACCTTCCGCGCCCGCCAGCCGCTGCTGCAGCGCCTCAATGCGCCCGCGCAGTTGCTGCAATTCTTCTTTGGCAACAGCGGCGCTGGGCGCAGCGAAGGCGGCAGGGCAGGAAAACATTAAAACCAACAGCAAACCGCAGCTGCGATGAAGGTCTTTTGCTGACGCGTTCACTCGAATTCGAGCAGCGGCTTGCCGGTCATCTCCACGGGCTGTGGCAGGCCCATCATCTTGAGCAGCGTGGGCGCCACGTCCTGCAGCGCGCCGCCGCTGCTGGCTTTGGCGCGGCGGCCGATGTAAAGCAGTGGCACCGGGTTGAGGGTGTGCGCGGTGTGTGCTTGCTGGGTGGTAGTGTCGAGCATGGTTTCGGCATTGCCGTGATCAGCCGTGATCAGCACTTCGCCGCCGCTGGCTTGCATGGCTGCCACCGCGCGGCCGATGCATTCGTCCAGCGCTTCGATCGCGCGGATTGCGGCGGCGAGATCGCCCGTGTGGCCCACCATGTCGCCGTTAGCGTAGTTACAGATGATGGCGGCGTATTGGCGGCTGTGAATCGCCGCTACCAGTTTGTCGGTGACTTCACGCGCGCTCATCTCCGGTTGCAAATCATAGGTGGCGACTTTGGGTGACGCTACCATCACCCGATCTTCACCAGCGTAAGGCGTTTCCACGCCGCCGTTGAAAAAGTACGTCACATGCGCATATTTTTCCGTCTCGGCGATACGCAACTGCTTTAATCCACGCGCCGCCAGATATTCGCCCAGGCCTCGTTTGATTTGCTGCGGCGGATACGCTGCGGGCAGCGCGGCGAAATCCTCGCCATAGGCGGTGAGTGTGCTCACATACCCCAGCCGGGGGGCGTGCTCGCGTGCAAAGCCGGTGAACGTCGCCTGCGTCAGCGCATGGGTCAATGGCCGCGCACGATCGGCGCGGAAATTCATGAACACCACCGCGTCACCGTCATGCATGCGCACCGGTTTGCTGCCCGGCGGCACAATAGCAGTAGGCTGCACGAACTCATCGCTTTCCCCGCGCAGATCGGCGAGCACATAGGCATCGTTGGCGGACGCCGCCCAGAATTCGGATTTGCCCTGCGTAATCACGTCATACGCGGGTTTGACGCGCTCCCAGCGTTGATCGCGATCCATCGCAAAATAGCGGCCGCTAACGGTAGCGATGCGACCGGCATTGAGCGCCTCGAACTTCTGCTGCAGCGCCGCCAGTGACGGTGCGGCGCTTTTCGGCGGCGTGTCGCGGCCATCGAGAAAGGCATGGACGTAAATGTTTTGGACACCGGCTTGCGCAGCCATGTCCACCAGTTCGTGTATCTGCGACTCGTGGCTGTGTACGCCGCCAGGCGATAACAAGCCCAGCACATGCAGCGCGTTGCGCTTACCGACTTCCAGGGCTTGCAACAGCACCGGGTTCTGGCGAAACGCGCCGCTTTCAATCGCGTGCTCGATCTTGGTGTAATCCTGATACACCACGCGGCCCGCGCCGATGCTCATGTGGCCGACTTCGGAGTTGCCCATCTGCCCGCTGGGCAGGCCCACCATTTTTTCCGAGGCATCGATAAGTGTATGGGGATAGGTCTGCCACCAATTATTCCAGTGCGGTTTACGCGCCTGGCAAATGGCGTTGTGCTCGCAGGCTTCGCGGTGACCGAAGCCGTCGAGTATGAGCAGCAAAACCGGGGTAATGGTCACTATTTGTTCACTATCTACTGACTATTTGACTACCAAGGGATCACGATAGGTTCATGTTTTTGTTGGCAAATTACTGAGCTGCCGCATACGGTATAATTCTAGCCCATTTTAGGAGTTCGCCTTGGAGCAGTTTTTCATAACGTTTTTCGCCTACTTGCAAAAAAGTCCGATGAATATGGTGTTGTTCGGCTTGGCGCTCACTTCCGGCGGCTTGCTGCTGTTTCCGATGCTGACGCGGGGCATGCGTCCCGGCGCCGAGGTCGGGCCGACGGAAGCGGTAACGCTGATTAACCGTAAAGATGCGACCGTAATTGACGTTCGCGACGAAGGCGAATTCGCCGGCGGCCACATCAACAACGCGCGCCACATACCCGAAAAACAGCTCGCCGAGCGCATCAAAGAGCTGGATAAGTTTAAAACCAAACCGGTGATCGTCAGTTGCGCCAGTGGCCGGCGGGCGGCGGCTGTTAGCGACAGCTTGCGCAAGCAGGGCTTTACCGAAGTGGTGACGTTACGCGGGGGCATCGGCGCGTGGGTACAGGCCGGCATGCCGCTTGAAAAATAGTTTTTAACCAAAAATCTACTTACACATCAGGGATGTCATGGCTAAAGTTTTGATGTATAGCACGGCAGTTTGACCGTACTGCGTATCCGCGGAGCGGCTACTGGCAAACAAAGGCGTGAAGGAAATCGAAAAAGTCTATATCGATCGTGATCCCGCGCGCCGCACCGAAATGATGGAAAAAACCGGACGCCGCACGGTGCCGCAAATCTACATCGGCGACACCCATGTGGGCGGTTATGACGATCTGTCCGCGCTGGATCGCGCCGGCGGGCTTGACCCGCTGCTGGCGACATAACACCGCACACCATCACTTCAAACAAGCGAAAGTATTTGTAATGAGCGAACAAGCGCAGCAACCGCTGTCACCGCAGGACACCACGCAGCCGATTTTCAGCATCGAAAAGATCTATCTGAAGGACATGTCGCTGGAAGCGCCCGGCACGCCCAAGATTTTTTTGCTCAACGAAACGCCACAGGTCGAGGTGAACATACACACCGCAGCCACTGTGGTCGAAGCCGGCGCCCTCTACGAAGTCGTGCTCACCGCGACTATTACGGCGAAGCTGCCCGAGCGCACGGTGTTTCTGGTTGAGGTGGCACAGGCGGGGTTGTTTCATATCCGCAATCTGCCGCCGCAGGATCTGGATGCTGTGCTCGGCATACTGTGCCCCACCACGCTATTGCCGTACGCACGCGAAGCGGTGTCGAGCACCATCGCGCGCGCGGGGTTCCCGCCGGTGGTTCTGCATCACATGGATTTCAACCAGGTCTACGCGCAAGCCGCGCAGCAGCAGGCGGGCCAGCAGCCCGCGCCGTCGCAGGTGAATTGACATGTTGCGCCGCGCCGCGTGGGTGCTGGTGCTGGTGCTGGGGGGGGCAGCCGCGCTGGTTGCGAACGTTGCAAATGTTGCAATAGCCGCGGAATTTCGCGCGGCTGCCGACGACGCCGTGGTGCTCTTCGATGCGCCCTCGGCGCAATCGCAAAAACGCTTTATCGTGAGCCAGGGTTATCCGCTGGAAGTCATCGTGGTACTGCAGGGCTGGATCAAGGTGCGTGACGCCAGTGGCGCGCTGAGCTGGGTCGAAGCAGGTAAAGTATCGGACAAGCTGCGCACCGTGATGGTAAAAGCGCGGCTCGCGCAAATTCGCCAGGCCGCGGATGATAACGCGCCGGTGGTGTTTCAGGCACAGCAAAACGTGGTGATGGAGCTCAGCGAAGTCGTCGCCGGTGGCTGGCTGCGCGTGCGTCATCGCGACGGCGTTGCCGGCTTCGTGCGCGTCGCGCAGGTGTGGGGCGTCTGACCACAAGCAGATGAACATCGCCGTACTCGGTGCGGGTGCGTGGGGCACCGCGATATCGGTTCATCTTGCCGCCCGCCACCGCGTGACGCTGTGGGCGCGGGATCCTGCACAGGCGGCGGCGATGCAGGCCGAGCGCCAGAACCGCCGTTACCTTCAAGGCGTTACGCTACCGGCGGGCGTTGCCCTTACCGCCGATATGGACGTCGCCCTGCGCGACGCGTCGCTGCTGCTGCTGGCGGTGACCAGCGGCGGATTGCGCGAAACCCTGCAACGTATAAAGCTGGCGCACAGCGATGCGCCGCTGTTATGGCTGTGCAAGGGCTTCGAGCGCGAGCACGCGCTGTTGCCGCATCAGGTGTGCGCGAGCACGTTGCCGCAGGCGGTATGCGGCGTGTTGTCCGGCCCCAGCTTCGCCGAAGAAGTCGCGCGCGGGCAGCCGACGGCGCTGACCCTGGCGTCCACGGATACGGCGTTTGCCAGTGCCACCGCGCGTGAGCTGCACGGTGGATCGCTACGCGTGTATTCCAGCAGCGATGTGGTCGGGGTCGAGGTCGCGGCTGCGGTAAAAAACGTCATGGCCATCGCCACCGGTATCTGCGACGGACTGCGTCTGGGCCTGAACGCGCGCGCGGCGTTGATGACCCGCGGCCTGGCGGAAATCGCGCGGCTCGGCGTCGCACTTGGCGGACGCGCTGAAACGTTCATGGGACTTGCCGGCGTGGGCGATTTGATACTCACCTGCACCGGTGACCTGTCGCGCAATCGGCGCGTGGGGCTGCGCCTGGCCGAAGGCACACCGCTGGCGCAGATACTCGGCGACTTGGGACATGTCGCTGAAGGCGTCTACAGCGCACGCGAAGTCGCGCGCCTCGCCAAAGCACACGCTATCGAGGTGCCAATCACCGATGCGGTATGCCGCGTGCTGGATGCGCCACAATCCGCAGCACAGGTCGCCCGCGGACTGCTGGAGCGCGACCCAAAATCCGAGTAAAGCGAGACGCTGTTGCACCGAAAACACAACGCCACCTTACGTAGAACAGGATATCCGCTGTGAGTATCCCGCCGCAAGACTTCGATGTCATTCGACACCGCGTGTTGCGCGCGATTTCGAGCAATCGCGCGCCGGGGATGAATTTCGCCGGCTATTTTCTCGGCTTCACACCACGGCGCTTCGCCACCGACGGTGTGGCATTCACGCTCGAAGCCGCGCCCCATTGCACGGACGCCGACGGCATCGTCAATCGCGCGGCGCTGCTGTTCGCCGCCGACACCGCGCTGGCGGCGGCGAACCGGGTATTTCTGGATCCGCACGTGCGCACTGCCACGCTGATGATCCGCGTGGAGTTCACCGGCGAGCCGGCGCGCGGCATGATCGAGGCCAGCGCGCGCGGCAGCGGCTTTTCGCCGCGCACCGCATTGCCGGAAAGTGTGTGTGCCGGGCGCATGGTTTGCAACGCCCGCGAAGTGATGCGCATGTCGGGCACGTGGGTGTCACCGCCGGCGCCCAAAGGCGCGGTGATGGCCGGGCTACCGTGGGAGGGCGGGCAGGATGGCACGCAATTACCTTTGCTCAAAAAGAAAGATCTCGATGCAGCGGAAAAAGCGCTGCTCCGCCGCGTCGAAAAAGCCTTGCGCAGCGCGAACAACGGCGACCTGCTCGCGACCCTGTGCAGCCCGGTGGTCAAGCGCACGGCCAGCGGCGCCAGCGGCAGGCTGGCGGTGGGCATGGCAGTGGGAAACCGCGTCGGCCACGTGCAGGGTGGATTTTTGATTAACGCCGCGCTCGCCACCGCAGAAGCTGCGGTGCCGGAACATCCCATCCTCACCGGCGCCTCGGCGTGGTACATCAGCCCCGGCATGGGCAAAGTCATCACCTCGCGCTCAACCCTGCTGCAAAGCGGCCGCAACGTGGCGGTGGTGCGCACCGAGTTGTTCGGGGCCGGTCGCAAGCGGGTGCTGGAAGTGGTTTCCAATCATGCGGTGGGGGCAAGCGGCGCGGCGTAACGGTGCAGAATGAAACGTTAGTTCCGTGGGAGCACCAAAGTATGGATGTTGGGCTTTGCAAGCTCAGCCGAACACCCACAGCGCTCAGGAGTTCAATCGACGCGCGCTCCGGTCGCGTTGACCAGTTTTGCCCATTTGGCGATTTCACTACGTATGTGCGACGCCAATTCTCCGGGTGTAGAGCCAATTCCCTCAACGCCAAGGGCATTGAGGCGTTCATTCACATCCGGCCGCGAGAGTGCCTTTACAGACTCTGCATGTAGCCGGGAGATGATCTCGTTCGGCGTTCCGGATGGAACCATCATGCCTTCCCAGATGAAAACATCGTATCCGTTTAGCCCCGACTCGCTGATAGTCGGCAAATCTGGTGTAAGCGGCGAACGCTTCGCGCTGGTGACGGCGAGCCCCCGTAGCTTGCCGGTTTTGAGGTGCTGAATTACCGCAACCGGGGTCAGGAAACTCAAAAATATCTCGCCGCCGATTAAAGCAACAAGCGCCGGCCCGCCACCCTTGTACGGGACATGATTCATGGTTATGCCTGCCATGCTGCTGAAGAGTGCCGCAGCGAGGTGCGCGGCGCTGCCGCTGCCTGGTGATCCATAGTCAATCTGACCCGGACGAGCTTTGGCGAGTGCGATCAATTCTTTGACCGACTTTACCTGCGCTGAGGAATGCACCACCGCGATGGTCGTAACCGAGTTCATCAGCGTGACGGGTGCGAAGTCTCTGACGAAATCGTAATTGAGTTTGCGGTAAAGGGTAACGTTAATAGCGTGCGAGATGTTACCGATGAACAAGGTGTAACCGTCAGGCGCGGATTTTACCGCCATCTCGGCGCCGACAATACCATTGGCGCCGGGGCGGTTTTCGATCACCACGGGCCTTCCGAGCGCGTCCGCTAGCGGCGGCGCGAAAATACGGGCGAAGCCATCAGCTATCCCGCCCGGTGGAAATACAATGAGCATGCGCAGGGGACGATCGGGATAGTTGTACTGCGCTGGGGCACCCGTTGCATACAATGCGGCGAAAACCGCTATCGTCAGAGTAACTTCGCGCCCTGACCGATACTTAGCACCCGTAAATTGAACCATTTTGCGGGTGGAAGGTAACCGCGACATTGAGAAAATGCCTTCGAATCGAGCAAGACAATTGAGCAACATGGCAGCGCTTTCGAGAAAGTGTTGGGTTGATTATGGAGGGCATCATTACCCCAATCTGGGCCGAAAAAGCACTGATCAATGCCATTTGTACACCCTCAATATTTGCCGAACACCTGCCACAAGTGTTCCGCCAATGGACTCAATCGCCGCTTGGGGCGGTAGATCCGGACGTCAAAATGGATTCGCTGCGCTTGTCGCCAAGTACGACAAGCCGGCCGGCCTTGCAGTCTGCCTGGACCATAGACCAAGGCAACCAGGCGACGCCCAAGCCTTTGAGCGTGTATTCGATAATGGCGTCAGTGGACTCGCAAGTCAAACGCCGGTGCAGACGTGGCGCCGTCGGATTTTGTGAAAGGTAGTCGTCAACCAGACGACCCAGTGCCAGGCTGTTGGCGTACGCCAGATACGGCACGGGCTTCGCGCCCAAAACATGCGCCGCCCGCGCTTGCAGCGTGGTTCGGCTCACAGGTACCAGTTTGTCGGCAGCCAGCGTGAGATGATTGAACCGGCGCGCGTCCAGGCGCCCGGCTAGCACTGGATGCTGGTAAACCATTGAGAACTCCACTTCATGCTGCTCCAGCATCTTCGCTGCCTCGGCCAGTGGTCGTATCAGGATGCGTATCTCGCTGTCTCGCAAGACCGCGCTCAGGCGAACCAGCCAATCTGAAAGCGTGGTGCGCGCAAGCGCTGGGCCTGTGGCGATAGTCACGGTGCGTCTCTGTGTTTCGCTCGAATGCCGCAATTCCTCACGGGAGCTTTCGAGCCCACTGAGAGCCTGTTGCGCCACTTCCAGAAAGTTCTCACCTGCCAGTGTCAGGCTGACTGGACCACTTTTGCGTTGGATCAACGGCGCCCCGACCCAGGCTTCTAGCGCCTTGATGCGCCGCCCAAAAGCGGGCTGGGTGACGTGACGCAACTCGGCTGCGCGCGTAAAGCTGCGCGTTTGCGCCAGCGCTTGCAAGTCCTCCAGCCACTTGAGTTGCATGGGGTGAGCCTCAGGCCGCGTAGGGTGGATTAGGCGCAGCCGTAATCCGCCACTCGTGTCGAAACATTTGGCACAATTTAAACATGCTTCGCATGATTGCACAGTTCCCTCAACCTACCTTCCCCCAGGGGTAGGGGATACTGGCCTTCACCAGAATGACGGGCAAGGTTTTTCAACTTGTTGATGTTGGCTACGGAACTTTGCCGCTGGCGCTCACTCCATCGCGCTGCCAAGCACCAACCCGCATTCGATGTAGCGGCACAGGGTGGCGCCGGATCGATTCACGTCATGAATCACTCGCGACGCCAATCGCAGGTCTTTTTCTGAGGCAATCAGGTCGTCGTCAAGTGCGCGGTAGAGTGCGTCACGCGTCTCGAACGGATCAGTGGTGTGCGCCCAGGTTAATTGTTGCGATGTTTTTTCAGCGACCCAGCGGCGCGTAAATTCGCGCAGGGTGCGACTGTTGCCATCGACAAACGGATGCTGAAAGTCGAGATCGGCATAGAGCTTGGCGAGTGGCGGTGCGAGTAGTTCGGGCGTGCGGCATTGCCCCCAATCACCTGCGTTCGCAAACACCAGGACTTGCGGCAACTCTTGTTGCATTTCTTCGGCGGGCTTGTAGTACACCGCGTAACGCCGGTCATGCAGCGCACGGCCTTTACCCCATTGGCCGCGTTCTCTACGCAGCTCGCCGGCGTCGGGATAAACGTCCTGAAAAATGTGGCGGTTGATGGCGCGTAGATGCGCTACGTCGAACACGCCTTGGATAGGGCGTTCTTGAAGCTCCTGAATCCGGGACTTGGCAAGATCACCTTCGGCACGAGACAGCGCTTCGGGATCGGTGATCCCGAGAAGATTAGGCCGCGCGTCGGACATGTCGCGCAAGCGCGCGTTTCGTCACTTCGTCTACCGTAATTTCGCCGCGAATATAGGCCGCACTATCAGCGTCATGTTCCGCTGAAACCGTAAAACCTTCCAACGCCACGCTCGCCGTTGCTTCATGCACGTTGCGTTCACGTTGCTTGCGTGCGCGTGCGGCTTCTTTTTCGTTCGCGACCTCATTCATTTTGCCCATGATTTCGCTCCTTTTCGCAGCCAAATTATACCTTGATGATGGCTTTGTGCGAACCATAATAAATTTTGTTAACCAATTGTTTTAATTGATATTTAATGGCGGATACGCAGCACGGGAAAGGTCTCTATTTTAAGCGCCATTCGCAAACCCTAACTGCCGCCAGGCCTCATAAACAACTACCGCCACCGCATTCGACAAGTTGAGACTGCGCGCAGTGGTTCGCATCGGTAGCCGTATGCGTTGCTCTATAGGCAGTGCGTCGATCAATGGCTGCGGCAAGCCGCGGCTTTCGCTACCGAATACGAACACATCGTTTTCGCGATACGCGGGCGCATCATGCCGCCGCGAGCCGCGTGTGGTTACCGCGAACAGTCGCCGTTCCGCGAAATGCACTTGGCACGCATGCCAATCGTCGTGGATAGTCACATCGGCGAACTCGCGATAATCCATACCCGCCCTGGCGAGTTGTTTGTGTGAGATGGAAAACCCCAGCGGTTTGACCAAATGCAGGCGTGCGCCGGTGTTGACGGCGAGACGCATGGCGTTGCCGGTGTTGGGGGGAATCTCCGGCTGGTAGAGCACGATGTCAAACATCGGCTATGGCGCTATGCGCTGTCTGAACGCATCCGGCAGCGTGCGCGCAACCATGAGTCCGGTGACACGCGACGCGCCTGCGCGCTTCAAATTGCGTGCGAGTTCGTTGAGGGTGGCGCCCGTGGTCATGACATCATCGACGACCGCCACGTGTAGCCCTGAGAAATCTTCGTCGCAGACGAAGGCTTTGCGCATGTTTTTCGCGCGCGCCCTCCACGGCAGCGCAGCCTGCGGCGCGGTGTCGCGCACTTTGCGGCAAGCACGTGGCAGGAGCGTTATACCGGTGATTTTTGCAACGTGGCGCGCGATTTCCTGCGCCTGATTGAAGCCGCGTTCACGCAAACGCGCATCCGCCAAAGGCATGGGAATGATTACGTCGGGGCATGCGTCTAGGCTTTTCGCAATGGCGCTGCCGAACAGCGGCGCCAGCGCCAGCAAGCTGCGATATTTGAGCGCCTGCACCAGTGCGTCGGCTGGAAAGGCGTAGGTAAACGGCGCGCACACATGGTCGTAGGCGGGCGGGTCACTGAGGCACCTGCCGCAGCGTGCGCCGGAAGTAACCGGCAATGCGCAGGTGTCGCAGCGGCCCCGGTGTGCGCTCGCGAGCCAAGGCAGGTCGCTGTCGCACGGCGCGCACAGCACAGCGCCGACGCTGGGGCCGCCGCATAACAGGCACGACGGTGCGATTAGGCGTTGTATAAGGTTTGAACAGATGGCCAAAACTTCAGCCTGTGAATTTGACAAGAAAGACTTCATTACGGATGATGCAAGTTATTCAATATATTGAGTTTTCGCCATGGACACCGCTAATTCCTCCGCGCCCACACTCGGCGTCGCGAACGTTCCGGTCGCAAGTTGGAGCGTGGATCAAGTCACCGCACTGCTGGACCTGCCACTGAATGATCTCATTTATCGTGCGCAGACGGTTCACCGCGCGCATTTTGACGCCAACGCGGTGCAGCGCTCCACCCTGTTGTCGATCAAAACCGGTGGCTGCCCCGAAGACTGCGGTTATTGTCCGCAGGCGGCGCGCTATCACACCGGCGTAGACAACGAAGCCATGTTGTCGGTCGATCAAGTCGTGGCAGCGGCGCAATGCGCCAAAGAAAATGGCGCGACGCGTTTCTGTATGGGCGCGGCGTGGCGCGGGCCTAAGCAGCGTGATCTGGATAAAGTGGTGGAGATGGTGCGCGCTGTTCGTGAGCTGGGCATGGAAACCTGCGCCACGCTCGGCATGCTCAAGGCGGGTCAGGCTGAACAATTAAAAACCGCGGGACTCGATTACTACAATCACAACATCGATACCGCGCCCGAGCTTTACGGCGAGATTATTAGCACGCGCACGCAGCAGGATCGGCTGGATACGCTGTCGCGCGTGCGTGATGCCGGCATGCATGTGTGTTGCGGGGGCATAGTAGGCATGGGCGAGACGCGGCGTGCGCGCGCGGCGCTGATTGTGCAATTGGCGAATATGGATCCGTATCCCGAGTCGGTGCCGATCAACAACCTGGTGCAGGTGGCAGGCACGCCGCTGCACGGAACAGAGCCACTCGATTTGCTGGAGTTTGTGCGCACCGTGGCGTGCGCGCGCATCACCATGCCCCAAGCGATGGTGCGCCTGTCGGCAGGACGCCAGGAAATGCCCGAAGGCATCCAGGCCTTATGTTTTCTGGCCGGGGCCAATTCGATTTTTTATGGCGAAAAACTGTTGACTACCGGCAACCCCGAAGTCGAGCGTGATCAGGCGTTGTTTGCGAAGCTGGGCCTGCATGCGATGCCAGCGCAGGGTGCATGATTGCGGATGAAGGGCGCATCGCCATGCCTTTCTCCGCACTGCTTGAGGACCTGACAGCGCTCGACGACAAAAACCTGCGCCGCCGTCGCCGCACGCTCGATTGCGCGCAGAGCACGCAGATAACCGTCGACGGCAAGCATTACCTCGCGTTTTGCAGCAACGATTATCTGGGTCTTGCCAGTCATCCGGCGTTGATCGCTGCCGCGCAGGCCGGCGCAATGCAGTATGGCGTGGGTGCCGGCGCGTCGCATCTGGTGCTGGGGCATACGCGCGCGCATGAGGAATTGGAGCAGCAACTGGCGGGGTTCGTCGGCCTGCCACGCGCGCTGCTGTTTTCAACGGGTTATATGGCAAATTTGGGCATTGTGACCGCACTGGTGGGGCGTGAGGACGCGGTGTTTGCCGACCGCCTGAATCACGCTTCGCTCAACGACGCGTGTTTGCTGGCGCGCGCGCAGCTCAAGCGCTATGCACACCATGACCTGGCGCAACTGGAGCGCCTGCTTGCTGCGAGCAGGGCGCGCCGCAAATTGATAGTGGTAGATGCGGTGTTCAGCATGGATGGCGATATTGCGCCGCTGCCGGAGCTACTCGCACTCGCCGAGCGTTATGACGCATGGCTGCTACTCGACGACGCGCATGGCTTTGGCGTGCTGGGCGCGGGCGGGCGCGGCGTGCTGGAATATTTTGCTATTCGCTACGCCCCGCGCATCATTTACATGGCCACACTGGGCAAGGCGGCAGGCGTTTGCGGCGCGTTTGTCGCGGGGCACGACACGCTGATCGAAACACTGATGCAACGCGCACGCACCTACATCTATACTACGGCGATGCCGCCGCTGCTGGCGTGTGCGGTGTCGAAAAGTATCCTGTTGATCGCCGCGGGCGCGTCACTGCGCAAACGCTTGTCGGAAAACATTGTGCTATTAAAACAATTACTTGCTGATGACCAACCCGAGGGCTGGCGGCTGCTGCCTTCGCTCACCGCGATCCAGCCGCTGGTGATCGGCGACAACCGCGCGGCGACCGAGGTCGCGGAAAAACTCGCCGCGCGCGGGATGCTGGTTCCCGCCATTCGTCCGCCAACAGTGCCGCCAGGCACGGCGCGGCTACGGATATCGTTGTCAGCGGCGCACACGACTGACGACGTGCGTGTGCTGTGCCACGCACTGCGTGACGCCGCCCAGGCAGTGCATTGAAGATGCCAGCCAGCGGACCGCCCCTAATATTGCTGCACGGCTGGGCCAGCCACGCACAGGTGTTTCGCGGGCTGGCGCGTGCGCTGGAGAAACGCTTTCGCGTTCAGCTCATGCCGTTGCCCGGCTACGGCGATGTCGCGCCCTGCGTGCCCTATACGCTGGAGCACATCGCGGATACGCTCGCGGCCGGCGCGCCCAAACAGTGCAGCGTGGTGGGTTGGTCGCTGGGCGCACAGGTGGCGCTGACCTGGGCGCAGCGCGCACCGAGGCAGGTGCAGCGCCTGGCGTTGCTAGCCGCTACCCCGAGTTTCACCCAACGCAGCGGCTGGCCGCACGCGGTGACGCCGGTGGTGATGCGCCAGTTCACTGCGGCGATAGGGCGCGATTGTCCGAGCGTGTTGCGCCGCTTTGTGGCGTTGCAGTCCCTCGGCGACAAACAGGCGGTGCGGGTGGCGCACCAGTTGCGCACAGCGCTGTTTACAAACCCGCTGCCGGCGCAGGCCGTGTTCGAAAACGGGCTGGAAATTCTGCGTACTGCGGACTTGCGCGCACAGTTGCCGTCTATTCGCCAACCCACAGTGCTGATACACGGCGAACACGACGCGGTAACGCCCTGTCAGGCAGGCGAGGCCTTGGGCGAGGCACTGCCCAACGCGCGTTTTCATAAAATTTCCGGTGCCGGACACGCGCCGTTTTTGTCCGATCCCCATGCGGTGGCTGCGCTACTGCACGCCTTTTTCGATGAAACCATCGCCGCAGTTTGATAAACGCGCGCTGCGCCATTCGTTCGCGCGCGCGGCGCGCAGCTACGATGCCGCCGCCGTATTGCAGCACGAGGTGTGCAGGCGCATGGACGAGCGGCTGGATCTGATTAAATTGCAGCCCGCCACCCTGCTGGATGCCGGCAGCGGCACCGGCAATGCATGGTCCGCGTTGCGCCGGCGCTACCCGAAGGCACGCGTGATTGCGCTCGATCTGGCGCTAAGCATGCTGCAACTGGCGCGCGACCGGTCACGCGCGCCGTGGTGGAAATCATGGCTCAGGTCACCCGCAAGCGCACTGTGCGGCGACATGGAACAACTGCCGCTGCTGGGCGCGAGCGTGGACCTGGTGTGGTCCAATCTCGCACTGCAGTGGGCGAACGACCCTGACCAGGCGTTCGCCGAGTTTCACCGCGTGCTCGCCCCCGGCGGGCTGCTGCTGTTCAGCACGTTTGGACCCGATACGCTGAAGGAATTGCGCGCGGCTTTTGCCAGTATCGCAGGCGTGGACCAGCATACCCACGTCAGCCGCTTTATCGATCTGCACGACATTGGCGATATTCTGGTCCAGCGCGGCTTTGCCGACCCGGTGATGGACATGGAGTCGTTCACGCTGACCTACAGCGACGTGCGCGCGCTGATGCACGATCTGAAAGCGATCGGCGCGCATAACGTGACGCGGCAGCGCCCGCCGGGATTAAGCGGTAAATCACGATGGGCGGCGGTGACGGCGGCGTACGAGCGGCTGCGGCGCGACGGCAAACTACCGGCGACGTTCGAGGTGGTGTACGGCCACGCGTGGAAGCCGCTGCCGCGCATCACGGCCAGCGGCAAGCGCGTGATCGATATCAAACCAGCGCGCACCAACTGATGCCGACGCCTCACACCTCACGCCTCACGCCCAACGGCTTTTTTATCACCGGCACCGACACGGGCGTGGGTAAGACGCTGGTGGCCTGCGCACTGTTGCGCGCGTTTGCCGCACGCGGATTACGCGTGATCGGCATGAAGCCGGTGGCTGCCGGCGCACAACTGCACAACGACGTTTGGATCAACGACGACGTGGAGCAATTAATCTCCGCGAGTAACGTGGAGGCGCCGCGCGACGCTATCAATCCTTATTGCTTCGCGCCGGCGATAGCGCCCCATATCGCTGCCGCACTGCAAAATAAAACGATTGAAAACAATTGCTTACTCGATAAATATCAACGTTTGTCAGCGCTCGCTGACGTGGTGGTGGTCGAGGGGGCGGGCGGTTTTTGCGTGCCGCTTAATGATCTTGAGAGTAGCGCCGATCTGGCGCGGCAGCTCGCGTTGCCGGTGTTGCTGGTGGTGGGGTTGCGGCTCGGCTGCCTGAATCATGCCCTGCTCACCTGTGAAGCGATACGCGCGCGTGGACTGACCCTCGCAGGCTGGGTCGCCAACCAGATTGATCCGGCGCTGGCGCACACGGATGCCAATATCGCCGCATTGCAGACCCGGCTTGACGCGCCGCTGCTCGCGCACGTTGCGTTTTGCAATTTTCCCGATGCCGCCGCAATCGCGCCGCAAATTGACCTGAAGCACCTCGGCGCACTGCTGTAGCTCGAAAAATTCGTATGGCTATGCGCCCGCGTACCGAGTAATCTCACGGATTCAAAGGGTTACAAGGTTGCTTCGAAAGCCCTCACCGTGTTAAATTCTCATTGTTTTCAGAGGGGCCTGCGTCTGTGTCCAACAACGATCCTATTGAGGGCGCTGGTCACCAGGGAGTGGGGAAGTCCGAGGTGTTCGCACTGTGTACGCGCCGCATCAATGGGGTGCGCACGCGTGATGTCGGCATCATCTTCGGGTCTCTGGCGACATTTTCACTGGTGGTGGCAGTGGGGTTTGCGGCGCACGGCGCGTGGTTAATTTTGCCGTTTGCCGGGCTGGAAGCCATGGCGCTGTATCTGGCGTTCAACTGGGTAGTGCGCCACGCGGACGATGCGGAGCAGTTGGTGATCCACGGTGACGCGGTGATGTTGGCAGTGCGGGAAGAAGCGCACACGCGGCATTACGCATTTAACCGCGTGTGGGCGCGCCTGGTGGTGCAGCGGCGTGAGCGGGAAGTGCGGCTGGCGCTGTGCTCGGGCAGCAACGAAGTGGAAATAGGCCGCTATCTCGACAGCAGCGGCAGACAAAGATTGGCGCAGGAGCTGAAGTCCAGGCTCCATGTGCGTTGATGGCGCAAGCAGAGCGGTAAGACAGGTTGTAACTATCCGGGGGAAGAATGCGTAACAAGCTGGCCAAAATTTTCGCGGCATTGCTGATGGCCCCTGCCATCGCATTCGCAGACTACAAGCTCAACCTTCAGACGCCGAATACCGCGCTGGGTCACTCCATATACGATTTGCATTCGATTATCACCTGGATCTGCGTGGTGATTTTCATCGTGGTGTTCGGCTTTATGTTCTACGCCATATTCGCGCACCGCAAATCGGTCGGCCACAAGGCGGCGCATTTTCATGAGCATTTCTGGGTTGAAGTCGCGTGGACCATCGTGCCCGCTGTCATTCTGCTGGCGATGATGTTCCCGGCAACCAAGTCACTGATCATGCTGCGCGACACCTCCGCTGCGGATTTGACCATCAAGGCCACCGGCTACCAGTGGAAGTGGGGCTACGACTACATCAAGGGTGAAGGCGAAGGCATCAGCTTCTTCAGCAACCTCTCCACGCCGCGCGCGCAAATCGACGGCACCGAGAAGAAGGGCGAACACTACCTGCTCGAAACCGACACCCATGTGGTCGTGCCAGCGGGCAAGAAAGTGCGCGTGCTGGTCACCGCCGCCGATGTGATACACGCGTGGTGGGTGCCGGCGCTGGCAGTGAAACAAGATGCCGTGCCGGGGTTTATCCGCGATCTGTGGTTCAAAGCTGAAGCGCCGGGCATCCATCGCGGTCAGTGCGCTGAGCTCTGCGGCAAGGATCACGGTTACATGCCTATCGTGGTTGAAGTGAAATCGGCGGCTGACTACAGTAAGTGGGTGGAAAGCCAGAAAGCCGGCATGAAAAAAGCGGCCGTCGCGGACGCACCCGATAAGCCGTGGACGCTGGATGAATTGAAAGCGCGCGGCGAAAAAGTGTATGCCTCCAATTGTGTGGCCTGCCATCAGGCCTCGGGGGCGGGCACGCCCCCAGCGTTCCCGCCGCTAACCGGCTCGAAAGTTGTTAACGGCCCCAAAGCCACTCAGATCGACCTCGTAATGAACGGCAAGGCCGGCACGGCTATGGCACCGTTCAAGCATCTGTCCGATGCCGATCTGGCGAGCGTGATCACCTACACCCGCAACACCTGGGCCAACAAAACCGGCGACATGGCGACCCCCGCCGAAGTCAAGGCCGCTCGTGGCGCCGGGAAATAGGCAGCATCATAAGTTCGTAAACAAATTATTTAGAGAACCGGAGTCCAGATGAGCACCGCATCCCATGACCACGCGCACGGACACGCAGACGACGATCACGCGCATGCGCACAAGCCCTACGGCATGATGCGCTGGATAGGGTCTACCAATCACAAAGACATCGGCACCATGTACTTGTGGTTTAGTTTCTCGATGTTCATGGTCGGCGGCGTGATGGCGCTGATTATCCGCGCCGAATTGTTCCAGCCCGGCTTGCAGATCGTGCAGCCGGAATTCTTTAACTCGATGACCACCTATCATGGCCTGATCATGGTGTTCGGCGCCATCATGCCGGCGTTCGTGGGATTTGCGAATTGGCTGATTCCGATGCAGATCGGCGCGCCTGACATGGCGTTTCCGCGCATGAACAACCTGTCGTTCTGGCTGTTGCCGCCGGCGGCGCTGCTGTTGATCGCCGCGCAATTCGCGCCAGGTGGCGGCGCGGGCGTGGGCTGGACCATGTATGCCCCACTCACCACGCAAGCCGGCCCGGCGATGGACCTCACCATTTTCGCGGTGCACATACTCGGTATGTCGTCGATCATGGGTTCGATCAATATCATTACCACCATCCTCAACCTGCGCGCGCCCGGCATGGGGCTGATGAAAATGCCGCTGTTTTGCTGGACCTGGCTGATTACCGCGTACCTGCTGGTGGCCTCGATGCCGGTGCTCGCAGGCGCAGTGACCATGACGCTGACCGACCGTCACTTTGGCACCAATTTTTTCAATGCAGCGGGCGGTGGCGACCCGGTGCTGTATCAGCACATTTTCTGGTTCTTCGGCCATCCCGAGGTGTACATCATCGCGATTCCTGCGTTCGGCGTGATCTCGCAGGTGATACCGGCGTTCTCGCGTAAACCGCTGTTTGGTTACGCCTCCATGGTGTACGCGACATCCTCCATCGCAATTCTGTCGTTCATCGTGTGGGCACACCACATGTACACCGTCGGCATGCCGGTCGAAGCCCAGCTCTTCTTCATGTACGCCACCACGCTGATCGCGATACCCACCGGCGTAAAAGTATTCAACTGGGTGGCGACGATGTGGAAAGGTTCGCTCACGTTCGAGACACCGATGCTGTTTGCGCTGGGATTCCTGTTCCTGTTTACCCTCGGTGGATTCACCGGACTGGTACTGTCTATCGTGCCGGTGGACGTGCAGTTGCATGACACCTATTACGTGGTGGCGCACTTCCATTACGTAATGGTGGCGGGCGCTTTGTTCTCGGCATTCGCAGGCATCTACTTCTGGCTGCCGAAGTGGACCGGTCGCATGTACAACGAGACGCTGGGCAAATGGCATTTTTGGCTGTCGCTGATATTTTTCAACATCACCTTCTTTGTGCAGCATTTCCTCGGTCTGGCAGGCATGCCGCGACGCGTGCCCGACTATGCGCTGCAGTTCACTGAGTTCAACGCCATTTCGTCAATCGGCGCGTTTGGATTTGGCCTGTCGCAATTGCTGTTCCTCTACATTGTCATCAAGTGCATCACCAGCGGCGAAAAAGCCGAACAAAAACAATGGGAGGGCGCGGATAGTCTGGAGTGGACGCATCTGCCCTCGCCGCCGCCTTACCACAGCTTTGTGACGCCGCCGGTGCTGAAGTAAGCCTTGCGCAATTGAATTAATCCATGGCGAATGACGTAAAGGAAGATGAGCGTCAGCAACAGATCAAACGCAACATCCGCCTCACCGGGGCGGCGTTGTGGCTGGTAGTGGGCGCTATCTTTTTTTACATGATCGCAAAGTATTACTGGCTGACCAGATGACTCCGGGGCAAACCCAGCATACCCAGAAGGCCAACTGGCGGACGTGCACGCGGCTTAGTGTGTTCGCGCTGTTGATGTTCGGGTTCGGTTTTGCCATGGTGCCGTATTACAAAACGTTCTGTGAAATCACCGGCATCAACAACCTGCTGCAACCAAATGCCCCGGCGGGCAATACGCAGGTCGATAAAACGCGCTGGGTAACGCTGGAGTTCGACGCCAATATTCACGGCATGCCGTGGCAGTTCGTGCCGTTGCAGCGCAGCGTGCGCGTGCATCCGGGCGAGATGACACAGGTGTCGTTTGAGATCAAAAATATCGGCGGCAGCGCGTTGGCAGGGCAGGCGATACCAAGTTACGGGCCCAAGCATGGCGCGGAATTCGTGAAAAAGCTGGAATGTTTTTGTTTTAAGCAGCAGGTGCTGGCAGCGGGCGAAACGCGCCAGATGCCGGTGCAGTTTGTGATTGATCCCGCATTGCCGGCCGACATAACCACGTTAACCTTGTCTTATACTTTTTTCGAGGTTAAGGGCGCGAACATGGCTGCCGGCAAAGCAGGCTGATGGATGGCGGGAGAAACGCCAGCAGTACCCAAGACGGCATCGCTGTTGCAGGTGATAAAAATGGTGCTGTCAGCGTTCATAGGCATACGCAAGCAGGGCCAGGAAATCAAAGTAACGCCATTGCAGGTGGTGACTATAGGAATTATCGCTGCCGCGCTGTTTGTGGTCTCCATAATCACGGTGGTGCGGCTGGTGTTAAGTTAGAACGAACAGAATTTTTTAGGAGAAACGCATGAGTACGCAGCAGAATACCGACACCTACTACCTGCCGGGACTGTCGCATTGGCCGATCACGGCAGCATTCTCGATGCTGTTGCTGGGCTTTGGCGCGGCGTTTTCGGTCAACGGCATGACGGGCGGCAATCTCATGCTGCTGCTGGGCTTTCTGGTGCTGTTTGTGATGTTCGCAGGCTGGTTCAACACGGTGGCGCATGAGTCCGAGGGCGGCCTCTACAACAAGCAGGTGGGCATGTCGTTTCGCTGGGGCATGAGCTGGTTCATCTTTTCCGAAGTGATGTTCTTCGGCGCTTTCTTCGGCGCGCTCGGTTACATGCGGCTGTACTCGGTGCCCGATCTGGGCAGCCTCGAACACCAGCAACTGCTGTGGCCCGCCTTCAAGGACTCGGCTTGGCCCACAGCCGGCCCGCACTTCAAACCCGGCGATTTCACGCCGATGGGCGCGTGGGGCATACCCGCGATTAATACGGCGCTGCTGCTCAGTTCGGGCGTTACCCTCACCATCGCCCACTGGGGGCTGCTGCAAAAAAACCGCGCTAAACTGATCTGGGGTCTGGTCGCCACCATCGCGCTGGGCATGACCTTCCTCGGTTTTCAGGTTTACGAATACGCGCATGCGTATTCCGAGATGAACCTTAAACTCACCAGCGGCGCCTACGGCTCGACGTTCTTCATGTTGACCGGCTTCCACGGCTTTCACGTGACGGTGGGCACCATCATGTTATGGGTGGTTCTGTTTCGCAGTGTGGCTGGGCATTTCTCGCCAGAAAATCACTTTGGTTTCGAGGGCGTGGCTTGGTACTGGCACTTTGTGGACGTGGTATGGGTGCTGCTGTTCGTGCTGGTTTACATCCTCTGATCCGCTGTAAGCATCCCGCAATTGCGAAAAAAGCCGCACCTTCGGGTGCGGCTTTTTTTCTCCGGGCGGAAAACGGATTACAACTTTCCGGTAATAAATCCGAAATGTATACCCGCCATCAACAGCAGGAACAGCGTCACCGACAGCGCCACGCGCACGGTCAGCGCGCGCACCATGCGCTCGCTGGCAC
Organism: Bordetella parapertussis; assembly: GCA_945906815.1. Taxonomy (GTDB): domain Bacteria; phylum Pseudomonadota; class Gammaproteobacteria; order Burkholderiales; family SG8-41; genus UBA5216. The sequence continues at coordinate 119,067 of CAMDRT010000002.1, forward strand.
CATTGTGTCTGAGCATGAAGTACGCCGCCGAGCCGAGGCTGTAGACGATGCACAGCAGGAAAAGAATGACGATATATTTCATGGCGGCAGTGTAATCCAAGCGCGTGGGAAGCGCCAATGAGGATGGCGGGCCGCGAATTCACGCCTGCGTGGTGGGCAACGCTGGCCATGCTGGGCGGCGTGGCGCTGACGGTCGCGCTGGGATTCTGGCAGTTGCATCGCGCCGACAGCAAGCAGGCGTTGCAAAACCGTATCGATGCGTACGCGCGGCAGCCGCCGCGGGTGATCGGGGAAAGTGCGGTAATAACCGACGAGGTGCTGTTCAGGCCGGTTGAAGCGCGCGGCCAGTTCGACCCGCGCCATGCCGTTTTCATCGACAATCGCATCTACAAACAGCAGGCAGGCTATTACGTCATGATGCCGCTGCGGCTGTCCGGCTCCGCGAAGGTTGTGCTGGTGAACCGCGGCTGGGTCGCTGCGGGCCGCGACCGCAATCGCGCGCCGCCGGTTATAACACCCGCCGGTGAAGTGCTGGTACGCGGCACGGCCACGCTGGCGAGCGCGCGTTTCATCGAGCTATCGAGCACAATGGCCGAAGGCAACATCTGGCAAAATATGGTGCTGGAGCGCTACCGGCAGGAGACCCAACTGGACCTGCAACCGATCATCGTGCAACAGTTGGAACCGTTGCCGCCGTTGGCGGACGGGCTCATACGCGATTGGCCGCCGCACGATCTCAAGCGCAACACCCATCTCGCCTATGCGGTGCAGTGGTTCGCGCTGGCGGCGGCAATTTTTATCTACTACGTGGTCATCAATGTCCGAAGAAAAACAGGCTCACCCACCCGCTGAATACCAAACCGCGCAGCGTAAAAGCCGGCGCACGCTGCTGCTGGTGGCTGCCGTATGCATCGCACCCTTTGTCGGCTCGTTCGCGCTGTACTGGTTTTGGCAGCCGTCGGGCCGCATCAACTACGGTGAATTGGTCGAAGGCGTAACCGTGCCGTCCGCAACACTCGCGCCTGCCGCGGACGGCGGCAAGCCGCTTGATTTTTCGCAGCTGCGCGGACGCTGGCTGTTTGTCACCGTGGATTCCGGCGCGTGCGACGACTATTGCCAGAAAAAACTCTGGAAAATACGCCAAGTGCGATTGACGCAGGGCAAGTCTCTCGATCGCATTGAGCGCGTGTGGCTCCTCACCGACACCCACAATGTCGCCACCCCTGTGCTCAAGGAATACGAGGGTACGTGGATGGCCCGCGCGCAAGGCAGCACGATACTCAATGCATTTCCACACCACGACGCCCAGCGCGATCACATCTACCTCGTCGATCCGCTGGGCAATGTAATATTGCGCTACCCCAAAGACGCCGACCCCAGCCGCATGAAAAAGGATTTGCAACGGCTGCTGCGTGTGTCGCGCATCGGTTGAATATGCGTAAGCATTTGTATTTTAATATTATTTTATTTACAACCCTGCTCACGTTGGTGGTCGTGGTGGTAGGGGCATTTGTGCGGCTCACCGGCGCAGGCTTGGGTTGTCCCGACTGGCCGGGCTGCTACGGCCAGATAACGCCGGCGCGCGCCGCGCAAGACATTGCCAAAGCCGTCGCCGAACAAGGCGGCACACACGGCCCGGTGTCGATACAAAAAGCATGGCACGAAATGTTTCACCGCTATCTCGCGGCTGCACTGGGACTGTGGATACTGGTCATTGCATTGATGGCATGGGTGCAGCGGCGGCGGTTGGCGCAATCGCCATGGCTGGCGAGCGGGCTGTTGGCGCTGGTCATTTTTCAGGCCGCGCTGGGCATGTGGACAGTCACCCTGTTGTTGAAGCCAGTGATTGTCACCCTGCATTTGCTCGGCGGCATGGCGACACTGGCGCTGCTGGCGTGGCTAGCCGTGCGGCAGCTGCATTGGCCTGCCCTGCAGGCCAGTGCTGCGGCACTGCGCGCGTGGGCAGCACTGGGACTCCTTTTACTGGTGGCGCAGATTGCGCTCGGTGGTTGGGTGAGCACTAACTACGCTGCGCTCGCGTGCATCGATCTGCCGACCTGCCATGGCGAGTGGGTGCCGAAAAAAATGGATTTTCAGCATGGCTTTCAATTGTTACGCGAACTGGGGCAAACCGCGGCGGGCGACAAATTAAGCTATGACGCACTCACTGCCATCCACTGGACGCATCGCGTGGGCGCGCTGGTGGTTACCTCGTACCTCGCGTGGCTGGCGTGGCGGGCGGCTGGCGTAAATGGCCTGCGCGGCATCGCCATCGTGATCGGCGTGTTGCTGGCGGCGCAGGTGTTACTGGGTATCGGCAACATACTGACAGGTCTTAAACTCGCGGTGGCGGTGGCACACAACGCCGGAGCCGCGCTGTTGCTGGTGGCGCTGGTGGTGCTAAACTTCGCGCTTGCGGCACAGTCAGGACTGAGCACCTTCAGGACTGAGGACTGAGAAGTCCCCCAGTCCTAATGCCTCAGCCCTAATTCCTCAGTCCTCAGCCCTAATTCCTGCCCCTATGTCCTCCGCCAACGCTACACCCGGCTCGCGCGCGCAGCAGTTTTATCTGCTGACCAAACCGCGCGTGGTGTCGCTGATCGTGTTTACCGCGATCATCGGCATGCTGCTGTCGGTGCCCGGCATGGTGGCTTTGCAACCGTTTCTGGCCGGCACGGTGGGCATCGCACTGGTGGCGGGCGCGGCGGCGGCAATGAATTGTCTGGTGGAGCAGAAAATAGACGCGATGATGGCGCGCACCCGCGCGCGCCCGCTACCGCGCGGGCAGCTCACGTCGCTGCAAACATTGATATTTGCCAGCCTCGTTGGCGGTAGCGGGCTGGCGATTCTGTATGTTTGGGTCAATACGCTGACGATGTGGCTGACGCTCGCCACCTTCGTGGGTTACGCCGTGATCTACACCGTGATCCTCAAACCGATGACGCCGCAGAATATCGTGATCGGTGGCGCATCGGGGGCGATGCCGCCGGTGCTGGGCTGGGCGGCGATGACCGGCGAGGTGACGGCTGAAGCGCTGACACTGTTCCTGATTATCTTCGCCTGGACGCCGCCACACTTCTGGGCGCTCGCCTTGTACCGGCGCGACGAATACGCGCAGGCTGGCGTGCCGATGTTGCCGGTCACGCACGGCGAAAAATTCACGCGGCTCAATGTGTTGCTCTACACCATCATCCTCGTCGCCTGTTCGTTATTGCCCTTCGCGGTGAAGTTATCGGGACTGATTTATCTGGCATCGGCGCTCGCCCTGGGCGCGGGATTCATGGTGTACGCGGTGAAAATCTATCGCAATTACAGCGATCTGCTGGCGCGCAAGACTTTTCGTTTCTCGATCATTTATCTCACCGCGCTGTTTGCCGCGCTGCTGATCGATCACTACTTGCGTATCTTGCTGTAGCGCGATGCGAGTGCTTGCTTCCGCTGCATGGATCGCACTGGCGTGCCTGCTGGCTGCATGCGGTCCATCCGCGGCGCCGCAATTCCAGTTGACCGATGTGACCGGCGCGAACTTCGGCAAGGCGCTGGCGCTCACCGATCACAGCGGCAAGCCACGCACGCTGGCGGATTTTCAGGGCAAGGTGGTGGTGATCTTTTTCGGCTTTACGCAATGCCCGGATGTGTGTCCGACCACGCTCGCCGAGATGGCCAAGGTGGTCAAGGAGTTGGGCGCCGACGGCGGCAAACTACAGGTGTTATTGGTATCGGTCGACCCCGAGCGCGATACGCCTGAGCTGATGAAGCAATACGTCACCGCGTTTCATCCCTCGTTTTTGGGACTGGTGGGCGACGCCGAAGCAACGGCGCGCACCGCGAAAGAATTCAAGGTTTACGTGCAAAAACAGCCCACCCGTGGCAGCGGTTACAACGTTGATCATTCGGCGGGCAGCTTTATTCTCGATCAGCAGGGGCGTCTGCGGCTGTTCGCGCAACATGGCGTCAGCGCGCCTACCCTGCTGAGCGATATCCGCATCCTGTTAAAGCAGGCGTCCTGATTCAGGCCGGATACACCCGCTTTTCGACCCAGATTAACCTTCCCCATACAAAAATCCCGGCTCACGCCGGGATTTTAATTCGCGCCGCATTAAAAACTCATGCCGCCGCCAAAGCCACCATCGCCTGTTTCATCTTGCCCAGCGCTTTATATTCGATCTGACGTATACGTTCGGCCGACACACCGAATTCACCCGCCAAATCGTGCAGCGTCGCCGGGTCATTTGCGGCGAGCCAGCGCGCCTCGATAATACGACGACTGCGGGCATCCAGGCCGCCCAATGCTTGTTCAAGACCTTCGCCGCGCAGACGCGCGTTTTGTTGCTGCTCAATCACCAGGCCGGGTTCTGTATCTTCGGCAGCGAGATAGGCAATCGGGCTGTAGCTGTCGTCCTCATCCGCGCCACTGGGCTCGAGTGCTACGTCCTGCCCACCGAGGCGGGTTTCCATTTCAACGACTTCTTCGGCTTTGACGCCCAATTTTTTGGCAATGGATTTGACTTCATCGCTACCCAGCGTGTTAAGCCCCGGCTTCATGCTGCGCAGGTTGAAAAAGAGTTTGCGTTGCGCCTTGGTGGTGGCGATTTTGACGATGCGCCAGTTACGCAGTATGTACTCATGCATCTCTGCGCGTATCCAGTGCATGGCAAACGACACCAGCCGCACGCCGCGCTCCGGGTCGAAACGCTTCACCGCTTTCATCAGACCGATGTTGCCTTCCTGAATCAGGTCGGACTGTGGCAAGCCGTAACCCATATAGCCCCGCGCAATAGCAACCACTACCCGCAAATGCGAAACCACCAGTTCACGCGCGGCATCCAGATCACCGCTGTCGCGAAACCGGCGCGCATAGGCCGTCTCCTGCTCTTGCGTGAGGAATTGAAAGCGCCTGACTGACTGGATATAAGTATCCAGACTTCCCCCTGCCGAGGGCATGGGTAACGCAAGCGTAGACATGCTGTCTCCCGATGTAATGATTGCACTTGTAATTTTAGCACTCTTGGTGTTTGAGTGCCAAATCGCTGACGAGTTCCACACAGTTTTTTAATAAAATTCCTTTAAAACAAATGCTTATTGACGTTAACCCGGTTTATATCAATCCCCTTTAAGGGCTATGCGCTAGCGTAAATACTGCCGAACCGTGACGCAAATCGCTAGTGCCGGCCCTGCGGCTCTCGCCCTGTAGAACAGCTACTTGTGTGCGCCATGGCGGCTTAAAATACGGCCTGCGTGACTCAATCAGACTACCCTAGATGACACTTTCGGTTTCGATTACCACCTACAACGGCGAGCCGTTGGTGCGCCGCTGCCTGGAATCCGTGGCGTGGGCGGACGAAATCATTACGGTCGATTCCGGCAGCACCGATAACACACGTGATATTTGCCGCGAACTGGGTGCCAAGGTCACGCAAACGCCGGATTTTCCCGGCTACGGCCAGCAAAAAAACCGGGCGCTGGATCGCACCACCGGCGATTGGGTGTTGGCGCTGGATCACGATGAAATGGTGTCGCCCGAGCTGCGCGCAGAAATAGAAGCCACGATCAAAAACCCTGGCGATGCGGTGGCATTCACCATGCCGCGGCTGTCGAATTTTTGCGGGCGCGATATGCGGCACTGCGGCTGGTGGCCGGATCCGGTCACGCGGCTTTTCCGCAAGGGCGCTGCGCGTTTTTCGGAAGACCATTTGCACGACCGCATCCTCGTGAATGGCAAGATCGGCAAACTGCGCCATCCGCTACGGCATCAGCCGATGCCGACGCTGGAGCATGTCATCAATAAAATGAATGGTTACTCCTCTGGCGGCGCGCACTTCAATTTCGAGCGCGGCAAGCGCGCATCGCTCGCCCAGGCGATCTTTCACGGCGGGTGGGCGTTCGTGCGCACCTATATATTGCAGGCCGGATTTCTCGATGGGCGTGAAGGTTTCATGCTTTCCGTGTCCAACGCCGAGGGCACCTATTACCGCTACCTCAAGCTGATGCTGCTGGGCAGCAAGCCCCGGTGAAAACCGCGGTCATCGTCACCACCTATAACCGGCCGCACGCACTCGCGGCAGTGCTTGACGGGTACATCGATCAAGCCGGCCATGACTTCGAGTTGCTGGTCGCCGACGATGGCTCTACGGACGAAACACGACACCTGATTGAAAGCCAGGCCGCGCGCGCGCCGTTCAGCTTGCGACACGTGTGGCAGGAGGACACCGGCTTCAGGCCTGGCGCCGCACGCAATCGCGCGGCTGCGCGCACGGCCGCCGATTATCTTATTTTCGTCGATGGCGATTGCGTGCCCGCGTCCGATTTCGTTAATCAGCACCAGGCGCTCGCCGAGCCGGGATATTTTCTTTCCGGCAACCGCGTGCTGCTGTCGCAATCGTTCACGCAGCAGGTACTTGCAGCGCGCGCGCCGATACACCGCTGGCGCGCCGCGCGCTGGCTGCGCGCATGGGCCGCGCGTGATGTGAATCGGCTGCTGCCGTTGCTCAAGTTGCCTGATGCGTCATGGCGCAAAAGCTCACCGCGGCAATGGCAGGGTGTGAAGACCTGCAACCTGTCCTTGTGGCGCAAGGACTTCATGCGCGCCAATGGCTTTGACGAGTCTTATTCCGGCTGGGGACTCGAAGACAGCGATCTGGCGATCCGCCTGTTACACGCCAGCGTGCAGCACAAAAGCGCGCGTTTCGCGACCCCGGTGTTTCACCTGTGGCACCGTGAAAATGACCGTAGCCGGCTGGACGAAAATCAAAAACTGCTCGACGAAATCATCCGTTCCGAACGCATCGAAGCGCGCCTCGGTGTGCGCCAGTATTTATGAATCCACCACCGCGCCGCGTGCTGGTGATCGTCACACGCCGCATCGGCGACGTGCTGTTGGCGACGCCCGTGTTACGCTCGCTGAAACGCGCCTGGCCCAACACATCCATCGATGCTCTGGTGTTTAGCAGCAGCGCGAGCGCGCTTGCGGCCAACGCCGATATCGACCACATACGCGCCATCCCCGAACGCCCCGGCATACTGCAACATATTATTTTTATTCTGAAATTATTCCGGCGCTATGATTTGGCGCTGTCGCTGGTGCCCGGCGATCGCCCGACCTTGTACGCCTATGCCGCAGGCCGCTCACGCGTAGGCCTGTTGCTGCCCACACCCAAAGAAAGCTGGAAACGCAGATTTCTGCATCACTGGCTGCCGTACCAGCGTGCGGCTACGCATACCGTGCTGACGCATCTCTCCGTGCTTGCGCCACTGGGCGTGCCTGCGGTGGCCGAAGTCACGCCCAGCTGGCGTGCCGCCGACGCGCAACGCGCAGCGCAGATGCTCGCACCTTTGGAAAACGCCCGCTACATCGTGTTACACCTCTACCCCAGATTCAACTACAAAATGTGGAGCGACGCGGGCTGGCTGGCACTCGCGCGCTGGATCGCCGGGCGCGGACTGCGCATCGTGCTCACCGGTGGACACGACAGTGCCGAAGCCGAATACGTGCGCCGCCTCGCACACCAGATGGCCATGCCGCTGAACCTCGCGGGAAAATTGACACTCAGCGAATCCGCCTGCGTACTCGCTCGCGCGACGGCCTATATCGGCCCCGACACCGCGATGACCCATATGGCGGCAGCGTTGGGTGTGCCTACGGTCACGTTTTTTGGCCCGACTGACGCCGTACCATGGGGGCCGTGGCCCAAGGGCCATGATGGGAGCCGCGCCCCTTGGCGCCGCCTGGGGGACCAAAGCAGCGGCAACGTGCGCCTGCTGCAGGGAAGTGCTGCGTGCGTGCCGTGCGGTAACGAAGGCTGCCAGCGGCACCTCGCCAGCTACAGCGATTGTTTGCTGCAGCTACCGGCAGCGCGGGTCATCAACGCCTTACGCGATGTTGCAAAGATGCCATGACCACAGATGCTTACGTAACCCAATGCCCCGTCGGCTGCGTCTCGCCACTGGAAATGAGCCCTTTCAATTTGCCCGAAGGCCGCTTACGGCGTTGCGCCGGATGCGGGCAGTTGATCAGCGCGGCGAGTGCAGCGCGTTATTGGGAAACCATGGCGGCGTTCAACGCACCGGGTTTTAATCAACCCTCAGCGCGCGAAATAGAACGGCGGCGTGGTGTAGCGCAGCGGCGCCTGCAAACACTGGCGCGCCTGCTCGGCCAACCGCCCGCAGACCTCCGCCTTGTCGATGTAGGTTGTTCGCGCGGACAGTTTGTGGCTTTCGCCGCGCAAGCCGGATTTGCTGCTGAAGGCGTTGAACCTGCGCCCGACATAGCGGCTGCCGCACGTGCGCTAGGGCTGCAGGTACGCAGTGGCTTGCTCGAACAACAGAATTATCCCGATGCCTCGTTCGACGCCATGTCGTTGTTCGAAGTGGTGGAGCATTTGCGTGAGCCGCTGCCGCTGCTGCGCGAATGCAGACGCATCCTCAAACCCGGCGGCATACTGATCGTCAGCACGGGTAACACGGCCAGCTGGACGGTAGCCGCGATGGGCGCGCGCTGGGACTACTTTCACATCGAAAAAGACGGCGGACATATCAGTTTTTTCAATCCGCAATCGATGGCCATTCTCGCGCGCAACGCTGGATTTCGCGTGGCGCGCCTGGAGACCGCGCGCGTGAAATTTCACGACAAGGGCGAGGTATCAAAAATGCGCTACGTGCTGAGCAAAATCGCCGCGGAACTGCTGAACGCGCCCGCGCGCAGCGCCCGGCGCGGCCACGACATGTTGACCTATCTGCGCCGCGACTAGCATTTCCGGGTTAATGCCGGGCGCAAGCCGCGCCGCGACACAGCAGGAACAAGGTATCGCCGGCCAGCACATACTGCGCCGCTACTTTGCCGAGCGCGGCATCGGGCCGGTTTGACAGTGCGTAGCCGTTGTCCCATTGCGCCGGCGCGAAGGTCAGCACCGGTTGCGGCAGTCGCTGAATATTGACATAAGCCGTCACCGACTGTCCGGCGGCGCTGACATCGTGGCTGTAGAGCGGGAACCCTGCGCTGCGCTGAATGACCTGCCGTGCCACCACCGCATAGTTCTCGCCCCGTACCTGCTGTTGATACAGCGGAAACACCAGCAGCGCCAGCAGCAACTTGAGCGCCACCATGGCCCACAGCCAGCGCAGGGCCGTGCGCACGTGCGCATCACCGAGCGCGCCCAAGGCCACAGCCAGCGCCAACGCGAGCAGCGGCAGCACCGGCAGCAGATAGCGTATATGACTCTGCGGTGCCAGCCAAAAAGGGATAAACGCCACCACCGCGATGGCAAGCGCCCTGTTAACCACGGGATGCATGACGATATTTTTTGCTTCCCGCCGCCGCCACAGCCACCACAGCAGCAGCAGGGAAAGCGGCGCCAGCCGCAACACCGTCTCCAGCGGATAGGCGATCAATTTCCACACATACGCCAACACCCCCAGCGGCATCAGCTTGTCGGCAATCTCCGCTGCCATGCGGCTGTTGTGCGCCTGATCGCCGCCAATTACATAGGCCCACACCAACGGCACGCATAGCGTCGCCGCGGCCAGCAACACAGGCAGCGCTTGCAACAGAAATTTTCGTGCCTCACGCTGCCACAAAAACACCAGCACCGCCGCGCCGATGAACGCGTAGACAATAATGCCTTTGGTCAAAAATGCTGCGCTAGCGAATAACAGCGTGCCCAGCAGCCAGGCGACGCGGCGTGTTTCTACCGCCAGCCACAGCGCTGCAATCGCGCCGAACACCAGCATGCCGAGCAGCGGGTCGCGATAGCCGAGCCAGCCGCGGTACATCAGAACATCGCCAAAAGTCACTGCGATCGCGGCCGCCAGCGCCGCCAGCACTACATTGCGGCACAGACGATGCGCCAGAAATGCGAGCATCGCCCCGCTGAGTGCAGTGGAAGCAATCATGATCGCGCGCGTCACACCGGGTGCATGCTCCCACCCCACCGCACTGGCGAGCAAAATAATCAGCCAGTTGGCCAATACCCCATGCTGCGCATCCACGCCATACAGCCATAACCGCAGCCAGTCGCCGCGCTGCCACATCTCCAGCGAACTGTTCACCAGGATGCCCTCTTCGCCCACCAGAAAAAACCACAGGGTCGGGATCGAGCTGGCTATGGCGGCCGCATAGATGAGCCAGGCCTGTCGTGTAAGCGCCGGCGCAAGCGGGTGGAGTGGCTGGTTCACAGGGTCTCCGGCCGGTACAGTCCCGCACGCACACGGCCGGCATCCACATCGCTGAAGTACCGTTGCAGCACGCGCCGGTTGCATGCGGGGTACGCGTGATGCTCGTCGGTGAACTCCGCTGCCGTGCAACCATACTGTTCGGAGGCACCAGCGTCGATCACGCTCACCTGGTAATGCCGTGCCCAGGTGTCAAGGCTGGCTTTGGTGCGATCCAGGCAAGCTTGCCAGCGCGCATGGCCGCGCAGGGTTGTTTCCATGCCCGGCGCCAGCGCAGGGAGTATGAAAATCATGCGCCCGCCTGTCGCCGCCAGGCGTTGCGCGGATGCGCCCAGCCCCTGGAGGAACGCCGCATTGGGTTCACCCTGGGTAGCGCACAGGTGTTTGGTGTATTTGGAACTGGGCGCGGCCGCGGCCAGCGCAAGCGTGGCGGCCTGGGCCGGTGTGAGCCGGCTGTCATTGGCGAATGTCCAACTGCCGTCGTAGCGATAACCGCGGCACAGTCCGCGATTGATCACATCAAAATCGCGCGCCATGGAACCATCGGCACAACCATACGGGGCACCACCCACGTCGAAGAACGCATGCCACAGACTGCTTATGAATGCATCGCTTTTAAGCGCCGCTGCCAGCAGCGTACCTAGGTTCGCCACGCGCGGCCATGACAGCGCATCTTCGAGGCGTTTGGCGAACGCGACGCGGCTAACCCGGTAGGCGCGCTCTACCGCTGGCGCGGAAAGGTCCAACTCACCCACCGCGCCCGGCAGATAAATATTGCCCACGGACCAATCCAACCCCGCCAGCACCCAGCGCACCTGCTGCGGCCAGTGCTGCGTCACGTACTGCGCCTCGCCCGCCACCGAGGCGGTGGCGTTTCCCGTCACCGTCAGGTTATAACTGCGCCAGCCCGCAGGCAGCACCTCCTGGGTGACGCCCATCAGTGTCGAAGAACCGAGTACCAGGGCATTGATTTCCGGCAATCGATCCGCCAGCCGCAGCACCTTGAAGGGCCCGCTGTAACCCACCGGCGGCGCGTAGGTCACCCCGCGCGTGGCCTGCTGCCACACTGAGGCAGCGCGCGTGGCTGGCAGATTACCGAGGCCGCGGTCACCCAATATGAGATTGAGTGTGAGCACCAGCGCCAGCGCCAATGCCAATGCACCGAGTAGCACCGCCACATAACGGCGCAGCGCCTGGTGCGCGGGCGCCTGCGGCATGTGCGGCATGTGCGGCATGTGCGGCATGTGCAGCATTCGGCGGCTCATCAAAATTGAAAATACAGAAACTCGGACTGGCGGTGCAGATTAACGATGGCGGCAAACGCCACCGCCGCCGCCACCAATCCCGCCGCTACACCGGGCCGCCACAACAGGATCCGCGCCGCAGGCATAGCGCGCGGCATCAGCAACGCCGGATTAAAGCGCGCCATGATCTGCTGGGTGTTCGGGGCAAACCACGCGATGGCGAGCAGGATGACGATCCAGTTGATCAATCCACCGCTAACCAACCCGCGCGAGTTGGCAAACGACACGCCGTTCAGCGACAGCCATGCGCCCACTGCGCCCCACTTTGCCAACCAATGATCTGGCACAGCGAGTCCGTGCCATCCCCACATGCCGCCAACGATCTGCAGCGCGTGCGGCACGCTGTCCGCGCGAAAAAACGCCAGGCCCACCAGCCACGCCACAAATGTCAGCGCGATGGCCGCCGCGCTACCCAGGCGCGTGGGGCGCTTGCGATCCTGCCCCAGGCGTTTGCGCAACATGCGCCACCACTGGTTCACGCACAAATAGACGCCGTGCAACAAGCCGAACACGATATAGGTCCAACCTGCGCCATGCCACAGGCCGCACAAAAACATCGTCATCATCACACTGGCGTAGCGCCGCCATGCGCTTTTGCGTTTCCCGCCCAGCGGCACGAACACATAGTCACGCAAAAATCGCGACAGGGTCATATGCCAGCGATTCCACAGTTCCGCAATACTAGTGGCCTTGTAGGGCGAATGAAAATTCAGCGGTAAGTGCACGCCGAACACGCGCGACAAACCGATCGCCATGTCGGAATAACCCGAAAAATCAAAATAAAGCTGCAACGCGTACGCCAGTACCGCGCACCACGCCTCGATCAACGTCGGCGGCGTTCCCGCGCCGGGCAGGGCAAACAAAGGCGCCACATAAGGCGCTATGCCGTCGGCCAGAATCACCTTCTTGAACAACCCGATAAAAAATATGGTTAGGCCCACCGCGACGTTTTCCATCTGCAGGCGATAGGTCGATGCGCGCGCGAACTGCGGCATCATCTCGGCGTGGTGCAGGATGGGCCCCGCGATCAGGTGCGGGAAATAGGTCACGAACAGACAATAGTGAACAAAATTGTATTCCTTCACTTTGCCTTGGCAGGTATCCACCAGAAAGGCGATCTGGGTAAATGTAAAAAACGAAATACCAAGCGGCAAAATAATTTCCGCCTGCAGCGGCGCGACGCCTATCAGTCCGGCAGCGTTGGCGAGAAAGAAATTGCTGTACTTGTAATACCCCAGCAGCAACAGATTCGCGGCAACCGCGGCAATGGCCAAACCCTTTCTTTTGGCAGCGTCAGCGGGCGCAACACGCGCGATGGCGAGGCCCGCAAAGTAGTTGCACACTATCGACAGCAGCAACAGCGTCACGTACGCCGGATTCCACCAGCCATAGAAAAACAAAGACGCAGCCGCAAGCCATCCCGCCGCCAACATATGACTGGTTCTCGCCAATAAAAAAAATAGCGCAACCGTAAGCGGCAGAAATACGAAAATGAAGGCGTGCGAGTTAAACAGCATGCTTATCCATGGGGCACCCGGTGTGCGGGAAGTTTAGCATTCGCCGCCCCGCGCAACCGCCTCACAACAGCGGCCGGTAAAGCCCTGGAGCGACGCCGCCCCGCGCATGATCACGCCAGTAGTGGCGCATCACCCGCGCATGACACTCCGGCCAGGCATGATTTTCATCGAGAAATTCCTCCGCCTTGCAACCAAAGGCTTCGGATGCGGCGGCATCGATAATCGCCACCTGATGCTCGAGCGCCCAGGTGTGCAACGCCGATTTGGTGCGTTCAAGACAGGTCTGCGATGGCTGCGCTTTGGTCATCGCGTGTTCCATGCCGGGGATCAGTGGCGGCACCATGAACACCACGTGCCCGCCGTCGTTATTCATGCGCTGCGCCAGCGCGCCCAAGCGCCGCAGATACACCGGGTTGGGCGCGCCCTGCGCGGAACACAAGTGCCTGGAAAATTGCGAACTGGGCGCGGCGGCGGACTGCGCCAGCACGCGCGCACGGGCTTCGCTCAAATGGCGCTCGCCGGCAAACGTCCAACTGCCGTCATAACGAAACCCCAGACACGCACCACGGTGAATCACATCAAAGTCGCGCGCGGCTACACCCTCTGCACAACGGTATTCTGCGCCCGCAAGATCAAAAAACAAGCGCTGGAACGCCGCCAGCGGTTGCGCGGATTTCAACACCGCGCGCAACGCGTTGCCGAGGTTCTCAACCTTGGGCAAGGACAGGGCATCGGCAATCTTGCGTGCCAGCGCAACGGTAGTTGCGCCATAGCCCTCTAGCTGCGCCGATGGGTCGAGGTCGAGCGCCGCCACATCACCGGGTTGATAAATCATCCCCACCGCCCAATCGAGGCCAATCACCAGATGACGTACCTGCGTGGCGTGATGGCGCTCGAGGTACTCGGCCTCGCCGGTGACAGTGGATGTCGCGTTGGCGGTGAGCGAAAAATTATAGGCGCGCAGCGGTGGCGGAAACATCGCTGCGGTCACGCCCATCAACGACGATGCGCCCAACACCACGGTGTTGATCGCCTGCGTGTGATCGTTAAGCCGATCGGCAAGCCGATGCGCCTTGAACGGCCGCGAATTCGTAACCGGTGGCGCATAAGTGACGCCATGCGTTGCCCGCTGCCATGCGCTGGCCTCGGTTACCGCTAGTGCGCTGCCCAGGCCGCGCTCGCCCAAGGCCAGGTTGAGCGCCAGTATGATCAATAATGGCACAGAAAAAATGGCAATAAAAACAAATAGATAGCGCTTGCTGTGGGTTTCTGGGTGCACGGTATCAGAACTGAAAATAAAGAAACTCGGACTTCTTGTGCAGATTCACCACGATCACCAGGGCCAGCACAGCGCAGGGCGCGGCCAGCCATGCCGCAGGCCGCCAACGCCACCAGTGCTGCGCATCACTATCGGAAAATGCGCCCAACACCGGTTGCGCGCGGCTCATGATTTGCTGCGTGTTGGGCGCGAACCACACCACCAGCAGCAGCAACACGATCCAGTAGATCAGCCCCGCGCTAACCAAGCCGCGGGTGTCCGTGAACGCCACCCCCTGCGCGGACAGCCACAAGCCTGCGTCGCCCCACTTCGCCAGCCATTGATCGGGCAGCGCGAAACCGTGCACACCCGCCATGCCCTGCAACATCAGCCACGCGCTCGACATACTGTCCGCGCGGAATATCACCCAGCCCACCACCACCGCGAGAAAGGTCAGGCCGCACGCCAGCGCGCGGCCCCACGCCGTAGTAGCCTGCGGCGCGTATCCCCAGCTACGCCGCAAGGCGATCCAGCCGTGGTTGAGGCACAGATACACGCCGTGCAACGCGCCCCACAGTACAAACGTCCAGCCGGCGCCATGCCACAACCCGCCCAGCAGCATGGTGAGCAGCAGGTTTAGGTAACGCCGCGCGGGCCCTTTGCGATTGCCGCCCAGCGGCACATACAGATAGTCGCGCAAGAATCGCGACAACGTGATGTGCCAACGGCGCCAGAAATCAATGATGTTTGCCGCCTTGTAAGGTGAATAAAAATTCGCCGGCAATTTCACCCCAAACAGCAGCGACAAGCCCACGGCCATGTCGGAGTACCCCGAAAAATCAAAGTAGAGCTGAAAGGTGTACGCCAGCGCGCCGCTCCAGGCTTCGAGGAAGGTCAGCGCGGCGCCGCCACGCGCGGCGTCGAATAGCGGCGCGACATACACCCCCACGCCATCGGCGATCAGCACTTTCTTGGCCAGTCCCAGCACCAGCAAGGTCGCGCCCGCAGCCAGCTTGCCCGCGTCGGGATGGTAAATCTCACGCCGCGCAAATTGCGGCATCATTTCTGCGTGGTGCAAAATCGGACCGGCGATGAGGTGTGGGAAATAGCTGACGAACAGGGCGTAATGCACGAAACTGTATTCGCGCGCCTTGCCTTGATAGGCGTCCACCAGGAAAGCAATCTGGGTAAAGGTAAAAAACGAAATGCCCAACGGCAGAATAATGTCGCCCACACTGAAGTGTGTTTGCAACGCGCCATTCAGATTGTCGATAAAAAAATTGGCGTACTTGTAGTAGGCCAGCAAAGCGAGATCAGCTGCCAGTGCCAGCAGCAACAGTCTGCGTGAGCGCGTCTGCACGATGGCGAGGCCCATGCGATAGTTGAACACCATCGATAACACCAGCAGCCCCACATAGGCGGGGTTCCACCAGCCGTAAAAAAACAACGAGGCGAGGGTGAGCCAGGCCGCTGCAGCCATCGGGCTGCGCCGCCCCAGCACAAAAAATCCCGCCAGGGTCAGCGGCAGAAACAAAAAAATGAAAGGTAGCGAATTAAAAAGCATGTCGCGCGCCGACCGCTACGCGCCTGGCCACGCGTTGCAGGCAGCAATCACTGCTTGCACCTGTGCATCGCTCATCACCGGACTGATCGGCAAACTCAGCACTTCGCGGTGGATGGCTTCGGTCACCGGGTAGACGCGGCCATGCCATTCGCGGTACGCCTGCTGCTGATGCGGCGGCAGCGGATAGTGTATCAGCGTGCCCACGCCGCACGCCTGCAGATGGTTTTGCAAGGCCTCCCGTGCAAGGCTGCGCACCACAAACACATGCCACACCGGTTCGTTGTTCATGCCCACCACCGGCAGGGTGATTTGCGGCTGACGAATTTCACCCAGGTAACGGTTGGCGATTTCACGCCGGCGTTGATTGTCGGCATCCACGCGCGCGAGCTTTACGCGCAGCAACGCGGCCTGCAATTCGTCCAGCCGGCTGTTCACCCCCTGGTGCAGATTCTCATACTTGCGCTGCGATCCGTAGTTGCGCAAGGCGCGCAAGGTGTGCGCGAGCGCATCGTCGTTGGTGGTTACCGCGCCGCCATCACCCAGCGCGCCGAGATTCTTGCTGGGGAAAAAACTATGCCCAGCGGCGTCGCCCAGTGCACCCGCGCGCACGCCCGCATGGCGCGCGCCGTGCGCCTGCGCGCTGTCTTCGAGCACTTTGAGACCACGTCGCCGGGCCAGCGCGTTGATCGCGCCCATGTCCGCGGTTTGGCCATACAGATGCACCGGCAAAATCGCGCGTGTGCGCGCGCTTAAGTGCGCCTCGATGCGGCTGGCATCGAGATTACAGGTCGCCGCATCGGGCTCGACCAGCACCGGCGTCAGTCCATTTTCAGTAATCGCCAGTAGCGTCGCGATATAGGTATTTGCCGGCACGATGACTTCATCACCCGTCGCCATTACCCCCAGTTCACGCCACGCACGCAAGGTCAGCGTCAGCGCATCGAGGCCATTGCCCACACCCACACAATGGCGCGTGCCGCAATACGCCGCATATTCGCGCTCAAACGCATCCAGCTCGTTGCCCATCACGTACCAACCGCTGTCGAGGACGCGGGTGAACGCCGCGATCAGCGCGTCGCGGTCACGCGCGTTGATGCCGAGCAGATCAAGAAACGGGATCATGAATGACTGTCACCGGCGCGGGCAGCAGCGCGGCATGGCGTTTAAACGATGCCTCGACCGGCTGGCGCTCGGTGGCATAAAGATAATCGACCGCCGTTTCTCCCGTGCGCACGCCGCCAAAGCCCTGCATGAAACGCCACACCGAGCGATTGGCCTTGCGCACCGCGAAATACGAGCGATTAAAGCCCAAAATATCCAGCGCATAATGATAAACAATCAGCAGCGACTCCACCGCGTGCGTGACGGCCACGCCGTCTTGCATCACCCAGCTGCCAAAACAAAAACTGTCGCCAAAAGGCTGGTAGATGCGAACAGTGCCAACTTGGGCGCCGGTTTTTTCTGTGACCACAAAATACGCCTGATCCGCGGCGTATGCATACTGTGCGAGCCAGGCAACCTGAGCAGCAATTTCGGTGCTGGTGGACGAAAGGTAGCGGCGCTTTTTGGGATCGGTACGCAGCCGCACGATGAACGCTGCATCGTCTACGCCGGCATTGCGCAAAATGAGTTGATTGCCCACCAGTTGCTGTGCTTTTTGAATCTTCGGTAGCGGGGCCATGGCTACACCGCCGTGCGCGCTCAAGACGCGGTCCCGGTCAGCACCTTGAATGCCGCGTAATCCCGAATGTAATCGGCGACGTCGTAGCAGCCGTCGGCCAGCACCAGCAATACGCAGTCGGCTGAAAAATCGTACATCTCGTGCCACACCAGAGGGTCGATATAGAGACCACGGTCGTTGTGCGCCAGCAGCACGTCCTCGCGACGTTTACCATCGTCGAGTAACACCTTGCAACTTCCGCTCACGCACACCATCAGTTGGCGCAGTGTGTGATGCGCATGTTTGCCGCGGCGCACACCCGCGCGCGTGCCGAAAATATAGTAGGTGCGCTGAATCGCGAAAGCGATGTTTTTTTGCCCTTCGATGGCGACCAGCCAGCCCAGATCGTCGCCTTTAACCTCAAATTCGGCGTAGCGGGCCAGCATCAGGCGTGACCCTCATTGCGCGTGCGCAGCCCGCTCAGACACCAGCGTGTACCGAGGTAATTTAGCGGCAGCATGATCAGCACCGTGGCGAAGATCGCGATACGCGCATGCCAGCCCAGGTAATCGATCACCGCCGTGTTGACCCCACTGCCCGCCGCACCGGCAACCAGGTAAAACGCGGCGAACAGCATGAAGCCGCGTGACGACAGGCCGCTGCCGAACACGTGTCGCGCATACAGATAGTAGGCGGCCACCACGCCCGCCGCATAGGCAATGACATAGGCCGGCAAGTGCCCCATTACAAACAATGCGGCCTGATAAAGCATCAATGAAATCAGCGTATTGAGCGCGCCCGCCCCGGCAAATCGCGCGTAGCGCAGGACGCTATTCATGGCGCGGGCGCTCAGCCGCCGGGTACTGCATGCGCTCGCGCACCAATCCCAAAGGCCGTCGTTTGGTGTTCTCGTAGGCGCGCCACACATAACTGCCGACGATGCCCAGGCCCAACAGGATCAGTGAAGCCGAAAACAGCAGGGTCACCATAATGGCGGTGTAGCCCGGCACCACCACTAGATGCAACAGACGCGCCCCTAGCAGCGCAACACCCAGCAGCATGAAGCCGACGGTGCCGGCGAAACCGATAATCATCAACAGCGTAATCGGTATAGCCGTGAACGAAAAAACACTGTCGAGCAGGTAGGCCGCCTTCTTGCGCCAGGTCCAGCCGCTGCTGCCGTATTTGCGGGCGCGCCGCTGGTAGGGCACTTGCACGCGCGAAAATCCGATCCAGAACAACTGCGCGATCAGCGAGCTGTGGGCTTCATCCAGTTGCAGCAGCGCATCACGTGCGCGGCGCGATACCGCAAACACATCCACACCGGATGCGGGTATTTCAGGTTGCACCAGAAACCGGTACAGCCGCCAGTAGAGGCGCGCGGAGAGCTGGCTCACCGCCGGATCATCGCGTGCGCTGCGGGTGCCGATCGCCACATCATGCCCTTGCGCTAGGCTTTTAAAAAACTCGACCACCAGTTCCGGCGGCTCCTGCAAATCGGCCGCCATCACCGCGATGAAGTCGCCGCGCGCCGCCGCCAGCCCCGTGCGCACCGCCGTAAACGAACCGAAATTGCGCGATAAGGCGATCAACTGCGTCGCCACCGTAAACGCCGGCAGATGTTCGCACAGCCAGGCTTCGGAATTATCCGGGCTGCCATCAATCACAAAAATCGCTTCCAGTTCGCCCGTGGTTTGATCCGCAATCTGACGCACCGCCTGCAGCACTTCCGGCAGGAATTCCTGGTTGCGGTAGATCGGAATTATCAGGGTGTGGCTGATGGGCATGGGCTAGCGAGGCGGCTAAAGCTGATCGCGGCAATCAGTTACAGGTATTTGATTATACGGATTATTTCTTGTCGCGATGTGTTGCCGCCAGAGCAGCCAGGCTGCGCCTGCCTCACGCAGTAGCATCGCGCCCCTGCGTGCTCACTTGCGTACTCACTTGCCCGGAGAACTGTATCTGATACAGCTTCGCGTAGGTGCGTCCCTGGGCAAGCAACTCTCGGTGCGTGCCTATTTCAACTATGCTTCCTTTATCGAGCACCACGATACGATCGGCGTTCTCGACGGTGGACAAACGATGCGCAATCACCAGCGTGGTGCGGCCCTGCATCAATGTTTCGAGGGCGGCTTGCACATGGCGCTCGGATTCGGAATCGAGCGCAGAGGTGGCTTCGTCGAGCACCAGCAGCGGTGCATTTTTCAGCAGCGCGCGCGCGATGGCGAGGCGCTGGCGTTGCCCGCCTGAAAGTTTGACGCCTTTTTCACCGACGCGGGTGGCGTAGCCCTGTGGCATCTGATGGATGAACTCGCTGGCGTGTGCGGCATCGGCGGCGGCTTGAATTTGCGCTGTGGTAGCGCCGTTCATCGCGCCATAGGCGATGTTCGCCGCCACCGTATCGTTGAACAGCACCACATCCTGACTTACCAGCGCGATGTTGGCGCGCAAGCTCGCGAGTTTTATGTCCGCCAGGTCGTGACCGTCGAGCGTGATGCGCCCCGACGTGGGACGGTAAAAACACGGTACCAGATTGGCCACCGTCGATTTGCCTGCACCGGAAGCACCCACCAGCGCCACCGTTTCGCCCGGCTGGATGTGCAGATTAATGTTATCCAGCGCCTGCCGCTGCGCACCCTCATAGCGTAAGCTGATGTGTTCAAACACCAGTTCTCCGCGTGCGCGTGCAATGTCCAAACTGCCGGTGTCACGCTCGCCGGACTGATCCAGCAACGCAAACACACTTTCTGCTGCCGCCAGCCCGCGTTGCAGCGGCTCGTTCACGCTGGTGACACGCTTTAACGGCGCGGTCAGCATCAACATCGCCGTCAGAAAAGACACAAAACTGCCGACGGTGATTGACGCATCGCGGGTGGAAAAAAATATCATCGCAGCCAGCGCGCTGGCTGCAACCAACTGCACAAAGGGAACACTGGCGGCAGCAGCAGCAGCCTGCTTCATCAGAAATCGCCGCACACGATTGGTTTGCTGCTCAAAGCGCCCGCCTTCGTAAGCCTGTCCGCCATAGAGCTTGACGATTTTGTGCCCCTCGATGGCTTCCTGAATGACCTGCGTCACCTCGCCCATGGCGTCCTGCACGTCACGGCTGGTGTTACGCAGCCGTATACTGACCAGGCGCACAATCAAAATAATCAACGGCGTCATCAACAGCGAGAGCAGGGTGAGCTGCCAGTTAAGCCAAAACATCCAGCTTAACAAGCCGATAATTTTCACCCCGTCCTTGAATATCGCCACCAGCACGCTGGTGGCGGCGTCCGTCACCTGGGTCACATCAAACGTCAACTTTGAAATCAGGTTGCCTGAAGTCTGATCGTCGTAATACGGCGTCGGCAACTCCAGCAGGCGCGCGAACATCCGTGCGCGCAAATCCATCACCAGCCGGTTGCCCACCCACGCCATGCAATAGGACGCCGCGTATTCGGCGAACCCGCGCACCACAAACAGCGCGATAATAATCAGCGGCATCCAGCGTATGGCCGCGGCATCGCGCTCGACGAATACGCCATCGAACAGCGGTTTCATAATCGCCGGCAGCGCAACTTCCGTCAGCGCGACCAGAATCGCGCCGATAATCGCCACCGCGAACACGTGACGATAGGGCGCGACGTAACGCAGCAGGCGCAGATACAACTCAGAACTGGATACGGATCGCACTGAAGATTTCACCGCTGAACCATAACAAAATTCCAATGCTAATTCAAGAACTTAGCGCGGCACCCGGCTATTGAATTGCTGCATCTTTCGAAGCGCAATTTACAATACGACAAAGGGCACTGGTGAATCACTCGACGCGGTACTCGACGCCGGCGGTGCCGATGCAACCAATCCGCTGGCCCGGCTGGCTGTCATGCTGGGCGATCTGATTTCCGCCTACGAAGAAACGCAGTACCCGATGCCGCCCGCCATGAGCACGGTGGAAACCCTGCGTTGGTTCATGGCGCGCGATGCGCTACGCCAGAGTGATGTGCTGGAAATCGGAAACCAAGCCAAGGTGTCCGAAATTCTCTCCGGACACCGCGCGATCAATCTGCGCCAAGCCCGTGCGCTGGCCGCACGTTTTGGCGTGCCGCTGCACCTTTTTATTGACCCATAAGCACCTCTACCGCTGCACTGTCGAAACAGGCCTACCGCACTATTTTCACGGGGCGCAATCGACAACACGCACGGCACTGCCGCGTTACCGAAGCGCATACCCCCACATTGATCGAGGTATTACGTCCATGGCTACCAACGCTTCTTGCACTGCGGCAATACCCCGTCTTTTTGCCTCACCCATTGGGTGTTCCTCTTTCAGCGCGCTTACCCTTTGCGTATCATAAGGTTACAGCATCGCCTCAAGGGCAACTGCGTTTTTAGGATAAAGGGTTTTGATGCAATTGCCCTGGTACATCACTTAGCCTGGTACACCAGTGAAACCAGCCCATTGCTGCGCGGCGTATTGAAAAACTGCACGGTCTCATACTCGCGGTTAAACACATTGTTCCAGCGCGCCTGAACCGCCCACTCCTTTGCCAGCGCATAACGCGCGGTGAGATTGAGCAGCGCGTATCCATGCAAGCGGGTGTTAGGCGCTTCATTAGTGGAGTCGTAACGCGCGCCGGTGGCAACCACTTCGGCGCCCAAGTTCCACGGGCCCTGCGGCCGCTCCACTGCGACACTGCCGTATTGCTTGGCGCGCCGCCGCAGTTGCGCACCCGTGGTCTCGTCACGCAGATCTTGCGCGGTTGCGCTAGCGCGCAGACGCCAACCCGCGAAATTCGCGCGCCACGCAAATTCGACCCCATCTATTCTTACCGCATTCAGGTTCTGCGTCGTCGATACGAAAGTGGCGGGATCCGTGACCACGGTGATCAGATCGCTGATCTGGTTGCGGAAAACCGTGGCGGATGCATGCTGCCGTTGCGCGTCATAGTTGACGCCGATCTCACGGTTGCGCGAACGCTCCGCACGCACATTAGGATTGCTGAAGAAGAACGGCGGGGTATCCGGAAAATACAAGTCGTTGAACGTCGGAGCCTTGAATGCGGTGCCGGCACTCATGCGCACACGCAATTGCGGCGAATAGCGGTAACTGTAGCCGAGCGAGCCGGTACGGCGCGCACCGAACTGGCTATTGTGATCGTCGCGCGCGTTGACCTGCACGCCGTGCCCTGCGAAATCACCGCGATAGCCAATGAATGCGCTGGTCACATCGCGCCGCGTGCCGTTGAACGGCGTATCACTATCCACGCGCTGACTCAGATACTCCAAGCCTCCAACCACAGTGCCGATAGGCAATCTCAGGTCGTTCTGCCACAGCGCCTGCTGCTGGTCGGTACGAAAGTATCCGGGGAACGCGCCCACGCTGGCGGAATGGTCGCGCGAGGTGCCCACCCGCAGCAGGCTACTCCAGTCAGCGGTAATCCGGTTGCGGCTGAACACGGAAAACGCCTGCAGGGTTTGGCGATTCACGTCGTCGGTGGCAAGCCCGGCATCGAAGTGTGTCGTGCCCTGGCTATGGAATGCCGTGACGCCCAACTCATGCGCAGCGCCAAAATGCTGTACCACGCGTGCCGATACATTTTGGTTGCGATAACCATCACGATCCGGGTGGTGCTGCGCGAAGGGCGTCGTGGGTTGGTTCGCGTCGAAACCACGCGCCTCCAGCACACCCGCGCTGAGGCTAAATTCGGTATCGTTCACGCGGCGTCCGAAGCCGCCGGAAAGCGCGCGCGTGCCGAAACTGCCCACGGTGAGTTGCGCCGAGGTGCCCGCCGCCGCGCCACGCGTGAATATCTGAATGACGCCACCGATGGCATCGGCGCCGTAGACACTGCTCCGCGCGCCGGAAACGATTTCGATGCGCTCAATCTGCGCCAGCGGTATGTGTTCAAACGCAGTGCCGCCAGCCGTGGCCGAGCCCACGCGCAAGCCATCGATGAGCACCAGCGTATGTCTTGCTTCCGCCCCGCGCATGAATACCGCGCTCGGCTGTCCCGCCCCGCCACTCGAAGAAATTTCAACCCCGCCGCGCGCCTGTAGCAATTCCGTGAGCGATGTATAACCGCCCGTCGTGATCTCGGACGCGGTGATGATGGTCGCGTGGGCGTGGCTTTCGGAAAGATTTTCCGCAATGCGTGTGGTGGTAACTATCACCGGTGGTCCCACGGCAACCGCAGGTTCGGCAGCCAGCGCGCCGGGCGCAGGCAAAGTCGAAAGTATTGCCGCGGCGATGGCCGCGGCTAGCGTGGTCGTGCTTTTCATAAATTCCCCTGATGATGTGCGCGCCCGCCGCGCGCAAAAAAACGCTTAGAAAACACCGCAGGGGATTTACAACTGCACGCATGACAACGCCATGCCGTGACTGTAGCGATCGGCACGCATCAGGCACACCGCATCCCCGCGGCATTTCCATCCAGCGGTAGAGGGCCGATATACGGGCTCATGAATAAAATGCGCCGCCTTCCCATGAGTAAAGCTCACAGTGGCTTAGTGGCACACTATCGCGACGAGAGCGCACATCACACACCCATCGCGTTCACTTACCGTTGCGGGGGCAGCACCGGCTTTGAGATTGCAAGTATTTGTTTTCAAATACCATTCTCGCACCGGTTTCCCGTTTAACCGCCTCTCTGTGGGGATCGGCGGCACCCTACACCGTGTACGCGCAACCTTCGCTGACGGAAAGCGTGTTGCGCGGACGGGCCGATGTTAGCACGCACTTTGGCTCACCAGCAGTGCCGCACACAGCCACCAAATCACATTCACTTTTCACGCTTAGTAGTTGACTTGATGGATTTTTTACAACTATAGTGTGCGCTATGGAAGCGGAGCTGCATTCACTCGAGGACAAGTTGGCGCTGCTGGTGAAGCTGTGCCAGCAGTTGCGCCTGGAAAACCACCAATTGCGCCAGGATGTCGTTACCGCGCTTGATGCCAATCGCCGCCTCGAAAACAAAATCGGCGGCGCCACCACGCGGCTCGAAGCGCTGCTGCAACAAATTCCCGAAGACGCAAGCTGAGCGCGGCATGAGCGAATCCAAGGACACGAAAGACACCACGGGCTTGCAGATCTCCATCATGGGGCGCAATTTTCGCGTCGCCTGCAAGGATGAAGAACAGAGCAGCCTGCTCGAAGCCGTCGATTACCTGAACACCCGCATGCAGAACATTCGCGATCAAGGCAAGATCGTGGGGCTGGAACGCATCGCCATCATGGCCGCGCTCAACATTACCCATGAATTTCTCGGTGCCAAGGTGGGCGGTGATTTTGACATCGCCGGCTTCAAGCGTAGAATGGCCGGCATGGAAGCGGTGATCGATCAGGCGCTGTCAGAGCAGAGTAAATTGTTCTAAACCTGATCGTTTCTGCCGCCCGAAAATTCCCCTGCGGTGTTCGTTAAGGTCTTAATTTCTTTGAGCCAATAAGTGGTATTCGGTTGCTGACCCTTGTGATACCGGTGTGAGCGTCCCACGCGGACGAACCTGAAGGAATCCGGAAGGCGACCCCTTGAACCTTTGGTTCAAGAAACGGGCCTGACGGCACAGGCGGGGGAACCCTATCAGGTGGTCTTCTGGTAAATGCGGCTAGGCCGCATTTTTTTATGGCGGACAAGCATGCGTTACTGGTTGATGAAAAGCGAGCCCGATGCCTACAGCATCGAGCAACTCGCCCAAGACAAAACCACTGCGTGGACCGGCGTGCGCAACTATCAGGCACGCAACTTCATGCGCGACCAGATGACCAAGGGCGACCAGGTGCTGTTCTATCATTCGAACTGCGAGCCGCCTGGCATAGTCGGCATCGCCGAGGTTTGCAAACTCGCCTATCCCGACGAAACGCAGTTTGATCGCAAGAGCAAATACTTCGACCCCAAATCCACGCGCGACAATCCGCGCTGGCTGCATGTAGAGGTAAAGTTCGTCAGGAAAACCCGGCTCATCAGTCTGCCCGAACTGCGCGAAAACAAGGCGCTCGCCACGCTGCGCATACTGGCGCGCGGCAACCGGCTGTCGATTACACCGGTGGATCCGGCGGAGTGGGAAACGATTTTGAAATTGCTTTAGAACCATTCTCCTCGGAATACACGGAACACGCGGAAACGAACATCGAGTCCATCAGGTTTTCTTCAGTGTGTTCCGCGTGTTCCGTGGTTATTGTTAAAGAAAATTCTCATGCCGCCGCCCATCAAAACCATAGACACCCACGCGCACTACTTCCCGCAGTCCTACATCGACCTCATTGCGCAGTACGGCAAACGCTGTGGCACCACGGTAACGGTGGACGACCAGGGTGTGACCTTTATTCAAGTGGGCCTGGCACTACGCACCGGCCCTATCACGCGCACGTTTATCGATCTCGACGAACGCCTGAAAATCATGGACAGCCAGGGCGTGGGCATGCACGCGCTGTCGCTCACGCAGCCCATGGTGTACTGGGCCGACGATGATTTGGGCACACAACTGTGCGTGGCGTTTAACGATGCGCTCAGCGCTGCGCACCTTGCACACCCGGATCGGTTGATCGGCTTTGCCTGCCTGCCGCTGCAAAACCCGACGCTCGCGGCAGAGGAGCTCGAACGCGCGGCAAAGTTACCCGGCATCAAGGGCGTGTACATGGCCACGGCGGTGCGCGATCGCGAACTTTCCGACCGCAGCTTTTTCCCGCTGTATGAACGCTGTGAAGCGCTGGGACTGCCGATATTTTTGCATCCGATGATGATCAACAACGAACGGCTCAAACAGTTTTACCTGATCAACCTGTGTGGCAATCCGTTTGACACCGCCATCGCCGCCGCGCACCTGATTTTCGGCGGCGTGCTCGACGCCTTTCCCAAACTCGAAATCAGCCTGCCGCACGGCGGCGGCGTGTTGCCCATCCTGCGCGGCCGCCTGGACCGCGGTTTTGACCTGCGCCCGGAATGCAAGACCATCCGCAACCCCCCGAGCAGCTACCTCAAGCGTTTTACCTATGACACCATCACCTACGACGAAGCCTTGCTCGAAGACCTGATCAAACTGGTCGGGGTGGATCGCATCCTGATGGGCAGCGACTACTGCTTCGACATTGCCTACGAAGAACCAGTGCGCTTCCTCGACGGCGTGCAGTCATTGACGGGTGAGCAGAAGCAACAGATCTTGTGGCGTAATGCGGCAAAGCTGCTGAACCTGTAGCCGCGCGCCAGTTGCCCTCGTGTAAAATCCGCGAAACAGGAGAGTCCTTTTGCATCCGCGCTACCTGATTCTTGGCGGTTCCGGGTTTTTGGGACGTAGCCTGCACGCTGTGCTGGGTGCGGACGATGCCATCGCAACCTACCAGCAGACACCCATCGCGGGTGCCTTCCATTTCGACGCCAGCGCGCATCATCTTGCCACACGCATACTCACGCTATACCCGTCACTGACGCATGCCTTCATTTTGATGGGCATCACCAACCTCGATGCATGCGCACGCGATCCCGCAGGCAGCGCACGCATCAACGTCGATGCCATCAAAGCGATCATTGCGCAGTTGCGCGACGCCGGGATTACACCGGTATTTGCCTCGAGCGATGCGGTGTTTGACGGCAGCCGCGGCGGCTGGACGGAGGATGACCCGCGGTGTCCGATATTGACCTACGGGCATCAGAAAGCCGCAGTGGAAGCCGTTTTGCTGGCGGACGCGCGGCCCAGTCTGATTGTGCGGTTTCCCAAGATGCTGTCGACGATGCCGGGCGCGCGCGACGTGCTCGACGGCTGGATGACTGAACTGGAAGCTGGCGCGGAAATTCGCTGCGCGCAGGATCAGATATTTTCACCGGTGGACGTCGACGAAGCCGTGCAGGCGCTGGACGGGCTGGTGAACTCGCAGGCCAGCGGCGTGTTTCATTTCGCCGCGCCACAGGCGCTGTCGCGCCTGGCATTGCTGGAATTACTGGTGCAGGAAGTCCAACGCCACCGCGCCATCGCGCCACGCATTACCCGCTGCAGCATACGCGATTTTGCTTTCGCCGAAGCGCGTCCACTGGATGGTTCTATGTCGGCTGCCAAGCTGGCGTCGCAAACGGGGTATCGCTTCTCGGAAGTGCAAGGCATTTGTGCCAAGGCTGCTGCCCGCCGTTACGCTACGCAGCAGGCGACTGCGACTGCGTAGGGGCAATAGGGACTTTAATGACACGCCACAGAACAAAGCGGGGTCTGCTATGAAAGCCGTTATTCTGGCGGGCGGACTGGGCACGCGTATCAGCGAGGAATCGCATCTGAAGCCCAAGCCGATGATCGAAATCGGTGGCAAGCCGATTCTGTGGCACATCATGAAAATGTATTCGCATCATGGCATTAACGATTTCATCATCTGCCTCGGTTACAAAGGTTATGTGGTCAAGGAATACTTCGCGAACTATTTTCTGCACCTATCGAGCGTCACCTTCGATCTGGTGAACAACAAGATGGAAGTACATGAACACAATGCCGAACCCTGGCGCGTAACGCTGGTGGATACCGGCGACACCACCATGACCGGCGGACGCCTGAAGCGCGTGGCGCAATATCTAGGCGACGAGGATTTTTGTTTTACCTATGGCGATGGCGTCTCCAGCATCAATATTACGCAGCTGATCGATTTTCATAAGAAAAACGGCACTGCGGCGACAGTGACAGCAGTGCAACCGCCGGGCCGCTTTGGGGTGCTCAGCATGGAAGGGCGGCTGATTACCGGTTTCGAGGAAAAACCCAAAGGCGACCACAACTGGCTTAACGGCGGGTTTTTTGTGTTGTCGCACAAAGCGCTCGACTACATCGAAGGCGACGCTACCATTTGGGAGCGCGCACCGATGGAAACCCTGGCGCGCGAGGGCCATCTCGGTGCGTACGTGCATAACGGTTTCTGGCAATGCATGGATACGCTGCGTGACAAGCAGCATCTGGAAGAGTTGTGGGCTGCGGGTCACGCGCCGTGGAAAGTCTGGTGATCACACCTGCATTCTGGCGCGACAAGCGCGTATGGGTAAGCGGACACACCGGCTTCAAGGGCGCGTGGCTGTGCCTGTGGCTGCAAATGCTCGGCGCGCGCGTGTCGGGCTATGCCCTGGTGCCACCGACCTCCCCCAGTCTGTTTGAACTGGCGCGCGTGGCGCAGGGCATGACTTCGGTTACCGGCGACATTCGCGATCCCGCCTGCCTGCGCCGCGCGCTCGATGATGCGCAGCCGCAGATCGTTTTTCACCTGGCGGCTCAAGCACTGGTACGGCGCTCGTATCTCGATCCGGCGGAAACGTTCGCCACCAATGTCACCGGCACTGTCAACGTGCTGGAAGCCCTTCGTCACACGCCAGGCGTCAAGGCGGTGGTGGTGGTGACCAGCGACAAGTGTTACCAGAACCGCGGCGCGGCCATTGCCTACCGCGAAGACGACGCGCTGGGCGGTTACGATCCTTATTCCAGCAGCAAAGCCTGTGCAGAACTGGTGGCGGCAAGCTACCGGCAATCGTACTGGCAGGAACCCTCGTCACCCGCCGTTGCCAGCGTGCGCGCGGGCAATGTCATCGGCGGCGGGGACTGGGCCGAAGACCGCTTGGTGCCCGACGCCATCGCCGCCTTCGCGCAAGGCAAGCCGGTGCGCATCAGAAATCCTGCTGCATTAAGGCCGTGGCAGCACGTGCTGGAACCACTGTCCGGCTACCTGACCCTGGCGCAACGCTTGTGGGACGGGCCGGTCGATTTACGCGGTGCGTGGAACTTTGGCGCGGAACCGGAGGATGCAAAACCGGTGTCATGGGTGGTTGAGCATCTGGCGCGCGTGTGGGGTGATGGCGCAGGCTGGGTACCCGACAGCGGCAACCATCCCCATGAAGCAGGGCAGTTGATGCTCGATAGCCGCAAGGCGAAACACCATTTAGGCTGGCAGCCCAGCCTCGCGTTGGACGAGGCGCTGGCGTGGGTAGTCGAGTGGCACCGTGCCCGTATTGCCGGCGCCGACACGCGCGACACCAGTGCGGCGCAAATCTCGCGCTATCAGGCGCGCACGCGATGACCCCCGCGCGCCCCTGCCGGTTTTGCGCCACGCCCCTCGAACATTCGTTCTGCGACCTGGGCATGTCGCCTATGTCGAATGAATACCTCTCCACACAGGACTTGCTGCTTCCTGAAAGCTTTTATCCGTTGCATGCCTATGTGTGCGCCCAGTGCTTCCTGGTGCAGTTGGAAGCCTTTGAAACACCCGAACGAATTTTTGGCGATTACGCCTATTTTTCTTCCTATTCGCAATCCTGGCTCGACCACGCGCGCGCCTATTGCGATGTGATGACTACCCGCCTCGGCCTCACCGCCAGACATCAGGTGGTGGAGATCGCGAGCAACGATGGCTATCTGTTAAAAAACTTTATCGCACGCAACATACCCGTGCTGGGGATAGAGCCCGCCGCCAATGTAGCGCGTGTTGCGCAAAGTAATGGCATCCCAACACGGGTAAATTTTTTCGGCACGCAGTTCGCGCACGAACTGGTGGCAGAAGGCGTGCAAGCCGATCTGTTGCTGGGCAACAATGTGCTGGCGCATGTGCCTGATCTCAATGACTTTGTCGCCGGTATGAAAATACTGCTGAAACCTGAGGGGTTGATTACCCTGGAGTTTCCGCACCTGCTGCGAATGATCGCGGAAAATCAATTTGATACCATTTACCACGAACATTTTTCGTATTTCTCCCTGCTGACGGTTGAACGCGTATTCGCGAAGCATGGCTTGACCATCGTTGATGTGGACAATCTGCCCACGCATGGCGGTTCGATCCGCGTACACGCCATGCATGCGGGCACGCCAGCGCGGCCGGTATCGTTGGCCGTGCAGCAACTCAAGTGCTTGGAGTCGCAGGCGGGACTGCAAACGCTGCAAGCCTATGCCGCGTTTGCCGCGCAAGTCAGGCTGACCAAACGCCGGCTACTGGCATTCCTGATCGAGGTGAAAGATGCCGGCAAAACGCTGGTAGGCTATGGCGCACCGGCCAAGGGCAATACCTTGCTGAATTACTGCGGCATACGCCGCGATTTCATCGACTACACAGTCGATCTCAGTCCGCACAAACAGGGCAAGTTTTTACCGGGTACGCACATACCCATATACCCGCCGGAAAAAATCCGCGACACGCGCCCGGACTATGTGCTGGTGCTGCCCTGGAATATCAAGGACGAAATCATGGGGCAGATGAGCTACATCCGTGAATGGGGCGGCCAATTTGTCCTGCCCATTCCCGAGGTGCAAGTGGTGCCGTGAAGTTCATACCGACACGACTCGCGGGCGTTTTCATTATCGAGCTGGAGCGGCTGGACGACGAGCGCGGATTTTTTGCGCGTTCGTTTTGCCACGATGAATTTGCGCGGCACGGACTCGCCACCGCGTTCGTGCAATGCAATGTGTCGTTTAACCGCAGCAGCGGAACGCTGCGCGGCTTGCACTATCAGGCCAGCCCTCACGCCGAGCCCAAGCTGGTGCGCTGCACGCGCGGCGCTCTATACGATGTTGTCGTGGATATTCGTGTAAAATCAAATACTTACAAGGAGTGGCTGGCGGTGGAACTGAGCGCCGACAATTACCGCATGATCTACATACCCGAAGGTTGCGCGCACGGCTTTCAGACGCTTATGGACAACAGCGAAGTGTTCTATCAAATGGCGGCCGCCTATCACCCGGACGCCGCGCGCGGCATACGCTACAACGATGCCGCTCTGGGCATCCAATGGCCGTTGGCGTATCCCACGCTGTCCGCGCGCGATGCGGCTTACCCCGATTTTGAGCAGTAGCGCCTACACGCACGTATCGTTATCCCATTCGAACATGCCGCAGCCGCCGACCATAGCCGTCGTGATTCCGAACTATAACGACTCGCGCTACATCCTCAAGTGTTTACGCTCGGTGCTGGAACAACCGTCGCCGCCGGATCAGGTCATCGTGATCGATGACGCGTCGACCGACAACAGCGTGGCGATTATCCGTAGCGTGATTGCGCCTCACCGCTGTGCACAACTTATCGTTAATCCTACCAACCTGGGCGTGAATGGCGCGGTGGCGGCGGGACTACAGCACGTCACGGCGGACTACGTGCTGTTTCTTTCGGCCAATGATTATGTGCTGCCAGGGATATTCGCCAAAGCACGTGAAGGTTTCTCGCGATCGCCGGAAGCAGGACTTTGGTCGGCGATGGCCTGGCTGGTGAACGAAAATGACGCGGTAATTCGCCTGCATATGTCACCGGTGGTGGCGATTGGGGACACGGTATTTTCCGCGGATGAATGCGCCAGGCTCGCGCATCGCGTGGGCAACTGGTTTACAGGGCCAACGCTAATCTATCGGCGGGAAGCCTTTAACAGTGTAGGCGGTTTTGATCACGCCTATGGCGCGCTGACCGACCTGATTACCGCGTGGGCTGTGGCAAGCCGCTACGGAGCGGCCTATTCACCCGAGCCGCTTGCGGCATTCAGGATACACGCGGGCAGCTACTGCGTATCGACGCTCAAAGGGGATTCACGATTGGACGAAGTACGGCTGCGGCTCGAACAGTGCGGCCCCGCTCTGTCGCCACTCCTGTTTCATCGCGCATTCATCGAGCGCTTGATTCTGCGGTTTCGTTTCGCCGCGCTTAGATACACCGGTGGACAACTGCTGGAGGAAATCGCGGATTACGCCAGCGGCTGGAAACGTACGTGTTTACAAGGCATACACAGCGTATTGCCCCGCAGCTTGCAAGCGCTGCGGATTGCCATCGGGTTTCTGATTTTGCTGCCCTTTGATGTAGTGCCCACGCTAATCTATCGAATCTTGGGGTGGTCGATAGTGCGGCTGCGTTTTCGACAACCTGCGGTTGCCAGCGTGCGGCAGGTTTAGCACAGCCATCCGGACGAGCTCGACAAGCGCCTGCTCACCTTGTTGTTTTTCATGTAAAATCATATACTTAACACCGAAAAACGCATGCCGCCACGGATCCACTACACCAAGCCTTCCATCACCGATCTGGAAGTTCGCTACGCAACCGATGCAGCGGCCAATGGCTGGGGTGAGAAGTGTTACGCCTATATCGACCGCTTTGAAAATGCGTTCAAAGCCCATCTGGGTGTCGAGTACGCGATTGCCACCTCGAGTTGCACGGGAGCGCTGCACCTGGGCATGGCGGCATTGGGCATCGGTCAGGGCGATGAAGTCATCATGGCTGATACCAACTGGATAGCCACCGCTTCACCGATCGTACAACTGGGCGCGAAGCCGGTCTTTGTCGATATTCTTCCTGATTCCTGGTGCCTTGATCCAGCGTTGGTGGAAAAAGCAATTTCTCCTCGCACCAAAGCCATCGTCGCCGTGCATTTGTATGGGAACCTGTGCGAGATGGATAAGTTGCTCGCCATTGGTAAGAAGCACGGCGTGCCGGTCATCGAGGACGCCGCGGAAGCGCTGGGATCCGTTTACCACGGCAAGCGCGCAGGGTCGATGGGCAAGTTCGGCGTATTCTCCTTTCATGGCAGCAAAACCATCACCACCGGCGAAGGCGGGATATTTGTCACCAACGATCCGGCGTTGTATGAGCATGTGCTGACACTGAGCAATCACGGGCGCGCACGCGGTCAGACCAGGCAGTTTTGGCCGGATAGGGTGGGGTTCAAGTACAAGATGTCCAATATCCAGGCGGCAATTGGCTGTGGACAGATGGAGCGAATTGATGAATTGACCGCTCGCAAACGGGAAATACTTTCTTATTACCGGAATTCTTTTACAACGAATTCCAGTTTATCCATGAATCCCGAGCCAACAAGTGTGGTCAACGGGGCCTGGATGCCGACAGTTGTATTTGAACAACAAACAGGAGTGACTCGAGAAGAGCTACAGGCTGATTTTGCAGGTGAAAATATTGATGCGCGCGTGTTTTTCTATCCACTTTCAAGCTTGCCTATGTTTGAACAGGAGTTACAAAATCCTAACGCTTGGGATATTCCGGGGCGGGCAATCAATCTGCCGAGTTTTCATGACATAACAATGGTAGAGCAGGCGCGGGTGGTGGAAGTTATTTTGAGGCGCCTGCGTGATTGAGGGCGCTCGTTACGTGTTGTGGGGCAGTAGTGGTCATGCGAAAGTCTTGGCGAGCATAATCACACTGTGCGGTGGGAAAGTAGTGGCGCTGTTTGATAACAATCCTAACGTGGTTTCCGCTTTACCCGGAGTGCCGCTATACATTGGCAGCGCCGGTTTTACAAACTGGTGTGAAAGTGAGCCTGATCGAAACCATCTGTATGGGCTGGCGGCAATTGGAGGCGCGCATGGTCGCGATCGTCTGGCAGTTCATCGATATTTTCGAGACAACGACATTCAAGTTGAACCCCTCGTGGATCCGCGCGCATCGGTATGCCTGAATGTAGTACTTGGCCCAGGCACACAAGTACTCGCTGGGGCAGTGGTGGCCGCCGATGCCCAACTGGGGGAGGCCTGTATCGCCAACCACCGCGCTGTCGCAGATCACGAGTGTGTGTTGGGCGATGGCGTGCATCTCGCACCAGGCGCGACGCTTTGCGGTTGTGTACGGTTAGGCAACAACGTGATGATAGGAGCAGGAGCGGTGGTATTGCCTCGAGTGACAATCGGTGAAAATACAATAGTCGGTGCTGGTGCAGTGGTCGTACGCGATCTCCCTGCTGGGGTCGTTGTCGCGGGCAATCCGGCCCGTATCATCAGAAGTATTTAAGCGAGGCGCAAGCCCTTCGCCTGTAGCCGCAAGCGTGAAGCGCACACTATAAGGAAAAGTCGTTGAGTAACTATGAGCAGTTTAAGCGAGAATGCGCTGAGGAAGTTACCACCCAAGGTGCGGACTCTGCGCTCGATCTGGCGTCTCGAGAATGGATAAATCGAGCTAATCCACGAAAATACTCTTATCACTTCGAGTGGTTAGGTCGTCCGATTATTCAGTACCCCCAGGATATGGTTGCCGTGCAGGAACTGATCTGGTCCATCAAACCCGACCTGATCATCGAAACGGGCATTGCCCACGGTGGATCGCTCGTCTTCAGCGCGTCCCTGCTGGCGCTGCTGGATATGTGCGACGCCATCGAGGCGGGCGAAAAGCTTGACCCGAATGTTTCTCGACGCAAGGTGCTCGGCATCGACATTGACATCCGTGCCCACAACCGCGTAGCCATCGAGGCGCATCCTCTGGCTAAGCGCATCCACATGATCCAGGGCTCCAGTATTTCTGCCGAAGTTGTGAGACAAGTCAAAGAAATTGCCATGCCGTACCAGCGCATCCTGGTGTGCCTGGATTCCAACCACACGCACGATCACGTCCTGGCCGAACTGGAAGCCTATGCGCCACTCGTCAGCCATGGCAGTTATTGTGTGGTGTTCGACACCGTTATTGATGATATGCCTGCTGATATGTTCCCCGCACGTTCCTGGGGCCCGGGCAACAACCCAAAAACGGCTGTGTGCGAATACCTTAAATCCCACCCTGAATTCGAAATTGACAAGCGCATTCAGCACAAACTGCTGATCACCGTTGCGCCGGATGGGTATTTGAAGCGAGTGGCGTGACCGCGCGAGGAATAATGTCCACGGTACGGCGCAATACGCTCGCGAACTATGCGGGACAAGCGTGGACAGCCCTCATCAGCTTGATTTTCGTGCCCGTTTATATACGCTACATGGGCGTGGAAGCGTACGGCATTATTGGTTTTTTCGTCATCCTGCAATCCCTGTTTGCAATCCTTGACATGGGATTCTCTGCGACGCTTAACCGCGAGCTTGCCGCGCGCGCGGGTGTCGCGGGTGCTGCAGACAAAACACGGGATCTGATGCGTACCCTGGAGTGGATTTTCTGGCCCACCGGGGTGCTGATTGCACTTCTGGTCTGGTTAATGTCCGGGCCGTTGGCTGCGCATTGGCTGAAACCCGCCACATTGACGGTTGATCAGACGGCCTCCGCACTCTTTTTGCTGGGACTGGCCGCAGCTTTGCTGTGGCCGGTATCGTTCTACACCGGTGGTTTGACCGGGTTGCAGCAGCAGGTAAAGCTCAATCTGTTGACCGCTTTTTTCGCCACGGTGCGAGCGGTGGGCGCGGTAGGTGTATTGATTTTTATCTCCGCCAGCATTGAGGCGTTTTTGTGGTGGCAGATTAGCGTTGGCGCGGTCCAAAGCGTGAGCTACGCGCTGATGACCTGGCACAACTTGCCGGCAGGTTCGCGCACGCCGGTATTTTCGCGGGCCGAACTGCGGCGGATTCGTGGCTACGCGGCGGGCATCACCGGCATTTCCATCCTGGCTTTTGTCTTGACGCAAATCGATCGTATCGTCCTTTCCCGTTTTTTGTCGCTGGCGGATTTTGGCGCTTATGCCTTTGCCGCGAGCGTTGCGGTCATGTTGCTCAGATTGGTGCACCCCATTTGCACGGCAGTGTTTCCCCGCTACAGTGAACTGGTCGCGACCGGCGAAGCGAACGGCCTGGCTAATTTTTACCACCATACCAATCAGATCATGGCGAGCATCGTGCTGCCGATTGCCGCAGTGGCCGCCGGCTTTGCCACCGAAATCCTGATGGTGTGGACAGCGGATTCGAAACTATCTCAAGCGGCAGGACCGGCGATGGCCGTGCTGGTTGCGGGCACTGCGCTGAATGGCATCATGAATTTACCCTTTGCCTTGCAGCTTGCGCACGGCTGGACCAGCCTCGCCCTGTGGATCAATGTGGTTTCCGTGTGTTTTGTGGTGCCCGCGGTGTGGTTTCTGGGTCGTGAGTTTGGCGGTGTGGGTGCGGCGGCGGCGTGGCTGGCCCTTAATTTCTGCTATGTGGCGATAGGCATACCGTTGATGCATCGCCGTTTGCTCGCCGCAGAAATGTCCCGCTGGTATGTCGCGGACATGCTTCCGCCTCTGCTAGCGTCAGTGGCTGTAGTATTGCTATGGCGCGTGAGCCTGGCCGGTGTTCCCGCAGGCGTATCGGGTATCGCCCTGCTCGCGTTAGTGACGGTGACAACCTGCGCCGCGTCCTTGGTGGCAACTGCAGCGCCGCGAAAAATTGTTTGCAATTGGTGGATAAACCGGTGAACCCTTCAGCCAGACATACGCTCGTAATTCCAACCTTCAACCGTCCGGAGTTGCTCCAGAAGATCATCCAGTACTACCGCGATCGGGCGTCATGGATTGATTTGCTGGTTCTGGATTCCAGCCGCACCGAAATCGTGCAACAGAATGCGGCGGCACTGTCGCGGTTTGGCGCAGGCGTGTCGCATGTGGTATTTCCGCAAGAGGTGGCGGTTGTGTCAAAGCTCGCCGACGGGCTGGCTTTGGTGCGCACCCCTAGCGTATCGTTTTGCGCGGATGACGATCTGGTATTTCCGCAGGGTCTGTCCGAGGCGATCGCATTTCTTCAAGACCACCACGACTATGTGTGCGCCCACGGCTTGTACCTGAACTTTCGCCCGGCAGGGCGAGACCTGTTTCTGTCGAGCGAATACTCCTCACCCAGCATAGATGCGGCGCATTCCGGCGCACGCGTTTTTCAGCTGTGTCAAAAATATGAATCGCTGTTCTATGCGGTATTCCGGACACCGGACGCGCAGGGTATTTTTACGGCGCTTACCGCCAATTCAACCCTGCATTTCCAGGAACTGTTTCAATCCGTGGCCGCTGTCATACAGGGTAAAGCCCAGCGCTTGCCGGTGATCTATGGCGCCCGCCGGTCCGGCCCGCCTGCCGAGGCAACGCGGGACAAATGGCAAACCTACAGCTGGTTTGCCGACAATCCCGTGGAGGTTCTCGAACACTATCGTATATACCGCGACTTGCTGGAAACGTTTTATCAGGCGCACGTAGCGGAGCCGCGATCACCGCGACAGGAATTCGTGAGAATGCTCGATCTTGCGCATGCTGTGTATTTTGCGGCGGGCTGTCCTCCCGATTATTTTTTCGAGAAATTGCAGCACCTGTGGCCGAAAGATACTTACCGCCGGGCGGGCCGGCTCGATAATCTGCTTGAAGCCGGCAGACTGGCCGCCATGAAACGCGCCCTGCTGCCCGATGGACAGCAAGAATTGGATGGTTTGGAACAATTCAGATTGTCATCCAATACGCGTGACTGGACTAACAGCGGCGCGCTGGGCGGCATCCGCTTTCTTTGCACAAACGCATGGGGGTGCCTGCGGCTTATGCACCTGAATGCCACCGGCAATCCGCGCGGGAATGATGGCTGGCGATGCCGCCTGCCCAAGCCGCTGCTGTGGCTGGCGGCCAGCCCGTTATTTCGCGATGCCTATATTGAGCTACCTCACTATCTGGGCAAGCCGGACTCATCCGCGCATTAGCAGCAACGCATGCTGTTCAACTCGCACATCTTCATATTTTTGTTCCTGCCGGTGGTGCTGGCGGGTTACCTCATCATTCATAGCCGTTTGCAGCAAAACTGGGGCATCGCCTGGCTGGTGCTCGCGTCACTCGTCTACTACGCCTGGTGGAAACCCGCATTTTTGCTGTTGCTGTTGGTGTCGATAGCGGCAAACGCTACCCTTGGGCAGGCGCTGTGCCTGGGCCGCCTGTCGCGTGCGCAGTCGCGGCTGCTGCTGATCCTGGGCATCGCCTTCAATCTGGGGTTGCTCGGCTATTTCAAATACGCCATGTTCGTGGTGGAAAATTTCAATCGCCTGGGTGCCGGACTTACCGTACCCGAGATCATTTTACCCATCGGCATTTCGTTCATTACTTTTCAGAAAATAGCTTTTCTGGTGGATGCCCATCGTGGCGCCGTGCGGGATTTCTCGATTCGGAATTTTTTGTTGTTCGTCACCTTCTTCCCGCAACTCATAGCCGGGCCGATTGTTCATCACGCGGAAATGATGCCGCAATTTCAACGCACTCAAGCGCGCGACGCGTGGCGCGAAAACTTTGCGGTAGGCTTGAGTCTGTTTTGCGTGGGTTTGTTCAAGAAAGTGGTGATCGCCGACGCCTGCGCGCCGTATGCCGATGCCGGGTTTGATACCGTCAAGGCGGGGAACCTGCTCACGGCCAAGGAGGCGTGGCTGGCAGTGCTCGCCTATTCGTTTCAGATCTATTTTGATTTTTCGGGCTATTCCGACATGGCGGTCGGCCTTGCGCGGTTATTCGGCATTACCATGCCGGTGAATTTTCACTCGCCTTACAAAGCGACCGGCATTATCGATTTCTGGCGGCGCTGGCACATGACGCTGTCGCGCTTTTTGCGCGATTACCTCTACATTCCGCTGGGTGGCGGCCAGCATGGCGGGTTGCGGCGCACGCTCAATCTGGCCATCGTCATGGTGCTGGGCGGCTTGTGGCACGGCGCGAGCTGGACCTTTGTGCTGTGGGGTGCGGCACATGGCGTGATGCTGGGGATAAATCACGCATGGAATCAAACGCTTATATCCCAACGCGCAGTATTCCGCTCAGCGCTGGCGCGCCGCTGCTTGGTGTTGCTGACGTTTGTTATGGTGACACTTGCGTGGGTGCTGTTTCGAGCGGATGGCCTGGACACTGCAGGGCGCATGTTCGAGAGTCTGTTTGGATTTGGTGCGTCGATCCCTGCACAAGGATTGGCCCACCGGCGGTCAGGCGCGTGGCTGCTTGTTGCCGTTATGGCTGTCACATTTTTTACGCCCAATTCCTATCAGTGGTTCTCCCGATTCAACCCGGTCACGGGACTGTCGGTATTGCAGTTGCAACACAGGTTCACCCTTAAACGACTCGACGGACGAGTTGCCGTCGTGATGGCCGGAGCGTTCGTGCTGTCCGTATTGCATATGACGCGGGTAAGTCCGTTTCTTTACTTCCAGTTCTAAGGTGATTGATCCACGCTATCTGCGAAGTTTTGGCCTCGCTGCCGCCGCGTGGGCTCTGGCTTACGTCGCACTTTCGCTGGTGGTGGACCCTTACGGCGTATCCCCCCTGAGCTGGAGCTTTCGTGGCATCAACCAGCACAAACCGGAGCGCGTAGACATCGACCGCCAACTCAAGCCCTACGAAGTCTGGCGCTACCAGCCGGTCACGCTGTTACTTGGCACGTCGCGCATCCAGCAATCGATGGATCCCGCAGTGCTGGATGGCTCAGCCCTGGCGCCCGCATACAATGCCTCCATACCTGCCAGTACATTGGAGATGAATGTCGCGCACCTCAAGGAGTATATAAGGCTCAACCCGCGTCTTCGTACCGTGATGGTTGAGCTTTTTTTCTACAATTTTGTAGGCGAAAGAAAGGCGCATTCAACACTGCCCTCCGCAGATTTCCTCAAACACACGGCAGCGATGTTCCTGAGCGTGGATACGCTCAAGGCAACGTTTAAGACCATCACTAAGAATGTGCTCGCCGGCTGCCCGTGTCAGGAAATCAAACCTGGCGGACATTTCTCCATCCCCGATGGTCACGATACACGCGCGCCGTTTGACGGCTTCCCAGCCGGTGTATGGGAACTGCATCGCACACGTAATGATTTCAAATTGACTGAGTCGGCATTTCAAGCGGTAGCGGAGATGATGGCGATCGCTCGCGCGAACGGATTGACGCTGCATTTTCTGCTCACGCCGAATCATGCCTATGACGAGCACTACCTAGACGCTGTAGGCGTGTGGGGCGTGGTTGAGACCTGGCTGCAACGTCTGAGCGATATGACGCCCCTGCACAGCTTCGCGCAGCCGAACGCATGGACGCAGGAGCCGGTAAGTTCTCGCATGCGCTATTGGAACGATCCCTACCACTTCACCCTTCACACCGGGCGCGCCATGCAACTGGCGCTATTTCGCGGTCAGCTCGAGGGTACGCCGGACGGATTCTATGAACGGCTCACTCGCGACCAGATACCTTCGCATATCGAAAGCCGCAAGCAGGCTGTTAAGCTGTGGGCGGCTGCGCATCCGGATTTTGTCAAACAATTTGACGAAGCACGCATGCGCCACGACGCTGCGCTGGTGCGGTCGCCGAACGCCAAGGGACCTCGCCCGTAGCGGCCGGGGCGATGTGCTGAATCACGCCGCGCCACGTCTGAACAAGTAGGCGATCCTGCGCGGTATGCGGTGCTTGCGTTTCCAATAATCGATGAGCCTCATCTTTGTGGGATACGCCCATCTTGCCGCGCGTCGTAGCGTGGCAAGCATGTACGCCAGCCCTTTTGCGGACGGCGCAATGCGCGCAAGATTTGCGCGGCACGCCTGCGCTTGGGCGACATCGCCGCGCGTTACCGCCACTTTCTCCTGCACCCGCAGATAATCATTGAATCGCGTACACAAGCGGGGAAAACACGCTTGAATTCGTTGCAGGAGCTGGTGCGCGAAGTCGAGCCGGCCACGCGCCAGCGCACCGCGCGCCTCGCGGATTTTGGGGCTCAATAGAAATGCCATTTCCTTATCGGCATAGTGATCGTCGGCATAAAAACGATAGGTGGTGGCGGATGGTGCCAGCCATTGCGCGCGCTCCCATTCCCAGCTCCGCACGTCGATGCTTTCATCCACACCGTTACCCGGTGGCCGCTGGCGCGGCGGCGACTGCGCCAACCCCGACTCCAGCAGCCGCATCAGCATGGCGGCGCTTTCCGCTTCATAGACCAGAACTTGTCGCGGCTGTGCGAACGGCAGCCGGTCGGCGCCCAACGGTATCTGATAGGCGTTGCAGGAGGCCGCCGTCATGCACGTAATGAAATAAGGCGTGGCGCAAAAATTGGCCATGGCGGCAAAACCGCTGGACGTACCCATGAACAAATCACACTGCGTCATCAACGTCAGCTCATGGCCCAAGCCGAGTCCGAGTGTGCGCAAATTCACCACATTGGGCAGACGCAGAAATTCCAGCGGCTTTTCCTGCAAACGTCCCAACAGCACGAACATCACGTCCGGATGCTTGTGCTGCGCGGCGCGCAAAAACTCATACCACTCTAGAACATCGGAATCCCGCGCATAAGAATGCGCTCCACCATAACCCGCATCCAGCCGCCGCAGTCGCGTGTGTAGGGCAACCAGACGCTTGCCGGCAAAGCGGGCGGCAATCAAGCCCGCTATATCCGGCTCGCAGCCAAGGCTGGGGCGTAACAGGGGTATGCGCCCTGATTTTGCGTAGTGCGCGTTGAGTTGCGCGTGGGTGTGAACTTTTTGCGTGAAGTATTCGATCACCGCGGCTTCATCGTGCCGGCGCGCGAGGATTTCCACATAGCCGGGCAAAGCGCTGGTGTTGGATGACGCGCCTTGCGCTACTTCCCGCAAGCGCGACAGCATTTCATCGCGCGAGCGATACACCAGCAGATTTCCCAATTTGGGATGGGTGGCGAACGCACCGTAGAGTTCGCTGAAAAACAGCCCGTAGTTTTCCGCGTTAACCAGATCCCGCTGATAAATGCTCGCCGGATAACGCGCGTCGTGGCAGATATAGACATCCACTTTTTCGCAGCCTGCCGCTTCGCATTCGATGGCGGTTTGCACGTTCCAGGTCAACACATCCCCCAGCGCATAGGGCATGAGCTCGAAATCGTAAATGGCGCACAAGGTGTTCGCAGGCATGCTGAGGTCCCCGATGATGGCTGCCGCAACGTCGCGGGCGCTATCCCTGTCCTTGCGCGTCTGCGGGCGACACCAACGCGATGGACAGGTCACGCAGCCGATGGCGTATGGATTGCGCAACGGTTTGCACAAAAGCCAGATACACGGTGACGCCCTTGGGCACTTGCGCGGGCGTCAAAATGGGGCGCCCCATGTGCTTGTGCCCTACACGCGCGGGATCTTCATCCACGAAAAATTCAACCTTGCCGCCTAGGCCATGCGCCAGCCAGGTCGCGGCAACCGAGGTGCCGAATATCGCGAAACGCCCCGCCTGGCTCGACCTTAACGCGTGATCCAGCATTCCGGTCAGCCAGCCGACGTCCTCGCGGGTTCTTTCCAGCGCCTGCTGCGGGTCGTGAGCGGGGAGTGCGGAGGGTGCGGCGCCGGCTGACGCAAGCAGCGAAATCTCCTTGTTAACCCAATCCGTTTTTGTGAGGGCGACGTTCAACCCCGCGCGAGCCGCCATTTGGGTCAGCGTTTGCGGTGTGAAATGACACAGATGGTCGGCAACGACCAGATCAAACGGCGTTATGCCCGCATTGTTGACCTGCACAAACAAGTGGCCACCGGCGCTCATTTTGCTGCTTAGCGTACGCAGCATGGCAAGCGGATCCGCGAAGTGTTCCAGCGAGTGTATGAGCGTCAGCAGATCGAATTGTTGGAACAGTTGGTCGGGCGCGACGGTGTAGAGTTTGTCGAATCGCGGAATGGCTAGCAGTGCCGGTTCTTGGCGACGGTCAAGGTCCAGACCGAACAAACGCCAGTCGCTGCTCGCCTGCGAAAAAGCACCGAGCATGGCGCCACTGCCCGCACCGACGTCGAGCAGGGTGCCCGCCACTGGCAGCACGCCGGATTGCAGCAGGTGGCGCGCTAACACCTCACAGCGCCCGCTCTGGCGCCCGCTCACCGCATCAAACACCACCTGATCGTTGGCCGATGATTGATGGTACATCGCGTAATCACGGTAAATTTCATTGATTTCCGCCAACCATAATGCGTCGGCGATTTTCTGCACCAGACCGCAAGCCATGCACACGCATAGCCGCCCGCCGCATCGAAACGGTTTGCTGTCCGAGGTCACGCGGGGCAGTTGCGGGAAGTCTGCGATTTCATGCAATTCACCGGCGGCGCAGGATTGACAGCGGGTGGAGGCCGCTGCGGATATTTTTGCGACAGGGTTCATGGTTACAACGCCGGCCGCGATGGCCGGTCTGCCCCATGCGTTTGACGACAGCAGAATTTCGCGTCCGTGCAATTGCGACGCCGCAGGGAATTTA
The DNA here is from genome assembly GCA_945906815.1 of Bordetella parapertussis. Classification (GTDB taxonomy): domain Bacteria; phylum Pseudomonadota; class Gammaproteobacteria; order Burkholderiales; family SG8-41; genus UBA5216. The sequence continues at coordinate 162,347 of CAMDRT010000002.1, forward strand.
GTAGACTCACAGCACAGTATCCCCAAGTAAATAAGTGATTTTACAGGCTATTTTCGATGTTGCACGTTGCCAAATATTTTGCGCAGGTGAATACCATCGCCGCCACCATCGACCAGCTCGCGGTAGAGTCGATGGCCCATGCGCTGGCAGCGCTGCGCGACGCGGGCGGCAGGTTATTTTTTATCGGCGCCGGGGGCAGTGCCGGCAATTGCGGGCATGCGGTGAACGATTTTCGCAAGCTGTGCGGCATTGAAGCTTATGCGCCTACAGACAATGTGTCGGAATTGACGGCGCGCACCAATGACGAAGGCTGGGAAACGGTTTTTGCAGCGTGGCTGGTGACCAGCAAACTCTCGGAAAAAGATGGCGTATTTGTTTTTTCAGTGGGCGGCGGTGATCTTGAGCGCAACGTCAGCCCCAACATCGTACGCGCGCTGGAGCTTGCCAAAAAACGCCATGCACGAATTTTCGGTGTGGTGGGACGCGACGGCGGCTACACCAAAAAAGTGGGGGACCACGTGATTGTGATCCCCACCGTCGATCCCGCGCATGTCACGCCGCACACGGAGGCTTTTCACGCCGTGGTATGGCACTGCCTGGTGTCGCATCCCAAGCTGCAACAAAATGCCACGAAATGGTAGTGCATGCGCCCGCTAATGCCGGAGGCGCGTTAGTTGCGCCGCGCGGTTTTTCTGGATCGGGACGGCGTTATCAATCGCTGCGCGGTGCGCAATGGCAAGCCGTACGCGCCTCAAAGCGCGCACGACTTTCGCTTGTTGCCGCGCGTAGCGGCCGCGGTGCAGGATTTGAAAGCGGCGGATTTTCTGGTAATTGTCGTGACAAATCAGCCGGATATAGGTAACGGTTTGGTGGATGCCGCAGTGGTCGCGGCGATGCACGCAAAGTTGGCGCGCCAGGTGGCAGTAGACGACATTCGCACCTGCCCGCATCGCCAAAACGAAAATTGCGGCTGCCGCAAACCGGCGGCAGGGTTATTGCTGGAGGCCGCGGCCCGGTGGCAGATTGAGCTTAAAAAGAGCTTCATGGTGGGCGACCGGTGGAGTGACATCGTTGCCGGCCAAGCCATTGGATGTTATAGTATTTTTCTTGATCGTGGGTATCTGGAGACCCGCCAAATGCAGCGGCGGATGGTCCCTGACGCACGTGCTAAATCCCTTCCCGCAGCCGTGCGTTTGATACGCGCCTTGGCGTGACCCCGTAAACACCAGAATCGTTTTGGACAGTGCTCATGAATAACTTGCGGGTCAAGATTTTTGCCGATGGCGCGGACTTTGACGGCATCATGAAAATGTATGCCAACCCGTTGATCAAGGGCTTCACTACCAATCCCACCCTGATGCGTAAGGCCGGGGTAACGGATTACGAGGCGTTTGCCCGTAAATTGCTTAAAGCCATTCCTGACCGGCCGGTATCTCTGGAAGTGTTTGCAGACGAATTTGACGCCATGGAGCGGCAGGCTATGGCCATTGCCGCCTGGGGCAAGAACGTCAACGTAAAAATCCCAGTGACCAACAGCCGCCGCGAGTTTTCCGGACCGTTGATCAAAAAGCTTTCCGCTGCGGGGGTCGCGCTCAATGTGACGGCGGTGTTTACCCTCGAGCAGGTGCGGCGCGTCACCGAGTGCCTGGCGCACGAGACCCCCGCCATAGTGTCGGTATTTGCCGGCAGAATCGCCGACACCGGCATCGATCCGGTGCCCTTGATGACCGAGGCGGTGGCAGTGTTAAAGGCCAAACCCAAGGCCGAGTTGATCTGGGCGAGCCCACGTGAGTTGCTCAATATCTTTCAGGCCGATGAGATAGGCTGCCACATTATTACCGTCACCAACGATATTCTCGGCAAGTTGCCGCTGGTGGGGAAAAATCAGGATGACTATTCGCTGGAGACGGTGCAGATGTTTTACCGCGACGCGCTGGCCGCGGCATTTTCGATAGTGACCTGAGTAAAATTTATTTATTTTCGAGGACGCATGAAAAACATACTGATCACGGGTGGCGCAGGTTATGTGGGTTGCGTGCTGACGCCGCAACTGCTCAAGGCCGGCTACAACATCACGATTTACGACACCATGTGGTACGGCAATCATTTGCCCAAGAGCCCGAATCTAAAAATTATCGAAGGCGATATTCGCGATGCCAGCAAATTGGCGGGCGCCTTTAACGGCATCGAAGCCGTCATCTCGTTGGCCTGCATTTCAAATGATGCCAGCTTTGAGCTCGACGAAAAACTCAGCACCAGCGTCAATCTGGACGCGTTCGAACCGATGGTGATGGCCGCCAAGAAGGCGGGCGTGCAGCGTTTTGTTTATTGCTCGTCGAGCTCGGTATACGGTGTCTCGGACCAGCCCAATGTGACCGAAGATCATCCGCTGCTGCCGGTCTCGCTCTACAACAAGTACAAGGGCATGTGCGAGCCTCTGCTGTGGAAACATCAAGGCCCGGGGTTTACCTGCGTCGCCATCCGGCCCGCCACGGTTTGCGGCTATAGCCCGCGGACGCGACTGGATCTGTCGGTCAATATCCTGACCAATCACGCAGTGAACAATAACAAGATCACGGTCTACGGCGGCTCGCAGTTGCGCCCTAATCTGCATATACAGGACATGTGCAATCTGTACCAGATGCTGCTGGAATTGCCCGCTGAAAAAATTGCCGGGCAGACCTTCAATGCCGGCTATCAGAATCTGAGCATCATGGAAATCGCAGAAATTGTGCGTAAAGTGGTGAAAGAAGAATTCCCCGAAAAAGGCGAGATCGAGATTGTCACCACGCCTTCGGACGACATTCGTTCCTATCACATCAATTCCGACAAGATCGCAAACGTGATTGGTTTTCGTCCCCAGCACACCATCGAAGATGCCGCGCGCGATTTGTGCAAGGCGATCAAGGCCGGCAAGTTGCCGGACAGCTTTAACGACGACGTGTATTTCAACGTCAAACGCATGAAGCGCTTAGGTATCCAATGAGCATCCAATGACGGTGCGGCCCATCGCCGTGGTGACCGGCGGTGCAGGATTTATCGGCAGTCACATGGTAGATAACCTGCTCGCCCACGGCTATGTCGTGCGCGCGGTGGATAACCTCATCAGCGGCCGCGAAAGCAACCTCGCCCACCTCCGCGGCAACGCGGATTTTTCGTTTGAGCGTGCGGATATACGCAGTCTCGAAGCAGGCCATGCGCTGTTTGGGCAGGCGCAATTGGTGTTTCATTTCGCCGGCATTGGCGACATCGTGCCGTCGATCGAGCGCCCGCTCGAATATATGTCGGCCAATGTGCAGGGCACGGCACAGGTGCTGGAGTGCGCGCGTCATGCCGCGGTGAAAAAGTTCGTCTATGCGGCATCATCATCCTGCTATGGGCTCGCCGCAACACCTACCCGCGAAGACCATCCCATACAGCCGCTGTATCCTTACGCATTAAGCAAATACATGGGAGAGCAGGCGTGCTTTCACTGGCACAAGGTGTACGGCTTGCCGGTAAACGCCATCCGCATTTTCAATGCCTATGGCACCCGAGTTAGAACGACCGGCGCCTATGGTGCGGTGTTCGGTGTTTTTTTCCGCCAAAAGCTTGCGGGTAAGCCCTACACGGTGGTGGGCGACGGTGCGCAACGGCGCGACTTTCTGTATGTCACCGATGTCGCAGAAGCATTCCGGCTCGCGGGCGAAACCGCGAAAACAGGCGAAGTATGGAATCTGGGTGCGGGTAATCCACAGTCCGTGAATCATCTGACGGATTTACTGGGCGGCGAAAAAATTTCGATTCCCAAGCGCCCCGGTGAACCGGATTGCACCTGGGCAGACATAAGCAAAATCACGGCCGACCTGGGCTGGACGCAAAAAATTCCATTTGAACAGGGCGTTGCGCTGATGATGCAGGAAATCGACGTGTGGCGCGATGCACCGCTGTGGGACCCTCATTCCATAGAACAGGCCACGGCAACGTGGTTTCGCTATATGGGGGCACGCAAGTGAGCGTACTGGCTTCACTGTCGGAGAAATACCGCCACAAGATCAAGACGGTAGATGAATTGATCGCGGCCATCGGGACCCGGCCACGGGTTAAAAAAGTCATCATGTGTCACGGCGTGTTTGACGTGGTACATCCCGGACACCTGCGTCACCTGCTCTACGCGAAGAGCAAGGCCGATATCCTGGTCACCAGTATTACCGCGGATGCGCATATCAGCAAAGGCGTGTATCGCCCGCATGTGCCGCAGGATTTGCGTGCGCTGAATCTGGCGGCATTCGAAACCGTGGATTATGTGTTGATCGATCAAAACGCAACGCCGCTGGAGAACATTGCGCGCCTGCAGCCAGATTTTTTCGCCAAGGGCTACGAATACACGGAAAGCGGCGTCGCCCAGAAAACACTGGAAGAAGCGGAAATACTGCGCCGCTACGGCGGCGAAATCATCTTCACCCCCGGCGATATTGTTTATTCCTCGTCGAGTCTGATCAATTTGGCGCCGCCGTCGATACGCACCGAAAAGCTGCTGACCTTCATGGAGAATGAGCAGCTGACCTTCGACTCGCTGCGTAACAGCCTGTCGCAACTCAAGGGCAAGCGGGTGCATGTGGTTGGCGACACCATCGTCGACAGCTACACGCAGACGGCCATGATCGGCGGACAAACCAAGACCCCCACCATGAGCGTGCTGTATGAGCGGCGCGATGATTTCATCGGCGGCGCCGCGGTGGTGGCGGAACATCTGCGCGCGGCAGGTGCGGAAGTCCATTTTTCCACGGTGTTGGGTGACGACAAGCTCAAAGACTTTGTGCTGGCGGGCCTGGCGAAATCCGGGGTAACGTGTCATCCCATCATCGACGCGACACGCCCCACCACCCATAAGAACGCCATCGTCGCCGGCGGCTACCGGCTGCTGAAAATTGACACGCTGGATAACCGCTCGATCTCGGATGAGATCGTGCAGAAGCTGAAAAACACCATTGCTTCCATCGCCTGCGATGCGGTGGTATTCAGCGACTTTCGCCACGGCATCTTCAACCGGCGCACCCTGCCCGCGCTGATCTCGGGCATACCGGCGGGCGCATACAAAGTTGCCGATAGCCAGGTGGCCAGCCGCTGGGGCAACATCACTGAATTCAAAGGATTTGATCTGATCACCCCCAACGAGCGGGAAGCGCGCTTTGCGCTCGCCGATCAGGATTCCGGCATACGTCCGCTGGCATCAACGCTGTATGACACCGCTCAATGTAAAACGCTGATCCTCAAGCTGGGCGAACGCGGCGTGCTGACCTGCCGCAGCAGCGATCATGAATCACTCGATTCGTTTGTGGTGGTGGATAGTTTTGTCGATCATGTGGTCGACGCCGTGGGTGCCGGCGACGCCTTGCTGGCCTATGCCACCCTGTCGAAGCTGACCACGGGTTCTGATGCCGTTGCAACCATACTGGGTTCGCTGGCGGCAGCTTGCGAATGTGAGTACGACGGGAACATACCCATCACGCCGGAAGATGTCCGCCGCAAGCTGGACGCCATCGAGCGGCAGGCCCACTACACCTGAGCGCCTGAGATGCGTGCCATCGTCGTAGGCCTCGGCGTTCAGGGCAACAAGCGCCGCAAGTACGCCGGTGCGGATTTCGTCGCGGCAGTCGATCCCGTCAATCCCGAAGCGCATTACAAAAAGATCGAGGACGTTCCGCTGGGGGACTACGATGCGGCCTTGGCGTGCATCCCCGACGAGCCGAAGATGGCGGTACTGAGCTATCTTCTGCGTCATGGCAAACACGTGCTGGTGGAAAAACCGCTGTGGGCTGCGCATGACGCTGAAATTCAGCAACTCGAGAATCTGGCGCGCGCCGGCAATGCCGTTTGCTACACCGCTTACAACCACCGCTTCGAGCCGCATTACGCGCGTATGCGTGCGCTGATTCAATCCGGAAAATTGGGCACTATCTACCGCTGCCGCATGTTTTACGGCAACGGCACGGCGCGCCTGGTGCGCGACTCGGCGTGGCGCGATCAGGGCGCGGGCGTGCTGCCCGACCTCGGTTCGCACTTGCTGGACACCGCAAAATTCTGGTTTGGCGAGGTGGGCAAGGATTTTCAGGTAATTGCTGCACATTGCCATGAGAATCGTGCGCCCGACCATGTCGTCATTCTTTCCAAACGCACACAGCCGGTGATCGAGCTGGAAATGTCGCTGCTGTCATGGCGCAATCACTTTACCTGCGATATTTTCGCCGAAAATGGCAGCGCGCATATCCGCTCGCTGTGCAAATGGGGGCCGGCCACATTTACCCACCGCACGCGCGTGCTCCCCTCAGGACGGCCTATCGAGGCAGTAGAAACGCTGGAACTAGAGGATCCCACATGGGCGCTGGAGTATGCGCATTTCAAGTCACTCTGCGCGCAAGCCCACGCCACCAGCCTGGCCAACGACCGCTGGCTGAATAAACTATTGCGCGAGCTGGGCGAGGTCGCTATCACGGAGGCTGCAAGGTGACCCGGCCGGTGATCGGCTTTGCGGGCATGACGCATCTCGGTATCAACTCCGCCGCAGGCGCTTTGGGCCACGGCTTTGAGAGCGTGTGTTTTGACGCGGATAGTGCACTGATACAGCGGCTCAAGGCGGGCCTACTGCCGGTGAGCGAGCCGGGGCTACAGGAGCTGCTCACGCAGCACGCCGGACGCGCGTTCTACAGCGACGCCATAAGCAGCCTGTCGCGCTGCGACGTGGTGTATATCGCCACCGATGTGCCTACCGATGATCAGGGCCAGAGTGATCTTTCCAGCATATCGTCATTGATCAACCAGGTGGCGGCAGTACTGGCGCCTCACGCCGTACTGGTGGTGCTGTGTCAGGTGCCGCCGGGGTTCACACGCGGCCTTGCAGTGCCTGTGCAACGCCTGTTCTATCAGGTCGAAACGCTGGTGTTCGGGCGCGCCGTCGAACGCGCCTTGCAGCCGGAACGTTTTATTGTGGGGTGTGCCGATCCATCTGCTGCGCTGCCCGCGGCCTACCTTGCGTTTTTGCAGTCGTTCGCCTGTCCCTTGCTGCTGATGCGTTATGAAAGCGCGGAGCTGGCGAAGATCGCGATCAATTGTTGTCTGGTGGCATCGGTGACGGTGGCGAATACACTGGCCGGTGTGGCAGAGCGTATCGGCGCCAACTGGCATGAGATAGTGCCGGCGCTCAAGCTCGACCGCCGCATCGGCCCGCACGCGTACCTGGCGCCGGGGCTGGGCCTGGCGGGCGGCAATCTGGAACGTGACCTGGCTACCGTATTACGCCTGGCGGGTGAAACCGGCAGCGAAGTGAGTCTGATTGAAGCGTTTGTGAAGAGCAGCCGCCATTGCCGGGACTGGGTGTTGCGCGCGCTGCATCGCGACGTGTTCGCTGTGAACCCGCGTCCCGCGATCAGCGTGCTCGGACTCGCCTACAAAGAAAACACCCGCTCCACCAAAAATTCGCCCGCGCTGGCGTTGCTTGAAAACCTGAAGCCGTGGCCGCTACGGGCATACGATCCGGCAGTAGCCGTTTGCGCTGACTATCATCCGCAACTCAGCGGCTGCGCGTCAGCGCTGGAAGCGGTGGCCGGCGCCGATGTGCTGATCGTCATGACGCCGTGGCCGGAATTTCGCACGCTTAAGCCCGCCGCATTGGCCGCCGCCATGAACGGGCGACTGGTGATCGATCCCTACCGCGTGCTGGATGGCGAGGCCCTGCTCAATGCCGGGCTGCAGTACCTGACGCTGGGCAACGCACCATAAAACCGTACAATCCTCCCATGCTGACTCACGAAAATCCTACCCCTATAAAACCCCGCCGCGTGGTCATCATCGGCGCCGGCGGCTTTGTCGGCGGCGCCATCCGCAAAGCGCTGTTGTCTGCAGCGATCGAGGTCCTCGCGTTAACGCGCAGGGAACTCGATCTGCTGGCCAGCGGCGCAGCAGAAAAATTGGCGCACCTGCTGCGGCCTGACGACAGCGTGGTGATGGTATCGGCGCTCGCGCCGGTAAAGACCGTGCCGATGCTGATGCAAAACCTCGCGATGGCGGAAGCGGTATGTGCGGCATTGTCGCAGGCGCCGATAGCACATCTGCTGTATATCAGTTCGGACGCGGTTTACTGCGACGACGCCAACCCGGTTACCGAGTCCTCCGCATGCGCGCCGTCCACCCTGCACGGCATGATGCACGCTGCGCGTGAGCTGATGTTAAAGAGCGCGACGGCGGCGCCGCTCGCCTGCCTGCGTCCGACGCTCATCTACGGCGCGGCTGATCCGCATGGCGGCTATGGCCCCAATCGCTTTCGCCGCCAGGCCGATCAAGGTGTACCCATTTCAATTTTCGGCGAGGGCGAAGAGCGCCGCGATCACATCGCCGTGGAGGATGTGGCTGCACTGGCAGCGCTGCTGCTCACGCACAGGAGCCGTGGCGCTTTAAATGCGGTGACGGGTGTTTCAACGTCCTTCAGCGATATCGCACAAATCGTGGCGCGACTACACGGCGGGACGGTATTAAGCGTGCCGCGGCCCGGCCCGCGGCCGCACCTGCTGCACCGGTTTTTCGATATTACAAATTGTCATAAAGCGTTTCCTGAGTTTCGCTTTACACCGTTGGCGGTAGGTCTGGCGCGCGCCAGAGCCAGCCACTGAGGAGAGTTTCCGTGGCTGAGATCAATCTACTGGCGCGTTTGCCAACCATCAAACGCAATATCGAAAAACGCAAGGAAGCACAGACCGCAGAAAATATTGCCATTTCGCGGCAGTACGGGCAGCAATATTTCGACGGCCCGCGCGAGGTGGGTTATGGCGGTTATCGCTACGATGGGCGGTGGCTGCCAGTGGCCGAGGACTTCGTCCGCCATTTCAAGCTCAAGCCAGGTGACCGGGTGCTGGATGTGGGGTGCGCGAAGGGGTTTTTAGTCCAGGACCTGATGCAGGTGTGCCCCGGTCTGGAGGCGTTCGGGCTCGACATTTCCGAGTACGCGCTGATGCACTGCGAGCGCGCAGTGGCCGGCAGGCTGCATCTGGGCAGCGCCGACAAATTGCCGTTTCCCGACAACAGCTTCGACGCGGTAATTTCACTGAATACGATACACAATTTTGAACGGCATGATGCGGTGCGCGCGGTACGCGAGATCGAGCGGCTCGCGCCAGGAAAAGGGTTTATCCAGGTCGACTCGTACCGCACGCCCGAGCAGCGCGAGCTTTTCATGAGCTGGGTGCTCACCGCCAAATTTCATGATTATCCCGACGGCTGGATGCAGCTCTTTAGCGCAGCGGGGTATACCGGCGACCACTTCTGGACTATACTTTAATAGACGCAACTGATTGTTTTAAAAGGAATATTAATGAAGACCTACGCTGTCCTCGGCGCTGGCGGCTCGTTTGGCATCCACACCGCGCTGTATTTGCTGGACCACGCCGATCCCAAAAAGGTGATCGGCATAGGCCGCAATCCGCTGCGGCCAGAACCGTTTTCGCTGAATATCGAGAAGCGCAAGAACTTCAGCTACCACGCCTATCACCTCACCTATGAGCTGGATGCGGTGCTGGAAGTGCTGGACAAGGAAAAACCCCAGGTCATTATTAATTATGCCGCACAAGGTGAAGGCGCGGTGTCGTGGAAAAAATCGTGGCGCTTCTTCGAGACCAATTCCATGGCGCTCGCCAAATTGAGCGAGGAACTCATGTCGCGGGACTATCTGGAGCGCTTCATCCAGATCGGCACCTCTGAACTTTACGGCTCAGTGGATTTTGCCGCCAAGGAAACCACGCCCATCCAGGCCACCAGCCCCTACGCCGCTTCGAAGGCGGCGTTTGATATGTACTTGATGTCGGCGCACCGTTTTCTGAAGTTTCCGATGAATATCATCCGCCCCTCCAATGCGTATTGCCCGGGCCAACTGTTGCATCGTGTCATTCCCAAGACCATCGTTTGTGGATTGACTGGTCGCAAGCTGCCGTTGCAAGGCGGCGGACGCGCCGAAAAATCCTATATACATGCGCGTGATTTGGCGCGTGCCGTGTTGCTGGTGGCGGAAAAAGCGCCGTTGGGCGCGATTTACAACGCCGGCCCCAAGGATCCGACATCGATACGCCGTGTGGTTGAACTGACGGCGCAGGCACTGGGTATGCCGTTTGAACAAGTGTGTGAAATGACCGGGGATCGACTGGGTCAGGACTCACGCTACTGGCTGGATTCCAGCGCCATCAAAAACGACGTGGGCTGGGAACCGCAAATCAGTTGGGAGGAGGGGCTGGCGGAAATGGTGGCCTGGGGCCGCAAGTACATCGATCAATTGCACGAGTGGCCCACTGATTACGTGTTGCGGGCATGAGCGTGATCCCTACATCGCACACTATGAAGCATCCTGCCGCAGCACTGGATGTGGCGGCGGCACGGCGCCGTTGCCTGCACTACCGCCGCCGCATTCTTGATATTTCGCAGCAAGTCAGCGCGCTGCATGTGGCACCGGCGTTCTCCTGCCTGGAAATGGTGGATGTGGTGTATCACGCATTGATGCGGCGTGATCCCGCGTCCGCTGCGGCTGCGTTCCTGGATGGTTTTGTCATGTCCAAGGGCCACGGCTGTCTGTCGCAGTACGTGATGCTCGAAGAACTGGGCATTTTAATGCGCGATGACCTTGCTGCGTATTGCACACCCGCCGGACGGCTGGGCGCGCATCCCGACTACGGTGTGCCCGGCATCGAAGCATCGACCGGATCGCTGGGTCACGGCATGGGCATAGCCACCGGCATGGCGTATGCGGAAAAAATCAAAGATACCGACCGGCAGATGTATGTGGTGTTGTCGGACGGGGAAATGCAGGAAGGATCGACCTGGGAGTCGATGATGATGGCGGCGAACCTGGGGCTGGACAACCTGATCGCGCTGCTGGATCTGAACGATTTTCAGGGCCTGGGGCGCACCTCCGAGACCCATCCGCGCTTTTATCCGATACTCGACAAAGTGCAGGCCTTCGGCTGGGAAGCGGTGCAAGTCCATGGCCACGACGCGGCCGCCATACACCAGGCGATAGTGTCGCGGCAGGGTGACAAACCCTTTTTTCTGGTGGGCAAGACGGTAAAAGGCAAGGGCGTTTCCTACATGGAAAATGTTCCCATCTGGCATTACCGTTCGCCCAACCAAGGCGAGTACCAACTAGCCCTGGCGGAACTGGCCGAGGTGGGGTCGTGAGAAACACTTTCGCCCACACTTTTTTCGAGGCGGCAAAACTCGACCCGCGCCTGTGCGTGGTGGTTGCCGACATCTCGCCGGCAGGCGCGATGGACAAATTTCGCCAAACCTTTCCGCGGCGCTTCATCAATACCGGGGTAGCCGAGCAGGTGATGATCGGCATGTGCGCCGGCATGGCGCTGCGCGGGCTGAGACCTTTCGCTTACACCATCGCGACCTTCACCCTGTTCCGTCCGTTTGAATTTGTGCGTGATGATCTGTGCTACCACAACCTGCCGGTAACCATCGTCGGCATCGGCGGCGGCGTTACCTATTCCACGCTCGGCGGTACCCACCACGCACAGGAAGATGTGGCGATCGCCAGCGCGATTCCCAATATGGCGGTGATTGCGCCGTGCGATCCGGCGGAAACCACCGCCGCCACCCTGTGGTGTACTCAACAGGAACGCGGGCCGGTATATCTGCGACTGGGCAAAGCAGGCGAGCCTGATTTGACATCCGGCGCCGCGGACCCCTTCGAGTTCGGGAAGATCCGTTATCTGCAACGCGGGCGCGATGTATGCATCATCGGCTATGGCTCCATACTGAAGCTGGGCAAGGATTTAGCGGCAGCCTTTGAGCGTCAGGGCAAATCCGTGTCGCTGATCTCCGCGCATACCGTCACGCCTTTCGACCAGGCGGGCGTGGCCGCGGCATTACACGCGCACAAACAAGTGGTGGTGATTGAGGAAATGGTGCCGCACGGCGGCCTCGGGTCGCGGGTCAAGGAAGTGGCATGGGACTCGCGCGCGACCTGCCGGCTGGATGCGTTTTCGCTGAAAGCGGAATTCATACACAACTACGGCAGCCACGGCGATTTGCTGGCCGCTCACGGACTGGACCTGAAGTCCCTGAGCGTTGCGCTGGGCTTGTAGCCACCCTGTGGCCAAATGAGCGAGGCGGTTTTTCTCTCGGCTGAGGACCCGTTGCGCGGTGACGACGCTGTCGCCGCCTTGCTGGTGCTGGACGATGGCCGCTATGTGATGCAATTACGCGACGCGATTCCGCGGATTTTCTACCCGGGACATTGGGGTTGTTTCGGCGGCGCTGTCGAAGCGGGAGAAGCGCCTGAGCACGCGCTACGGCGGGAACTCGCCGAGGAAATAGAGTTTGCTGCGGGCACCATGACAGAATTCACGCGCTTTGATTTTGACTTGCGCGGTCTGGGTCAAAAGAAAGTGTACCGGATTTTTTACGAAGTGCCGATCACCCAGGCGGCGCTCTCAAAACTGGTGTTACACGAAGGCGCTGCCTACCAGGCATTCAGCGGCTCACAAATTCTGCAGGAACGATGGGTAACGCCGTACGATGCCTTCGCCATATTGTTGCACTACCGGCGCGAGCGCTTTCAACCTGAAAAAAGCTATTAGCCACAGGGCACAGAGATCAATGGCACTATTAAGCGTTTTCAGGGTGCACGCCGGTCACCAGCCACAGGTGGTGGCACACGTGCAATGCGCATCTCGCAACGGCGAACTTCAAGACCATTAACCACGGAAAACGCGGAACACACAGAAAAATTCCACGTCCTTTTTGTTTCCGCGTATTCCGTGTGTTCCGTGGTATATCGCCCTTAAGATAGCGCCATTGGGCACAGAGATCACAGAGGAAAATCAACAACATAAGGCGCGTGTTTATATCACCAAAAGGGTGAGCGCAAAGAGTCGGCACTATCCCTGTGTTCCTCTGTGGCTGAATTGCCGTTTTAAGGCTGAATGCATCCCACAGAAAATTTACCTTGTATACTCATAATCATGCTCCTCCCGGAGTACGACTACCCATCGAAAGTACAACCATGACGAACGAAACCAAACAGCATGTATACGATGTTCTGGCAAAGGCCTTCATGCAGGAAGGCGTGAGCACCTGTTTTACGCTGATGGGTGATGCCAACATGAACTGGGCCTCGCGACTGGCCCAGAATGGATGCCGCATGGTTTACGTCAGGCATGAGCATTGCGCCGTTGCGGCCGCGATGGCCTACGCGCGCAAGACCTCGGACGTGGGCGTTGCAACAGTCACCTGCGGGCCCGGCGTCACGCAATTGATCACCGCGCTCCCCGCGGCGGTGCGCGCGCATCTGCCGCTGGTGGTGTTTGCCGGAGAGGCACCGCTCAAAATGGGCTGGTACAACCAGATGATAGATCAGGGGCCGATCATCACGGCAACGGGCGCGGCCTATCATCCGCTGCACTGGCCCGAACGCATGCCGGTTGCGATACGCGATGCCTTCCTGCAGGCGCGCCGCGAACGGCGCCCGGTGGTGCTCGGCATTCCGTTCGATCTGCAGGAACGCGCCTGGGACGGGCCCGCGAATTTGCCGACGCCCTCGCGCGAATTGATGCCACGCCTGTCGCCGATTCCGCCGCATCCGGATGACGTGGCAAAGGCAGCGCAACTGGTAGCGTCTGCCGAGCGCGTGGTGATTTTTGCCGGCTTGGGCGCCGTCGAGGCCAAAGCGGGGTCCGCGTGCCGCGCGCTGGCAGCGAAGACCGGCGCACTGCTGACCACGTCGTTGCCCGCCAGAGGACTGTTTCACGACGACCCGTACTGCATCGGCATCTCGGGCAGCTTCTCCACCGAGGTCGGGCTCGAGTATCTGGCGCAGTCTGACCTGGTCATCATCGTCGGCGGCTCGCTCGCGTTTCACGCCGGCGGCGGCGGTCAGCTCTGGCGCAAGGCGAAGATGCTGCACATCGACATCGATCCCGTAGCGGTGAACCAGGGCCAGGAAGTGGCGCGCAACCACTTACGCGCCGACGCACGGCTGGGCGTGGAGGCACTGACGGCGGCGTTGCCGGAACGCGGCAGCAAGTGGCGCACCGAGGCGATGGCCGCGCGTATCCACAACACGAAGGCCGACAGCCATGTGTTCGAAATCGAGCCGCAACTGCTGGACCCGCGCGAGGTGGTCGAGTCACTCGAGAAAGCGCTGCCCGTGGAGTGGGAACTGGTGAACTCCGGAGGCCACTGCTCGTGGTTCTTCGCACAGATGCCTACACGCCCGAACGAACGATTCCTTACCATCCGCGAGTTTGGCGCGATCGGCAACGGCATCGCGTTTGCCATGGGCGTGGCAGCGGCCCGGCCGGAGCGACCCGTGGTGTTGTTCGATGGTGACGGTAGCCTGACCATGCATATCCAGGAGTTTGAAACCATCAAACGTCACGGATTGAATATTCTGATCATACTGATCAACGACGGTGCCTACGGCTCGGAGGTGCACAAGCTACGCTCGGAGGGACTGCCCGACACCGGATCGGTGTTCGGTCGTCCCGATTTTGCCGCCATCGCGCGCGGCTTCGGGCTTGAAGGAAAGACCTTCAAGAGCCTGGCGGACCTGCCCAAGCTGGTGCAGGAGTTCGCCCAAAAGGGCGGCGCGGCGGTGTGGGACTTCCACGTCTCCGACCGGGTCGTATCGCCGACGATACGCCGCGCGCACCCGGCGAAGCGCGCGTAGCTGTAGCGGCGGGATACCCCCGGATCAAGTCCGGGGGCCTCCCGCCCTACACTCTACGATCCCAGATGTTGGCGAAAAAAATCCACCGTAAGCGCTAAAGCCCGATCCGCATCGGCCTTGCGATAGGGCCTGCCCCCATGCCGTGCGAACGCATGATCGGCTTCGGCATATTTGTGGATCGTCACCAGCGGATTGGGTGACAGCCGCCGCTCCAGCAAGGCATTCACTTCGGCTTGCACCCAGCGATCCTGCATCGCCATGTGCAGCATGAACGGTCGATGCAGATTGCCCGCTTCACGAATATTGTGCTCGATGTAGGTGCCGTAATAGGCCACAGCACACTCGATATCGCTACGGCAACACAGCAAATAACACAGCTTGCCACCGAGACAATAACCCACCGCGCCCGCCTTGCCGTTGCATTGCGGCAGAGCCGCAAGATATTTCACGGTGTCTTCCATGTCGCGCACACCGAGGTCGTAATCGAAATCGTAATACAAATCGAACGCTTTTTTCGCGTCCTCGGGATTGCGGTCGGACAATTCCACCCCCGCCTCCTGCCGCCAGAACAGATCGGGCACCAGACACACGAAGCCGGCTTCGGCGAACGCCTGCGCATGTTGGCGCATGGTGTCGTTGACGCCCCAGATTTCCATGATCGCGACAATGCCGCCCACCGGCGTGCCATCCGGCACCGCCAGGTAGGCGTCCATCACGCCGTCGCGCACAGGCACTTGGATGTGGGATGTTTTCATAGGACTATTTGGTGCGCGATGTGATTACGCCCGCGCTGCGCGACGCTGTGAGGGGCAATGGGGCCAGAAACTCTTGTGGTGCGTCACCGCTGTTGCGCCATTCCGCAAGATCTTCGGGCGTGTCCAGATCAAACGCCAGCGCCGCGTTGATGCACGGAAAAGTACGCACACCGCGCGCCTCGCCCTGCGCGATATGGCGCGCGTAACTATCCTTGCCAAACGCAAACTTGCGCACACTGGCATCGACCAGCAAGGCATTGGTGCCTTTGAAATGACGGTCGGGCGCGATCACCACGTCCTTACCGAGCACCGGCAGCATCTCCATCGCCGCCAACGCCTCAACCTCCAAACGCGGTAAGTCACACGGCAGGATCAGCAGCCGTTGCGCGCCCAGCGTCGCCGCCGCGTGAGCAGCAGCCTGCGACAATGCGGCATTCAGCCCACCGCTGGATGCCTGCTTACTGGTGTGTTCCGGCAGCGCAATCGCACCCGCTTTACGCGCCAGCGCGAGCGTGACTTCGCATGGGCTCACCAGCACACAGCGCTGCGCGTCGCCCAGCCACGCGCGCACGACGCGCAAGGTGCGTGCGAGCAGCCAGCGATTAAGCTTGGCGCGTGCGGCCGGTTGCAGCACGGTGGACAAACGTGACTTGCCTTCGTTCACGCCGCGATGCGGCACAATGACCCATACGTGTTTGTATTCAGACATTATTTAGGGATCAGCTCCGCGCCAGAGCGAGCACGCGGCGAGCCAGCGTTGCGCTTTTGCGGCGATTGCTCATCAAGGTATCGGTAACCAGCACGCGCTTGCCCAGACCTTGAATCGCGCCGGCTAACTTCACATCTTGCTGGTCGATCACCCAACGATCTACTGCGCTGCCATAGTGGCGCGCAATTTCCAGCGCAGTGGGCCGCAATCCCAACTCGCGCATCATTTTTGCGGCAGGCCCTTTGACCGCCGCGCCGCCAATGATCGGCGACACCGCCACCACGGGAAAGCTGCGCGCCTTCAGCCACGCTTTGATGGCAGGCACGCTGAAGATGGGCGCTATGCTCACGAACGGGTTTGAGGGGCACAGCACCACAGCATCCACCCGCCCGCGCAGCACGCGCGCCAGTGCATCGGGCACACGTGCGTTGCGCGCGCCGGTGTAACGAAATCCGCTCACGCACGGCTGGCACTGCTGTCGCACGAAGTAATTCTGAAAATCCATTTCACCCGATGTTGTTTTCACACGGGTGCGCACCGGCGTTTCGCTCATCGGCAAAATCCTGTGCGGGATGCCCAGGCGCGCGGCAACATCGTGGGTCACTGCCGAGAGTGATGCGCCGCCACGCAAGGCCTCACGCCGCAGCACATGCAGCGCGAGATCGCGATCCCCCAATTGAAACCAGTGGGCGCCGCCCAGACGCTTTACTTCGTTCATGAACTGCCATGTTTCGCCCGCGCGGCCCCAGCCGGTTTGCGGATTGTTGACGCCTGCCAGCGTGTACAGCATGGTGTCGATGTCGGGGCAAACGGTAAAACCCAGGTGCTCGAAATCATCGCCGGTATTCACCACTAGGGTCAGTTCCTGCGGCGACAACACCGCCGCCAGCCCGAGCGCGAGCTTCGCGCCACCGACACCGCCTGCCAGCGCCACGATCATCGAAACAAGTCCTCGGCTTCGGGGCGCAGCAGTTCTTTGACCGAACTCTCACGCGGCGAATGTAACGCATAAGGAAATCCGCGCACCAGCACTGCGGGCGTGCCCTCATCCGCCTGGCCCATGACCAGCGAAGCGGCGGCAGCGAGTTCGTCGGCGGCGGCCACCTGCGTCACCTTCAGGGCGCGGCCTTCGCGGTCTTTATTCCCGCGCAAATCTATCAACGCCGGTATGCCGGCAACACCTATCGCGGTGCCGGTCACGCCGTGGCGCCAGGCGCGCCCGAAACTGTCGATGATGAGCACGCCCACGTCGACGCCGCTGTCGCCGCGCAATGCGTGGCGCAACTGGCGCGCGCTGCCATCGGGGTCCAGCGGCAACAACAACACGGCGTCTTCGGCGCCCGGCACATTGGATTGGTCAATACCCGCGTTCGCCATCACAAATCCCAGCTTGTGTTCGACAATGATAATGCCCGGCTTCGCGCGCAGCACTTGCTGTGATTCACCCAGTATCAGTTCGACGATGCGCGGGTCTTTGTGGGCTACCTTGGCCAGCGTTTGCGCGCGCGCGGAGGGCCGCACACCCGCCAGTTGCACCAAACGGCCTTCGGCTTTGGAGACGATTTTTTGTGCCAGCACGAGGATGTCACCTGTCTGGAGCCGCATCCCCGTGCGCGCGATTGACGCCCGCAACAAATCCACGAGATCCGATCCGCGTTCGACTTCGGGAATGTCAGGTAAAGCAATAAGACGAAGTTCGCGCAGCATACGGTGAGGGTAGGGAAAACACAGCCATCCAGCTGCGTTACTTTGACGGCAAGCCGGTAATCCGTATCCCCGACGCCGGGACTTTGTAACGTTTGTTAATCGCAATCAGCACCGACGTCAGCGCCTCGGACGCCACCGAATTCGCCAGCACGCCCGCGTGCCACGCGCGCAGGCCCGCGTCATGCGCGAGGCCGATCACCACTTCGCGCGCATCGGTATCGTCGCCGCACACCAGCACATCGCAATCGACCTCGTGCGCCGCATCCTTGAGGTGGGTGGCGGAAACGTTCTGGAATGCGGAGACCACTTTCACCTGCGCACCCAGCCGCCGCTGCAACGCCAGCACTGCCGATTCGCCGTTGGGCAACTGCACTTTATCCACCCGCGGTGGGGTGAGCGGCACGGTGACATCAATCAGAATTTTACCGGCCAGTTGACCAGCGACACTTTCGGCGGTGGCCAGTTGTGCCGTGTAGGGAACGGTGAGCACCACTATCGCTGCCTGCGCGGCCTCTGCATTGCTGGCGCCGTGCACCTTGGCTTTGCCGCCGAGCAATAGATTCAGTTCCGCCGCGCTGGCTTGCGCTTTGCCTGCGTCGCGCGAGCCTATCACCACCGCGTGCCCTGCCAGCGCCCAGCGATAGGCAAGCCCGCTGCCTTCCTTGCCGCTACCGCCGAGCACGCCGATGTTCACGCGGCGCTACGCTCTTTTTGAGCCGGCATCGGCAACGCTACCAGCGGTGGCGCCACCTGCGCTGCCGCATGCCGCTCCAGCGTCGCGTCGCCATACAGCGTGGTGCGTTGCTGCGGCACGCGCCCTGCCGCACAAATCATTGCTTCCATGCCCGCCGGCGGCATTTCCTGCCCGTGCTGCGTGCCGGCGGCGCGCGAAATGCTTTCGTTCATCAGCGTGCCGCCGAGGTCATTGACGCCGGCGGCTAGGCACGCAGCCACACCGTCTGCACCCAATTTCACCCACGACACCTGTATGTTCTGTATCACCGGATGCAGCACCAGCCGCGCCACCGCGTGCATCAATACCGCCTCGCGCGACGTCGGCCCCTTGCGTGCGCGGCCCTGCTGATACACCGGCGCGCCCATGTGCACAAAAGGCAGCGGGATGAATTCGGTGAAGCCGCCGGTTTTCTCCTGCAAGGCGCGCACCCGCAGCAGATGCCGCGCCCAATGGCGCGGATGATCCACGTGGCCAAACATGATGGTTGCGGTCGAGCGCAAACCCAGCCCGTGCGCAGTCTGCATCACGCTGAGCCATTCTTCAGTATTCACTTTATCCGGGCAAATCATGCGCCGCACTTCGTCGTCGAGAATTTCGGCGGCAGTGCCGGGCAGACTGTTCAAGCCCGCATCGATCAACCGCGACAGAAATTCACGCACCGGCACACCCAGAGTTTGCGCACCGTGGGTGACTTCCAGCGGCGTGAATGCGTGCACGTGGATGGCGGGCGCTGCGCGTTTCACCGCACGCAGAATGTCGAGATAGGTGTCGCCGGTGTACGAGGGATGAATGCCGCCCTGCATGCACACTTCGGTGGCGCCACGCGCCCAGGCTTCGGCCACCCGCCGTTCGATTTCTGCGAGCGGCAAATCATAGGCCGCACCACGCAGCGACGCGCTGTGGCGGCCCTTGGAAAACGCGCAGAAAGTGCAGCGATAGGTGCAGATGTTGGTGTAATTGATGTTGCGGTTCACCACGTAGCGCACGATGTCGCCTACGCTATTGCGACGCAGTTCGTCGGCGGCGGCGCAGATGTCGTGAAACGCGTCACCGCGTGCGCTGAACAGCTGCGCGATACCGGCTTCGGTAGAGGTATCGTAGCTCTTTGTTTTTAATGCGTGTTTTTTTATGGGCGGCAACGCTGTCAACGACAATGCCAGGCCCGGCGACCAGCCATCGGCGCGCGCATAGCCATCGGTGTCACTGGCACGGATGATGGCGGTGGCGATTTTTGGATGATGCCAAGCCTGCGCCTGGTGCACGTAGCCGGGGTAGCTCGGCAGCCGCGCCACCAGTTCCTTGCCGTGCGCAGCACTAACGCGGCGCAATTCTTCGATGGCGGGCCACGGCGCTTCGGGATTCACATGATCCGGCGTTACCGGCGACACGCCGCCCCAGTCGTTGATGCCAGCGGCTATCAATTCCCCGCTGTTCTGGGCACTCAGATTCGGTGGCGCCTGCAGGTTCATCTGTGCGCCCAGAATCAGCCGTGCCACGGCGATGGTCCACAGCAATTCCTCGTGCGGCGCATGGGGTGCAGCGGCCATGCGGGTAGCGGGCTTGGCACGAAAATTCTGGATGATGACTTCTTGAATGTGGCCGTAGCGCTGATGCAAATCCCGTATGGCCAGCAGCGCGGCTATGCGCTCCGCGCGTGTTTCGCCGATGCCGATGAGGATGCCGGTGGTGAACGGTATTTTTAGTTCGCCCGCGAGCCTCAGCGTTTCGAGCCGCGCTGCCGGATGCTTGTCCGGCGAGCCAAAATGTGGTCCGCCTTTTTCGCACAGGCGCTCGGCGGTGCTTTCCAGCATCAAGCCCTGCGACGCACTGACTTCGCGTAAGCTCGCCATCTCATCGCGCGTCATCACGCCCGGATTCACGTGCGGCAGCAACGCCGTCTCGCGCAACACCAGCGCGCACATCGCCTGCAGGTAGGCTAGGGTGCTGGCGTAACCCAGCGTCGCGAGTTCTTCGCGCGCGGACTTGTAGCGCAACTCCGGTTTGTCGCCGAGCGTAAACAGCGCCTCGGTGCAGTCTGCCGCCTGCCCTGCTTGGGCGATAGCCAGTACTTCATCCGGCGTGAGATACCCACGCACCCCCGCCTGTGGCGCGTGCGCAAAAGTGCAGTAGCTGCAGACATCGCGGCACAGCCGCGTCAACGGTATGAACACCTTGCGCGAGTATGAGATGAGTGGGCCGTGGCCCGCATCGCGCAGGCGCGCGGCTTCGGGCATCACGCCGGCTGCTGCACTGTTTGTCAGGTGCTCAAACATTTACGGCCAAAACCTTGTTTAACTGGGGTTGCTCGATTTTAGTCAATCTTCACACCCGTCACCTTCACCACCTCCGCCCAAGTCTTCACATCCTGCTCCATCGCGCGCTGCATCACCTCCGGGCTTTGCTTCATCGCTTCGGCCGCATTGGCGAAGAATATCTCTTTAGCCTTCGGCGCATCCACCGCTTTGGCGAACTCGGCGTTGAGACGCTCGATAATAGCGCGCGGGGTGTTGGCTGGCGCCAGCACGCTGGCGATTACCGCAGCGTCCGCGCCTTTGACGGTTTCGCCGAGCGCGGGGATTTCTGGCAGGGCCGCGGCGCGTTTATCGGATGTGAGCCCTATGGCCACCAGCTTTTTCGAGCGCACGTGTTCCAACGCCGCCGGGATCGTCGTCACAATCAGCGCGATCTCGCCGGTGAGCAGTGAAATGGTTGAAGTCGCCCCACCTTTGTAGTTGACCGCTGTCAACTTGATGCCGGCACGCAAGCCGAATTTTTCAGCGGCCAGATGTGTTCCCGTACCCACGCCCGCGTTACCGCAGGTAATGCCGGGACTTCGTTTCGCCAACGCAATCAATTCCTTTGCGTTGTTCACGCCCACCGATGGGTGCGCCACCATAATAAACGGCGACGTGGACACTGGCGCAACGGAAATCAGGTCGCGCGCATGATTAAAACCGAGCTTGTGGTAAAGCGACGGCATGATGGCGTGTGTCGAGCGATCGGTGAACAATAGCGTGTAGCCGTCGGCGGGCGCTTTGGCGACAAACTCCGCCGCGACCGTCGTTCCGGCACCGGCGCGATTTTCCACGATCACCTGTTGGCCCAAAGTGCGGGTGAGTTCCGCAGCAGTCACGCGCGCGAAGGTGTCGGTGGCGCCGCCGGGGGCGAAGGCTACGATCAGGCGCACGGGTTTGGCGGGAAAGGTCTGAGCCGTTGCCTGCCCCAAGGCAGCACTGAGCACGGCACCCACAGCGGCAGTTAAGTATTTGTTTTTAATCATTTGTTCCTCAGGGCAGGCAACACGTCCGCGATCAACTGCTGCAACTGCGCCACCTGATCCTCGCCCACCAGCCGTATGCACAGATCGGTAACGCCTGCGGCCTCATAGCGCTTAAGCACATCGATCACTGCTGACGCTGGCCCCAAGCCCATCATGCCACGGAAATTCATGCCGCCGCCGTAGTATTTTTCGAGAAACTCGTGCGTCAGCGACTCGGCTTTGGCCGCGTCATCTTCAAGCCGGATGGTAGTGTAAACGCACAGGGGAAAATCAGCGCGCGGGCGTCCGTGTTTGGCCATCGCCTCCGCGCACACCGCACGCAGTTGGCGGATATCGTTTTCGGTCACGTAGGTGGTAACCACGCCGTCACCGAATTTGCCGACGCGCTCGATCTGCGCGGGAATGAATTCGCCGCGATTGCCGGCCGTGACCAGCAGCGGCGGGCCTTCCTCGTTCCACGGCAGCGGGCCTATGGTGTGTTCGGTAAGCTTGTAGCCGTTGCCTTCATGCGTCACCGGCTTGCCGCTCCACAGCATGCGCCACACTTTTATGTGTTCTTCGAGGTCTAGCGCGCGGCGCTTGTGTACTTGCCCGCACGCCTCCCACTCGCGCGCAATGGCGGGCAGCCCCCAACCCACGCCGAGGCCCAGCACCAGCCGCCCCCGCGAAATCTGATCGATGTTGGCGAGCTGATGCGCCAGCACCGTCGGCTGGCGCAATGCCGGCAACAAAACCGCAGTCCCTAGTCTGGCGCGTTGGGTGATCGCCGCCACATACGCGAGCGTGGTCAGCGGTTCCAGGCGCGGTTTCGCCACCACACTGTCCCCCACCCATACGTCCATGTCCGCGTCGTCGCACAGCCGCGCGATGGTCCAGCAGTCTTCCACCGGCGGCCGCCGTGCCGACTGAATAATCACGCCCCGGTGGGGCAACAACACACCCAAACGCATAGCCCTATTCTCCTCAAACTTTGCAGCAGACTTCTAAACCATTCCGGCGTTGTCGGCAAGCATTCTGCCATCGGCGCAATTGGTGTAGGCTCTGCGACTGATCTCTGTTAGAGACGATCCTGGAGCGAAAATTATGAACTACTGCGCTATGGCCAGCACGCTGATGCTGGGCGCGGCACTACTTGCAAACGCTGTTGCGTATGCACAGACTTACCCCGCCAGGCCGGTACGCGTCATCGTGCCCTTTGCACCGGGCGGCGGTACCGACATACTCGCGCGTATCGTTGCACAAAAATTGTCCGAACAGGTCGGGCAGCAGTTTGTCGTCGATAACCGTCCCGGCGCAGCCGGTAATGTGGGGCTGGAACTGACGGTGAAAGCGGCGCCCGACGGCTACACGCTGCTGGTTGGTTCAACGTCGGAAATCGGCATCGGTCCCAGCCTGTATTCCCGGCCGGCGTTCGATGTGCAACGCGATCTGGCCGTCGCAGCACCCCTTGCTTCAACGCCCATGGTGCTGGTGGTGCATCCGTCATTGCCGGTAAAAACCGCCAAGGAGTTGGCCGATCTCGCGCGCGCGCGTCCAGGGCAAATCAATTACGCATCGGCCGGCACCGGCACCGGCAATCACATGTCCGCTGAAATGTTTTTGCATGTCACCCAAACCAAAATGGTGCACATCTCCTACAAAGGCGCCGGCCCCGCCTTGACTGACATCGTGGGTGGACAGGTGCATGTCATGTTTTCGACCTTGCCCGCAGCCACCGCGCTGATCAAGGCGAGCCGCCTGAAAGCGCTGGCGGTTTCGTCGCCACAACGTGCGCCCACCATGCCGGGTATTCCAACCATGCTCGAATCGGGGCTGCCCAATTACGAAGTCGACTACTGGTACGGTTTCTTCGCGCCCGCCGCAACGCCACGTGAGGTACTGGCGCGCATCGCTGCCGAGTCGCAACAAGTGCTGCGCAACACCGATACCAGCGCCCGGCTGGCGGAACAGGGCTTGCAGGTTATCGCCAAGACACCGGAGCAATTTACGGCGTTCGTGAAAACGGATATAGCCAAATGGGCAACCGTGGTGAAAGCCTCGGGAGCGAAGCTGGAGTGAAGCGGGTTGTGATGCTGTTGTCGATTGCAGGATGACGACCCACTGCCTCGCACCCCTACTCACGCCGCGCGGCCATCTGCTGTTTGCGCCGCAGGCGGATGCGCCGATGCTGGCGCAAGCTTTGCAGGAAAGGTTGGCGCAGGCGTACGCGCGCAGCACAGCCCATGCGCTGTTGCAGCTCGGCGCAGGCGAAGTGGGCGCCGCACTGCCACCGGCGCTGGGCTACTGGCGCGACTTCGGCGCGCGCTACGTCACCGCGCTGTGTGCCGCACCAGCGCCAGCCGAAAATAGTGACGCCGCAGGCGTTTCACCGGTACCCCCGCCACCACCCGATGCGCTTGCAGCCCTCGCTGCCGACGCACCGCCGATGGCGGGCGTGGCGTATTTAACCGCAACCGTACTGAGCGCGTTATGGGAGGACCTCGATGCGGCGTTGCGCATCGAGCTGGTTGAGGCCAAACAGTCGCTGCAGGATTTCCTTAAACACCGTCATCCCGCATGGCATCTGGTCGGGCGCGTGCATTTCAATCTGGCCGAAAACCGCGGCGATGATGAAGCGCCCTTCGCTTTCATCGCGACGTACACCACACGCCTGTCGGCGCAAGCCAAGGCCCAGCACCTGCCGCTGGCGCAGGCGCTGCGCGAATATGCGGGTGGACAAAATCAGGCGCGGCTGCTGTCGCTGTTGCTGCCCGTACAGCGCGCGGCGGAGCAATGCCCCTGGTTGCGCGCGATGGTCGATGCGGGCGAGATCTATCATCCGCTGCGCTGGACACCAGGTGAAGCCTACCAATTCCTCACCGCCGTGCCGCAACTTGAAGCGGCGGGCATCGTGGTGCGCGCGCCGGGCGCTTGGCGCGCCGGACGGCCGCTGCGCCCGCAAGTGAAAGCAACGGTGGGCGGCAAGGCGCCGTCGCTGTTGGGCAAGGACGCGCTGCTCGATTTCAGCATGGAACTCACGCTCGACGGCGAGCACCTCAGCGCAGCCGAAATCAAAAAACTGCTCGCCGGCGCCGACGGACTACAGCTCATACGCGGACACTGGGTCGAAGTCGATCGCGCGAAGTTAAGCCGCATGCTGGAGCACTTTCAAGCGATCGAACTAGCCGCCGTTAAGGGTGGCTTGGCCTTCGCCGAAGCCATGCGTTTGGTCGCTGGCGCTGCGGTCGCGGGTGAGACCGCCGCCGCAACCGATCCCGACTGGTCTCAGGTCACTGCCGGCACCTGGCTGGCCGAGACGCTGCAAGGGTTGCGCGAGCCGGAAGGATTGGCGCAGGTGGAGCCGGGCGCCGAACTCAAAGGCACGCTGCGCCCTTATCAGCAGGCCGGTGTGCGCTGGCTGTATCTGCTGTACCGGCTCGGGCTCGGCGCCTGCCTTGCCGACGACATGGGTCTGGGCAAGACGATACAGGTGCTATCGCTGTTGCTGGTGCTAAAGCGGGAGGATCAGGACGGACATCGCACCAGCCTGCTGGTCGCACCCGCTTCGCTGCTGGCGAACTGGGCAGCGGAGATTGCACGCTTCGCGCCGAGCTTGAACGCGCTGATCGCGCACCCTTCGGTGATGCCCGCGGGCGAATTACGCACGCTGGAGCGCGAGCGCCTCGCCAACGTGGACCTGGTCATCACCAGCTATGGCACGCTGTTGCGTGCGCCGTGGATGGAAACTTTTTCCTGGCGCCTAGCAGTGCTGGACGAAGCGCAGGCGATCAAGAACCCCGGCGCAAAGCAAACGCGTCTTACGAAAAAACTCAACGCGCGCTCGCGCATCGCGCTCACCGGCACGCCGGTGGAGAACCGCCTGTCGGACCTGTGGTCGATATTCGATTTTACCCACCCCGGTCTGCTCGGCTCGGACAAAGCCTTCACCACCTTCGCCAAACGGCTGACGACGAGCGCGCATTACCGCCCCCTGCGCGAACTGGTACGTCCGTATATTCTGCGGCGCCTGAAGACCGACAAATCAGTGATTGCCGATCTGCCGGACAAGACCGAACTGAAAGCGTATTGCCACCTCAGTCCCGCGCAGGCGGCGCAGTATCAGCGTGCGGTCAAGGACCTGGCGGCGCAACTCGAAGACGCTGAAGCTCCCAGTGGTATAGGGCGCAAGGGCGTGGTGTTGAAGTTTTTAATGCGTTTCAAGCAAATTTGCAATCATCCTTCGCAATGGCTGGGCGATGGCGCGTGGGCCGAGGCCGACAGCGGCAAGTTCGCGCGCCTGCGCGAAATCACTGAAGTCATCGCCGCCAAACAAGAGAAGCTGCTGGTGTTCACGCAATTCCGCGAAGCGACCGGGCCCCTGGCCGCGTTCCTCGGATCGGTGTTTGGCCGCGAAGGCTTGGTATTGCATGGCGGCACGCCCGTCGCCAAACGCCGCGAACTGGTGCGGCAATTTCAGGAAGATGAACTCGCTCCGTTCTTCGTGCTCTCGCTCAAGGCCGGCGGCGCGGGGTTAAACCTAACCGCGGCGGCGCACGTCGTTCACTTCGACCGCTGGTGGAATCCGGCGGTGGAGAATCAGGCCACCGATCGCGCGTTTCGCATTGGCCAGAAGAAAAACGTGCTGGTGCATAAGTTTGTGTGCCAGGGAACGGTCGAAGATAAAATCGACCAGTTGATCGAATCCAAACAACAACTGGTGCGCGACGTGCTGGAAGGCGGCGCGGAACTGCAACTGACGGAAATGAGCGACAAGGAACTGCTCGATCTGGTCGCACTCGACATCCACACGGCGCGGGTGGACGACTAGCTGGTATAAATCACGCGGGAGAATTACACATGTTCTACGGATGGAAACCGTATGTTTCAGTCGCTGCACGCCGCAAAAAAGCCGACGGCATCGCAGCACGCCTGAAGAAAAAAGGCCAGGTGCTGTCGCCGGTAAGCGCCGAGCGGGGTGTGATTGGCAAAACATTCTGGGGCAAATCCTGGTGCGATAACCTTGAGCGCTACAGCGATTTTGAAAACCGGCTGCCGCGCGGGCGCACCTATCTGCGCAACGGCTCAGTGATTGATCTGACTATCGGCGAGGGCGTAGTGTCGGCGCTGGTGATGGGCTCCGAGCTGTACCAGATCAAGGTGAATATCGCGGCTGTGCCGCAAAAGCAGTGGCAAGCCATCGGCAGTGACTGCGCGGGATCCATCGACTCGCTGGTCGAATTGCTGCAAGGACGTTTCTCAAAGGGCGTGATGGAGCGCCTCTGCCGGGCGGGAACAGGGCTGTTTCCAGCGCCCAAGGAAATCACCTTCGCTTGCAGTTGCCCGGACTGGGCGTCGATGTGCAAACACGTCGCGGCGGTGTTATACGGCGTGGGCGTGCGCCTTGATCAACAACCCGAACTGCTATTCACCTTGCGCAAGGTAGACGCCCGGGAACTGGTCGCGCGTGCAGGCGCGGGCCTGCCGTTGCCGAAGCAGGCGCCAGGCAGCGCGAAGGTGCTCGACCCTGCGAAGATCGCCGGGATATTCGGCATCGAGATGGCGGAGACGGCGAAGGTGGCAGTGGCGGATGTGCCAGTCAAGGCTGCCGCCCACAAGAAATCGCCGGCGAAAAAGAAGCCCCTCGCGCGCAAGAAAAAAACGGCCGCGTTAAAGAAAAAGGCAAAGTAGTAGTGTAATCAACCAACGAAGGAGAAAGTAATGAACATGCATAACACCCCTGGCGCAAGCCATCCGCGCGCGGTCGATCCCGCGATTATTTTCACCGGCTGCGGGCCCATTGCCACGCAGGAGCCGCGGCTTGCCGCGGCGGTGCAGTCGGGCTCGGCGTCGGCGCAACCCACGGTCAAGCGCCGCGAAGTCGTGGTCAAAGGCCGCCGCGTGAAAACCATCGACGTGCACGCGCACTGTCTCATCCCTGGCGCGTCGAAGCTACTCGGCGAGGACGCCTACCAGCACCATACCGGCGGCATCGTGATGGAGGATGTGACGACGCGGCTGCGCGACATGGACGTGCAGGGCATCGACATGCAAGCGCTCAGCATCAATCCGTTCTGGTATGGGGCCGATCGCGATACCGCCACGCAAGTCGTACGTCTCAATAACGAAGGGCTGGTCGAGATCTGCGCGCGCCATCCCGATCGCTTTGTCGCGTTGGCTTCGGTTGCCTTGCAGTTTCCCGATCTTGCGGCGCAGCAGCTCGAGCACGCAGTGAAAACGCTCGGTTTGCGCGGCGTCGCGGTCGGTGCGAGTGTCGGCAACGACGAGTTCGCCGATCCGAAATTTCACCCGTTCTGGCGCAAGTGCGAGGAACTCGACATCCTCGTCTTCCTGCATCCGCAGGGCACGCCCGACCTGGCGCGGCGCCTGAAAGGCAATGGCGTGCTCGACAACGTGATCGGCAATCCGCTCGACACCACCATCGCGCTTTCGCATTTGATCTTTGAGGGGACGCTCGACCTGTTCCCGGGGCTGAAGATTTGCGCCGCGCACGGCGGCGGTTACATCGGATCCTACATGGACCGCTCCGATCACGGCTGCCTCACCTTCCCGCACCGCTGCAACCGCACGCTCAAGAAGCGGCCGACGGAGTACCTGAAGCAGCTCTACTACGACGCGCTCATTTTCACGCCCGAAGCGTTACGGCATCTCGCCGCCAACGTGGGGGCCAGCCAGATCATGCTCGGCACCGATTACCCCTACCCGTGGGAGGACAAGGCAGTGGATCACATCCTCGGCACGCCCAGCCTCTCCGACGACGAGCGCATCGCGATGCTGGGTGAAACCGCAGCGAAGCTGTTGCGGATCAAATAGCGCAATCGCCCGTGCGAATCACCCTGGCAGCCCCGCGGCCGGGGCTGCCACTTGACCCTCACCGCATCCTGCCTTAGCATGGCTGTATCTCATTTGTAGTACAGGAACGGGCCATGGCTGTGTCATTAAGACTTCCGGAAAAGACAAAGCTGCGCGTTGAAAAGCTGGCGCGTAAAAGAGACACTACCGCGCATGCTTTCATGGTTGCTGCCATTGAAGAGCGTTTACTTGCGGAAGAAACGCGTGCTGCGTTTCTTGCCGAGGCAGAGCGGCGCGCCGCCGCGTTCAGAAAAACCGGTAAAGGCATCCCCGCTGAGGAAGTGTTCGAGTACCTGCGCAAGCGTGTGCAGGGCAAGCCGGCGGCAAGGCCGAAGGCGCGCAAACTCGCATGATCATTTTTTCAGACGACGCCCAGGCTGACCTTGAAAGAATATTCGAATTCAACGCGGAGCGCGGACCCGCCACCGCACTGGATCACATTGACACTATCCGGTCGGCAGTGTTGATTTTGAACGATCATCCGGGGATAGGCCGCCGGGCATCTTCCGATTCAACATTGCGCGAACTGGTGATTTCCCAAGGCGCTACAGGCTATGTTGCGATCTACGAATACTTCCCACTGGACAATAACGTTGTGATCCACGCGATACGCCACCAGCGAGAAACGGGCTACCTGCCGGATTAAGGCTGCTGGCTACTCTAAGTAACCAATTGTTTGTATTGTATTTTTATGCTTGGTTTGATGGGAATTCAAGCTTATTGCTTAATTACCTTTAGTGTGTATTATACACACCATGAAAAGCGCTGGCCTCATCAAACAACTTGAACAAGCGGGCTGGGCACTTCGGGGTGTGAAGGGCTCGCATCATATCTATGTCCACCCGGAACGCGGTGGCCATATCAGCGTTCCACATCCCAAGAAGGACCTTGGTATGGGGCTGGTGCATAAGTTGCTGAAACAAGCTGGGCTGAAATGAAAGGACGACAATGAAGTATCCAATTGCTATTGAGTTGGGTGATGCAACGCACGCCTTCGGCGTAGTCGTTCCCGATCTGCCGGGTTGTTTCTCGGCGGGAGATACACTGGATGAGGCTATCGACAATGCCAAGGAGTCGATTGAGCTTTGGCTGGAGACGGTGATTGACGATAATGGCGCAGTGCCGGAACCGGGATCCATCCGCCAACACCAAGCCAATGCGGAGTTCTCCGGCTGGGTGTGGGCTGTCGTGTCGATTGACCTGGCCGCTTTGTCAGACAAGGCGGAACGGGTCAATATCACGCTTCCGGCGCGCGTTTTACGACGCATAGATGCTGCCGCAAAAGATGCCGGAGAGTCACGCTCGGGGTATATCGCGCGGCGCGCGATGACGGGCTGAGACGCCTGTTTCCGATTACACAATCCCCCCGCTACGCAGCGCCGCAATCTGCGTCTCACTCTTCTTCAGCACCTCGCGCAGAATTTCATCGGTATGCTGCCCCACCACAGGCGGCGGGATTTCGTGCTTGAGCGGAGTTTCGGAAAAACGCATGGGGCTCGCCACCAGCGTTACTTTGCCGGCCACGGCGTGCGGCAGTTCGATTTGCAGGCCGCGCGCAATCACCTGCGGCTCTTTAAATACTTCGGCGATGGTGTTGATGGGGCCGTTAGCGACACCGGCGTCATCCAATAACTTGACCCACGCCTGGGTGGAACGCTTTGCAAAAATCTCGTTCAATACGCGCGTCACTTCGACGCGGTTCTTCACGCGCTCAGCGTTGGTGGCGAAGTGCGGGTCTGTGCGCAGATGCGCGCAGCCTGCCGCGTCGCAGAATTTGTTGAACAGGTTGTCGTTGCCGCAGGCGAGTATCACCGCGCCATCCGCAGTTTTGAAGGTTTGATAGGGCACGATGTTCGGATGCGCATTGCCTATGCGCGACGGTGATACGCCGGTGGCGAAATAATTCATCGCCTGATTGGCGAGAAAGGCGACGCAGGTGTCGAGCAGCGCCACGTCGATCCACTGTCCTTTGCCGCTGACCGCGCGATGGGTCAGCGCGGCGCAAATCGCGATAGTGGCGTACATGCCCGTGGTCATGTCGATGATGGGGATGCCCACGCGCTGCGGTCCGGCGCCGGGCAGGCCGTCGGCTTCGCCGGTGATGCTCATCAATCCGCCCATGCCCTGTGCCATAAAGTCGTAACCGGGACGTTCTTTGTAGGGGCCGGTCTGGCCAAAACCGGTGACTGAGCAATAGATCAGCCCCGGATTAAGTTTTTTCAGGTCTTCATACCCCAGCCCGTAGCGCGCGAGATCGCCGAACTTGTAATTTTCAACCAGCACATCGCATTGTGTTGCCAGTTCGCGCACCAGTTGCTGGCCTTCGCTCTTGCTGAGATCGACGGTGATCGATTTTTTGCCGCGATTGGCGGCACAAAAATACGCGGATTCTTGGGTCTCCTGACCCTGCTCATCCTTCAGAAACGGCGGCGCATAAGCGCGTGAATCGTCGCCCTTGCCGGGACGCTCAACCTTGATCACTTCCGCACCAAGGTCGGCGAGGTTCTGTGCGGTCCACGGCCCGGCCAGCACACGCGAGAGGTCGAGTACTTTGATATGCGATAACGGTCCTGACATAGCCATTCCTATAAAAAATATAATAAAAACATATGCTTACAATTTATTCGCCCTTGAAATCCGGCTTGCGTTTTTGCTGGTAAGCGACATAGCCCTCGCGAAAATCTGCGCTATCGAAATAGTCGAAACTGGTTTCTATTTCTGCCGCGGTCAGCGGCGGCGCAGTGGGCGTAAGCCTGCGCATGAATTGTTTATGCCAACGCGCCACCAGCGGCGCGCCCGCCATGATGCGCTCGACGGTGGCGCGCGTTTCTGCGGCGAGCTGGGCATCGGGGGTAACGCGCGTAAGCAAGCCTTTGGCCAACGCTTCGCGCGCATCCCACACCCGGCCTTCGAGCAAAATCTCCAGCGCCGCGGCACGCCCCACCACCGGCAGCACCGCGCCAAGTTCGTCGTAGGCAATCGAAAACCCCAGCCGGTTGATCGGCACACCAAAACGCCCGGATACCCCGGCGAGTCGCAGATCGCACTGGCATGCGATTTCGAGCCCGCCGCCCACGCACGGGCCATGTATCATCGCCACCACCGGATGCCGGCACTCGGCCACCGCTTGCAACGCGCCGTACACGTGCTCGCGATGATAGATAACGCCCTGCTCGCGCGTGTGGCGCACGCTTGCAAATTCGGCGATATCAGCGCCAGCGGCAAACGCCTGCTCACCCGCGCCACGCAGCACCACACAGCGCACCTCGTCATCTGCCGACAACTCACGCATCACGCGTGCGAGTTGCTGCCACATGGCAACGCTAAGTGCATTGAGTTTGGGGGGATTATCGATGGTGACGGTGGCCAGCTTTGCGTCACGAACGAGGGTGATTTGACCGGGCATCGGCTGTCGGAAAGTGCTAGCAAGACGGGGGCCGAGATTAGCACAAAGGCTAGTCATGTCGCAAAAAGACAAATTTTGCGACACACCTATTTTCATGTCTCTACCGGCAACATGAGCTTGCATTCATGTCGCTATAATAGTATTTTAGCGACATGAGTGTTCTCGTGCAATGGCAACCAGACCGCCCCTACGACAACTTGCCAGTGTTGCCGCCTGCCTTAGACATAGAAACAAAATTTGTTTTAAAACAATGTATTACAGCTCGCTCTGCACTTGCTGAACTCAAGCAAGCGGTGCAACTGATCCCCAATCCCGCGATGCTGATCAATACGCTGCCGCTACTGGAGGCTCGAGCCAGTTCTGAGATCGAAAATATCGTCACCACCGCCGACAGCCTGTTCCAGCACTTGCAAGCGGACGGCAGCGCCGATGCCGCCACCAAGGAAGCGCTGCGCTATCGAGACGCGCTGTTCGAAGGCGTCAAGTTACTGCAAGCGCGGCCCTTGAACACGCGCACCGCAGAATCGATCTGCACGCAAATCAAGGGCGCGGAGATGAGCGTGCGCAAGGTACCGGGCGTAACTCTCGCCAACAACGCCACCGGCGATGTCATTTATACGCCGCCCGCAGGCGAAGCGCGCCTCCGCGATTTGCTCGCCAACTGGGAACGCTTTCTGCACAACGAAGTAGCTATTGACCCGTTGATTCGCATGGCGGTGGCGCACTACCAGTTCGAGGCCATCCATCCGTTTACCGACGGCAATGGCCGCACCGGGCGCGTGTTGAACAGCCTTTTTCTGGTCGAGCAGGGGTTGCTGCCGCTGCCCTTACTCTATCTGAGCCGCTACATCATTGCGCACCAGGCGGAATACTATCGTTTGCTGCTGGCGGTCACGCGCGAACAGGCGTGGGAGCCGTGGCTGATCTACGTGCTGCGCGGCGTTGAAGAAACCGCAACGTGGACCACCGCAAAAATCGCAGCGATACGCCAGCTCGCAGAAGACACCACCGAGCACACGCGCCGGCACCTGCCCAAAATTTACAGCCGCGAACTGGTCGATGTCATTTTCGAGCAACCCTACTGCCGCATATCACGTCTGGTCGATGCCAACATCGCCGGGCGGCAAGCCGCGTCACGTTATCTCAAGGCGCTGGCCGGCATCGGCGTGCTGCGCGAACTAGCCTTCGGCAAGGAAAAGCTATTCGTGCATACCAAGCTGATGGCTTTGCTAACGCACGACGAAAACACGTTTACCCCTTACCGCTAGCGCGCGCGTGCATCAGGTGCCGCCGATCTCCCGGCGCATGATTTTCGCGCCTTCGACCATGGCGCGCATTTTACCGATGGCGGTTTCGCGCGGCAGATATTTCATGCCGCAATCGGGCGCGACGATAATGTTTTCGGCTTTCACGTACGGTAACGCACGGCGGATACGCGCGGCCACCACCGCGCCGGTTTCCACGTTGGGATCGCCCAGATCAATCACCCCGAGCAGGATCTTTTTGTTATCGAGTTTGCTCAACACCGCGCAATCGAGATTGGGCTGCGCGGTTTCCAGGGACACCTGCTGGCAGGAACAGTCACGCAACTCGGGCAGGAAGGAGTATCCCGTCGCCGGTTTATTGTGCACCACGGCAGCGTAACCAAAGCACATGTGCACGATGGTGGTTCCGCTAATGCCATCGAGGGCGCGGTTGATCGCCTTGATCGCGTGCTGACGCGCTTTTTCCGGCCGCGCCTGCATGTACGGTTCGTCGATTTGCACAATGTCGGCGCCGGCCGCGAACAAGTCGCGGATTTCCGCGTTGACTGCCTCGGCGTACGCCATTGCCGCGCTTTCATCATCCGGGTAAAAATCGTTCTGCGCCTGTTGCGTCATGGTGAACGGCCCCGGCACGGTGATCTTGATCGGTTTCGCGGTGTGCGCGCGCAAGAAACGCACGTCTTCAACCTCGACCGGCCGTGTGCGGCGGATCGGGCCGACGATGCGCGGCACCGGCGCCGGATGGCCGGTGCGGTCCATCGCCGTGCCGGGATGGTCGAGATCGATGCCGTCCAGCCCGGTGGCGAAGCGGTTGGAATAGCTCTCGCGGCGGATTTCACCGTCGGTAATAATGTCGAGGCCCGCCTCTTCCTGCGCACGTATCGCCACCAGCGTGGCGTCGCGCTGCGCTTCGTCGAGCAGCGGCTCAGGAATACGCCACAATTCCTTCGCGCGTACTCGGGGCGGCAGCCGCGCCAACAAGCGCGCGCGATCAATCAGCCACTCCGGTTGCGGGAAACTGCCAACAAGGGTTACTGGGAATAGCATGAACGTGTCCCTACGCTGGTAGTACGCAGTTACTGATGCGCAAACAACTGCTTGCCCGCCACCGGCAGCTTCGCCATCAGGATGTCGCCGGACAGTGACTCGGTAATATAGAGCGTTTTCAGGTCAGGGCCGCCCGCGGCAACGTTCGCCAGATGATGGTGCCTGTGATCGGGCGAATGAATCAGGTGTGTGGGCAGCATGTTGGCGTCGAAGCGCCAGATGCCGACACCCAACTGGCACACCAGCAAACCGTTCTCGCTATCCATCTCGATGCCGTCAGGCCCGCCGACACCGCCGGAGAGCTGCACCGCAACGCCGGTCTTGGAGACATTGCCATCAGCCATGATCGGCAGGCGCCAGATTTGCTGCGAGCGCGTGACGCCCACGTAGCAATGTTTGTCGGTGGTGGAAAGCGTGATGCCGTTGGGGCTGGGCAAGTTGTCGCACAGCCGGTCGAGGCGCCCGCTCATCGAAAAACGGAACACGCGCCCGGTCGGATCCGCGATGCCGGTCTGCCCCTGATCGGTGAAATACAAATCGCCATTGGCGGCAAAATGCAGATCGTTCAAGCCCTTGAAACCTTCGCTGAACGCGGTGCGCAAAATGGTTTCGAGCTTGCCGCTTTTCGGGTCCAGCATCAGCAGGCCTTCTTTATAGTCGCAAATAAAAATGCGGCCATCTTTGTGGATCTTCAAACCGTTGGGCCAGCCGTCATACTGCGTGACCAGTTCCCACTCTTTTTTCGGCGTGATGCGAAAAATACGCCCGAACGGAATATCGACAAACCACAGATTACCTTCGCGATCGAACGACGGCCCTTCGAGAAAGCATTCGACTTCCGCGCCCTGCCGATTGGGGTCAGACCATGTGGTGCGCTGCTTCTTGCGAAACTTTGCCGGCATCGACATGAACACTTCGGTTTCGATGAGTTCGAGTTTTTTGAAGGGGTTGAACATGACTCGCTTTCGTTAAAAATACCCTGAACCAATGTACAGAGTTCGCAACCCCATTATAACTGCAGCGGTAGGCGGGATTTATTCTCACCCCGGCGCTGGCCGCGATACGTGTTGACACAGCAGGGAGGGGCTATAACAATGCCGTTTCCGATAAGAGACCCGCCTAAGGGTTTACATTCATCAGTGAGGAGATTTACATGAAACAACTGCTGCCTGCCGCCGCATTGGTTTGCCTTGCGTTTTCCGCCCACGCGCAGGATTTTCCGTCCAAAGCCATCAACATTACTGTACCCAATCCGCCCGGCGGCATGAATCAGGTACACGCGCAACCGCTGTCGACGATCCTCGAAAAATTGACCGGCCAGGCTGCGCCGGTGGTCAATCGCCCGGGCGGCACTGCGGCAGCGGGTACTGCCTACGTGGTAAATCAACCACCGGACGGGCACAGTTGGCTGGTGTCCACGGCCAATCTGCATCTCGCGCTCGAAAAAGACAAACTGTATGGCATCAAGTCGCCTTACGCGCTGAATCAGATAGGCTTTGTCGCGCTGATGAGTGCCGACCCGCTGGTGATGGGCGTGCATCCGGTGTTGCCGGTAAAGACCGTCAAGGAACTGATTGCCCTCACCAAATCAAAACCGAATGAGCTGGTGTTTTCGACCTCCGGCCCGTACGGGATTACGCACACGCCAGTGGTGTTGTTCCTCGATGCCACCAAAACCACCATGCGTCATCTGCCCACCACCGGCGGCGGCCCGGCGATCACCCAGGCCCTGGGCGGACACTCGCAAGTTACCGCCGGCGCACCGGCGACTATGGTGCCCCACAGCAACTCGGGCAAACTGCGTCTGCTGGCCAGTTGGGGTGACAAAGTACATCCGGCAATCCCGACCGTGCCCACCTTTAAATCCTTGGGCATCGATATTGAGGCTTATCTGTGGGTGGGCTTGTTCACATCGGCGGCGGTGCCGGAAGCGACCATGACCAAAGTGCGCGATCTGGCGCGCAGAGCCACCAGCGATCCGCTGTTCAAGAAGTCGCTGGATAACCTGCAAGTAGTGCCCGATTACCGCGATGCGCCAGAATTCCGCAAGTTTTTTGACGCTGACCATCAACGCATGGCGCAGGCCGTGAAAAGCATCGGCAAGATTTAATGCGGTTGGACGCGCCAAAAAAGCAATCAAACCTCAACTTTAAGACAAGCCGCGAAGTGCCCGGCGCGCACCTCGCGTAACGGCGGGCGCTCGGCCCTGCACGCAGCGTCCGCGCGCGGGCAGCGTGTGTGAAACACACAACCCGACGGCGGCGCCAGCGGACTGGGCACTTCACCGCCCAGCACACGATGCGCGCGCTGCGCTTCGATCACCGGATCAGGCACCGGCACCGCTTCCAGCAGCGCCTGCGTGTAGGGGTGCAGCGGCTCCGCATACAAGGCATCGCGATCGGCGATTTCCATCACCCGGCCGAGGTACATGACGATCACGCGATCCGATATGTGCCGCACCACGGCAAGATCGTGCGCGATGAAGAGATAGGTGAGGCCCAGTTTTTTCTGCAGTTCTTCCAGCAGATTGATGATCTGCGCCTGTATCGACACATCGAGCGCCGACACCGGCTCGTCGCACACGATAAATTCCGGTTCCATCGCCAGTGCACGCGCAATGCCCACGCGCTGGCGCTGGCCGCCCGACAACTCATGCGGATAACGGCCTGCCATGTAATCAAACAGGCCCACCTGCTGCAACAGCGTGCTGACTTTGGCGCGTGCCGCAGCCTTGTCCGGTTGCAATTTATACACCAGCAACGGCTCGGCAATGCTGTCGCCTATAGTCATGCGCGGATTGAGCGAACTGAACGGATCCTGAAAAATGACCTGCATCTTGCGGCGATAGTTTTTTAGCGCGTCACCGCGCACATGGGTGACGTCGGCGCCACCGAAAGAGAGGGTTCCGGCGGTGGCATGCTCCAGCCGTAACAGCGTGCGCCCGACGGTAGTTTTGCCGCAGCCGGATTCGCCCACCAGGCCCACGGTCTCGCCCTTGAATACATCGAATGACAGGTCATCGACTGCGCGCACCTCGGCCTTGTTCGCGGCAAAGGTTTTAAACCCGGTGGAAACATCGAAGTAGGTTTTGAGGCCGCGCACACTGAGTAACGGCAGGTCGCGATTCACCGGTTTCACCACCGCCGCGCTGTGCGAGGCAGCTGGTAATCCCAGCGCTGCCGGGCGTTCCATTTCCGGCGCACGCAGGCACGCGCTGTAACGAGCGGCAGTCACCTCAAGCATGCCGGGCAGACTCAGCTCACATGCCGGCTGGCGCCCCGCGCAACGCGGCGCAAAGCGGCATCCCGGCGGCGGCGCCAGCAGATCGGGCGGCGCGCCATCAATGGTTTCAAGCCGCAGGCCGCGCGGCCGGTCGAGCCGCGGCACCGAGCGCAGCAGGCCGGCGGTATAAGGGTGTAGCGGTTTGGCGAACACTGCATCCGCCGCACCCTGCTCGGCCAGGCGCGCCGCGTACATCACATTCACACGGTCGGCGTAACGCGCGACGATGCCCAGATTGTGCGTAATCACTACCAGCGCGATGTTGAGATCGCGCGCGAGATCCTTCATCAGTTTGAGTATCTGCGCCTGGATGGTCACATCCAGCGCGGTGGTCGGCTCATCAGCGATGATGAGCTTGGGATTGCAGGCCAGCGCGATGGCTATCACCACACGCTGGCGCATACCGCCAGAGAATTGGTGCGGGTATTGATCGAGCCTGCGCCCGGCGTCGGGAATGCCCACCATTTCCAGCAGCTCCAGCGCCCGCGTGCGTGCCGCTGCCGGCGTCATGCGCAAATGCAGAAACAGCGGCTCCATGATCTGAAAACCGACGGTGAGCACCGGATTGAGCGAGGTCATCGGATCCTGAAAAATCATCGCGATGTCGCGTCCGCGGATCGCGCGCATGTCGTCTTCGCTGAGCTTCAGCAAGTCGCGCCCCTCGAACCAAACGCGCCCCTGCGTCACCCGCCCCGACTGTGCCAGCAGCCGCATGATCGCCAGCGACGATACCGACTTGCCGCAGCCCGATTCGCCCACCAGCGCAACGATTTCACCCGCCTTGACCGTATAGGATATGCCTTCCACCGCGCGCACCAAACCACGCGGGGTGGCGAAATGCACATGCAGGTTCTCGACTTCGAGCAGGCAGGGCTGCTCTTTAGCGGTCACGCCAGAGCGTCCGCCAGCACGCGTGCGACATGCACCGCCTCGCGCTGCGCGCCGTCGTGTATTTGATGGCGGCAACTGGTACCGTCGGCGACGATCAGTGTGTTTTTGTCCGCTTCACGCACCTTGGGCAGCAATGCGGCTTCAGCCATCTGCATCGATACGCCGTAATGCTCAGCATCGTAGCCGAAACTGCCGGCCATGCCGCAGCAACTGGATTCGATCAATTCCGTTTGCAGTTCCGGTACCAGATTCAGCACGCGCAGCACCGCAGGCATCGCGGCGAACGCCTTTTGATGGCAGTGGCCGTGCAACAGCGCTTTTTTCTGCGGCAGCGCTTTTAAATTCAGCTTGAAGCGTCCGGCGTCAAGCTCGCGCGCGATGAATTCCTCGAACAGGTAGGCATTCAGCGCCAGTTCCGCCGCTTGGGAATTCGGCAGCATCGACAGGAATTCATCGCGCATGCCGAGCAGACACGAGGGCTCCAGTCCGACGATGGCGATGCCGCGCTCGATGTACGGCAATAGCGTAGCGATAGTGCGCGCGGCTTCCGCGCGTGCTTTGTCCACCATGCCGGTGGCAAGGAACGTGCGGCCGCAGCACAGCGGGCGCGTTTCGCCTTTGGCGCGCGGCAGATGTACGGTGTAGCCGGCGGCTTGCAGCACGGTTAATGCTGCTTGCGCGTTCTCGGGTTCGAAGTAGTTATTGAAGGTGTCGATGAAGAGGACGACTTCGCGCATACCAGCCCCCTCGCCACGCGGGGCGAGGGGAGCGAGGGCGCTACGTTTCCACTTCGGCAACGACCGCTGCGCAGCAAATCCCACCCAGCCCTTCGCCACCGCCTGCGCCCTATTCACCAGCGGCCCCAATTTCGCTAGCCACGGCGCGTAATGAGGCAGGTTGGCAATCAGCTTGTCCTTCAAGGTATAGCCGTGCCGCCGTTTGTAATGATAAAGAAATTCTATCTTCATCTTCGCCATGTCCACGCCGGTGGGACATTCGCGCTTGCAGCCTTTGCACGACACGCACAAATCCATCGCCTTGTGCATCTCGTCCGAGGTAAACGCGTCGGGGCCTAACTGCCCGGACAACGCCAGCCGCAGCGTGTTGGCGCGGCCGCGCGTGAGATGCTGTTCGTCGCGCGTGACGCGAAACGACGGGCACATGGTGCCGGCGTCGAACTTGCGGCAGTGGCCGTTGTTGTTGCACATCTCGACGGCTTTATCCAGACCACCCCACTCCTGCCAATCCAGAGCAGTGCTGATCGGGATGGTCTTGTAACCGGGCTTGAAGCGGAACAGCGAGCGATCGTCCTGCTTCGACGGGCGCACGATCTTGCCGGGGTTGAGCAGTCCTTTGGGATCGAAAATATCCTTGATCTCGCCGAACGCCTGGGTGAGCTGGGGCCCGAAGAAGGGCGCTATCCACTCGCTGCGCACCAGGCCGTCGCCGTGTTCGCCCGAGTACGAGCCTTTGTATTGCTTCACCATGGCGGCGGCTTCTTCGGCGATGGCGCGCATTTTACCCGCGCCGTCTTCACGCATATTGAGTATCGGTCGCACGTGCAGCGTGCCCACCGACGCATGCGCGTACCACGTCCCCGTGGTACCGTGTTTCTCGAACACGCGCGTCAGGCGCTCGGTGTACTCGGCCAGATGCTCCAGCGGCACCGCACAGTCTTCGATGAATGACACCGGTTTGCCGTCGCCCTTCATCGACATCATGATGTTCAGCCCCGCCTTGCGCACCTCCCACACGTCGCGCTGCAGCGCGGCGTCGGTGATTTCAATCACGCCGCCGGGGAATCCCAGATCGCCCATCAGTTCGACCAATTGTTTTAACTTGCGGTGTTGCTCGTCTTTGTCGTCACCCGCGAATTCCACCAGCAAAATCGCGTCCGGGTCGCCCTGGATGAATTTCTCGACGATGGGCCGGAATGCAGGATTGCCGCGCGCCAGCCCGATCATGGTGCGATCCACCAGCTCCACAGCGGTGGGCTTGAGCTTGACGATGTGCAACGGCGCTTGCATCGATTTAAAAAACGTCGGGAAGTGACACACGCCGAGCGTCTTGTGTTTGGGCAGCGCCGACAGGTTAAGGTGAACCCGTTTTGAATAAGCGAGTGTGCCTTCCGAGCCCACCAGCAGATGCGCCATGTTGAAAGCATGGTCCGACACCATGTCGAGGTTGTAGCCGCCGACGCGGCGCAGCAGCTTCGGGTAACGGCGCTCAATTTCCTCGGCGTTGATCACAGCGATGTCGCGGATTTTCCGGACCAGATCGCGATAGCCCTGCGGCCCGTCGAGTTGCGACAAATCAGCGGGCACAGCGCCGAAGTGATACGCATGGCCGTCGGCGAGCACCGCATCCACGCCGCGCACGTTGTGCACCATGTTGCCGTAGAAAATGGAACGCGAGCCGCAGGAATTGTTGCCGGTCATGCCGCCGATGGTTGCCTGCGCGCTGGTCGATACGTCCACCGGATACCACAGGCCGTGGGGTTTCAAAAACGCGTTGAGCTGGTCGAGCACCACGCCCGGCTGCACCACAGCGGTGCGCGCCTCGGCGTTGAATTCAACGACGTTGCGTAAATGCTTGCTGACATCAATGATCAGCGCCTCGCCCACGGTCTGCCCGCACTGCGAAGTGCCGCCGCCGCGAGGGAGTACCGCGACGTCGGCGTCGAGCGCGATCTGCATGGCGACGACGGCATCTTCCTCGGTCTGCGGAATGACCACACCGACCGGCTCGATCTGATAGATCGAAGCATCGGTGGAATAACGCCCGCGCGTGGCAGCGTCGAACAGCACGTCGCCTTGGATTTCTTGGCGAAGGCGGGAGGCGAGGGCGGTATCGCCGGGTTTGATGGGCATAAAGGCGTGAACGAGTGAACGGGTTAACGAGTGAACGTGTGGGCACCGTGGCAGGGGCATTTACTCGTTCACCCGTTCACTCGTTCACCCGTTCACGCCCTTATAATACCTCACCCTTCAACGGAGCATTCCCATGACCTACCACGCCGGCCGCCATTTTCTGCAAATTCCCGGTCCCACCAATGTGCCCGACCGCGTATTACGTGCCATAGACCGGCCGACCATCGACCATCGCGGGCCGGAGTTTCAGCAACTGGGTTATGACGTGCTGGCCGGCATGCAACGCGTGTTTAAGACCAAAGGCGCGGTAGTGATTTATCCGGCGTCGGGCACCGGCGCGTGGGAAGCGGCTCTGGTAAACACGCTTTCAGCCGGCGACAAGGTGCTGATGTATGAGACCGGCCAATTCGCGTCGTTGTGGCAGAAGCTCGCGCTGCGCATGGGCCTGGTCCCGGAATTTATCTCCGGCGATTGGCGTCACGGCGCCGATGCCGTCGCCATCGAAGCGCGCCTCACCGAAGACAAACAGCACACCATCAAGGCGGTGTGTGTGGTGCATAACGAAACTTCGACCGCAGTCACCTCACGCATCGCGGAAGTGCGCAAGGCCATCGACCGCGCCCAGCATCCCGCATTGCTGATGGTGGATACCATCTCGGGCCTGGGTTCCATCGATTATCGTCACGATGAGTGGGGCGTGGATGTCACCGTCGCCGGTTCACAGAAGGGTCTGATGCTGCCACCGGGATTGTCGTTTAACGCAGTAAGCGAAAAAGCGCTGGCCGCCTCCAAGAACGCGAAGCTGCCGCGATCCTACTGGTCGTGGGACGAAATGCTCGGCCCCAACAAAACCGGATTTTTCCCCTACACCCCCGCTACCAATCTGCTCTACGGCCTGCGCGAAGCGGTGGCGATGCTGGAAGAAGAGGGCCTGGCCAACGTGTTCAAGCGCCACGACCGCCACGCCGAAGCCACGCGCCGTGCGGTGCACGCCTGGGGCCTCGAAATCCTGTGCAAGAACGAGACCGAATACTCCAGCGCGCTCACCGCCGTGCTGATGCCCGAGGGTTACAGCGAAGTCGCGCTGCGCAAAGTGGTGCTCGATAACTTTAATATGTCGCTAGGCAGCGGACTGGGCAAGATCGCCGACAAGGTGTTTCGCATCGGACACCTGGGCGACTTCAACGATCTCACCTTGATGGGCACGCTCGCCGGCGTGGAAATGGGGCTGGCGCTGGCCAAAGTGCCGCATCAGCCGGGCGGGGTTGCGGCAGCGATGGAATGCCTGAAGGAAAGTTGTTTTAAAACAAATACTTAACGTCAACTTCTTACCACAAAGACGCAAAGGAAACGCAAAGAAAAACTTTGAACTACTTGGCGGGGGTTCTTTGCGCCTTTGCGCCTTTGCGGTAAGGCTTTTGACGTGGAAGTCAGCGGATATTCGCCTGCGCCGTAGTCCCCAGCGCTACCGCATCGGGCACATGTTCGTTGACGAAATTGAATTCGAGCTTGGTGCCCACCGGGTCGTATAAAAATACCTGGTAACCCGCATCTTTGATGTTTTGCTCTTCGAATTCGATGTCGAGCTTTTTCAGCCGCTGGCGAAACTCCACTGCGCCGGAGGCCTTCCACGCGATGTGATCGAGGCTGCCGTTGTGATGGTCTTTGACCTGGGCGCCTTGGGCAAAGCGCGCACCCACATGCAGGATGGGATTGTCGCCGTCGTAGAGCCAGATGCCATTGAACATGAAGTCGGGGCGGAAGCCTTTTTTCAGGCTCAGTACGTCGCCGTAAAACTTCTCGATCGCGGGCAGGTCGCTTTCCGAGCAGCGAATATTAAAATGTAAAAAACCTTCGAAGAATTTCATGGAGCCTCCTGGACAAAATAGATAGCGGGTGCGCTTATTTTACGCGGGGTCACCAGCACGGTCTAACTCACTGCAGCGGCATGCCCGCATCGCGCGCGGCGGCGGCCCACGAAGCGAGCTGTTCTTTAAGGAAAGCAGGGAGTTCTTTGCGCGTTGGGCCTCCCGTTTCAAGGCCGATCTTTTGGAACTGCTCCTGGATCTCCGGGCGCTTTAACACCGTGTTGACCTCCCGCTCCAGACGTTCAACGATAACCGCGGGCGTCTTTGCCGGTGCGAGCAGGGCGACCCACCCATAAATCGAGAAATTCGGAATGCCCGCCTCGACGATGGTCGGCACCTCGGGCGCTGGCCGCGTACGGGTGCGGGTAAGCGCGGCAAGTGCGCGCAGTCTGCCGTCTTTTACATGCGGCAGCAGCAGGTTGGTACCGCCGGTAAGGATATGCACACGCCCCGACAGCAGGTCTGGTACCGCCGCAGCGTCACCCTTATATGGCACGTTCAAGAAATCCACTTTCGCGGCCGCTTTTATTTGCGCCATGGTGAAAATCGTAGGCGGGTTGGCGGCCGCGACGATAAGCTTGCCGGGATTCGAACG
Organism: Bordetella parapertussis; assembly: GCA_945906815.1. GTDB lineage: Bacteria > Pseudomonadota > Gammaproteobacteria > Burkholderiales > SG8-41 > UBA5216. The sequence goes on from CAMDRT010000002.1 coordinate 206,299, forward strand.
CGCGTAAGCCATCAGTTCGGTCAGCGTTTTTGCCGGCACGCCGGGATGCACCACCAGCAGCAAGCTGCTCCATCCGACAAACACCACCGGCTCGAAATCAGCAATCGAGTCATACGGCGGATTTTTGCGCATGGCCGGCACACCAGCAATATTGGAACCGCTGCCCATCAGCAGGGTATGACCGTCAGGGGTCGCTTTTGCCGCCAGTTCCGCGCCTATCGCACCATCCGCGCCGGGCCGGTTATCGATCAGCACGGTCTGCCCCAGTGCCGGCGACAGCGCCTGCGCGATAATCCGGCCGGCGGCATCGGTGGGACCACCCGCGGGGAATCCCAGCACGAAACGCACAGGCCGAGTTGGATACGGCTCCGCCGCTCGTGTAACGGCAGCAAACGCCAGGATTGCTATTGCCACAACGGCGCGAACGCTGTTTGTCATTTTTAGTCTCCTAACCCAGTACCCTGAGGTTTTGCGAAAAACCATTTAAGCATATTTTGCGCTGCTACGTAGTGTCGCACCTGGGTTTGCCGCGGTACTTTGCGCTATTATTGGGCGATCCAAGCGGCACTCACACAGGAGGAGAAATGGGACTCAAGGATCGCATCGGCATCGATATCAGCCGCCGCCTTAAACTGGAAACCGCCATCGTATGGGCGGCGAACCACGGCTTGAAACACATCGACATCCAGCTCGACACCGGGGATAACGCACTGCCCAAGTTTGACACCAAGCGTTGCGCCGGTGTGCGCAAACTGCTCGACAAGCACGGCCTCAAGCTGGGCCTGCACAGTAGTTCGGCAGTGAACGTCGCCGAATATTCGCCGCTGGTGTCCGATGCGGTGACCGAATACCTGAAGCGCTACATCGATCTGGTGGTCAAGCTCGGTGCCAGCTGGACCGAGATGCACGCGGGTTATCACTTCACCAAAGACAAACAAATGCGCATGGAAGCCGGCAAGGAACGGCTCAAGCGCATCGTCGCCTATGCCGAGAAGAAAAAGGCGCTGGTGCTGCTGGAAAACCTCAACAAGGAGCCGGATGACGCCGAAGTGCATTACCTCGCGCACACCATCGAAGAGTGGCAGTACTATTGGGATATCAAGTCGCCCAGCTTCAAGCTCAGCTTCACCGCCAACCACGCGCACCTGGTACCCGACGGGATCGACGGTTTCGTCAAAGCGCTGAATTTCAAGCGGGTGCACGAAGTGCGGCTTGCAGATTGCTTTCGCAACGGGTTTGAAGTGCATCTGCCGCCGGGCAAGGGCAATGTCGATTTCGGACGCATGTTCAAGCTGATTGAGGGCGCGGGCTACAAGGGCGGTTACACCAATGCGTTCGGCACGCTGGATGACATGCTGGTGGCGCGCGATACCCTGGTGAATCACGCGCGGGCAGCGGGCGTGAAGGTGTAGTTATGATCATGCGTGATGCCCGCATCAAGGTAGCGTAGCTTGAAGTCCGAACCCATACTGGTCACCCGCGACGGCAGCATTGCCACCGTTGCGCTGAATAACCCCGGCCGCCTTAACGCGCTCAACAAGCCGATGTGGGAGCGCCTCGGTGCGGTGATGCGCGAATTGTCAGCCGACGACACGCTGCGCTGCGTGGTGCTGCGCGGCGCGGGCGAGAAGGCCTTCGCGGCCGGCGCCGACATTGCCGAATTTGCGGCCGAGCGCGCGGATTCAAGACAGGCCAAAATCTACGGTGATCTGGTACACCACACCATGCAGGCCGTAGGCTCCTGCAAGCATCCCACGGTGGCGATGATCCATGGCGCGTGTGTCGGCGGCGGCCTCGAAATTGCTGCCATGTGCGATATGCGCATCTGCGGCGAGTCCAGCCGCTTCGGCGTGCCGATCAACAAGCTGGGCCTGACCATGGGTTACGGTGAGCTCGCGGGACTACTGATGTTGGTGGGCCGCGCGGTGGCGCTGGAAATTTTGCTCGAAGGCCGCGTGTTTGATGCCGCCGAAGCGCTGCAAAAGCGCCTGGTCAATCGCGTGGTGGCCGACGATCAGGTGGAAATCGAAGCGTACGCCACTGCGGCACGCATCGCCGCCGGCGCGCCGCTGGTCGCGCGCTGGCACAAGCAATTCATCGAGCGCCTGACGGTGCAGGCCCCTATTGCGCCGGGAGCGTGGGACGAGGGGTTTGCATGCTTTGACACCGAGGATTACCGCTTGGGTGTCGCGGCATTTTTGGCCAAAAAACCACCGCAGTTCAAGGCAAAATGAAAACGCTTCGGGCATGAGCATCCTGCGCAAATACCAGCCACTCGCTTGCTTACTGTTTTTCGTGTTGTCGGCAAGCTGTTTTGCGCAAGCCGCGCAACCGGACTACGCCCGCGAAAAGCGCTGGGCGGACGAAATCACCCCGGCGATACTGGTGGGCGATCCGCTCTATCTCGCGCTCAAATCCGGGCACAAATTTCTGGCGCTCCATGCACCCAACCCCAAGGCGCGCGCAGGCGTGATCGTGGTGCATGGCATGGGCACGCATCCGGACTGGAATCTGATCAACGTGTTGCGCAGCCAGCTTGCCGAACAGGGCTACACCACACTGTCGGTGCAAATGCCGGTGCTTGCCGCCGATGCCAAGGCGGCGTTGTACCCGCAACTGTTCCCGGACGCCGCCGAACGGCTGCAGGCCGCGGTCGACTTTCTGCGTGAAAATGGCCAGCGCAAGATCGCCATTGTGGCGCACAGCATGGGCGCGCGCATGGCGAATCATTTTTTAGACGGCAGCGGTGCCGCAGCGATCGATGCCTGGGTGATGGTCGGTATCAGCACCGGCGTTTATCTGCATCCGGAATTGTTCAAAGCACCGGTGCTCGACATTTACGGCGAAAAAGATTTTCCGCTAGTGCTTGCCAACGCTGGCAAGCGCGTCGATGCAATCAAGCATGTGCGCGGCTCCGGGCAAATATCCGTGGCCGGCGCCGATCATTACTTCACTGGCGCGGAACCCGATCTGGTGCGCCACGTCAGGCGCTTTTTGGATAACATAACGCGATAGCATAGGCTCGTCGTTGCGCGCTTGAACCGAAAGCCTGCGCTTTTCTGGATGCGGGCGCATGCCAAAACGAGGGTTTTGATTAGCCATGAGGAGATGTTCAGTGTACACAGCAAAAATGGTGCGCCTCATCGCCGGGCTTGCGCTCGCCGCGCTGGCCCTGGTCGGCAACGCGCATGGCGCCTGGCCGGAAAAGACCGTGCGCATAGTCGTTCCGTGGCCGCCCGGTGGCAGCACCGATATTATCGGACGCCTGTTGGCGGCTGAACTCACGCAGCGCTTGAAGCAGCAATTCCTCATTGACAACCGCGCCGGGGCCGCCAGCATCATCGGCCTGCAGCTCGCTTCACAGTTGCCGCCCGACGGCCACTCGCTGATGATGACCTCGACCGCGTATGGTTTTCTGATCGACAAACCGAAGGTACCGATTGATCTGGTCCATTCGTTTGCGCCGGTGGCCTTTATCGGCATGGGGGACAGCGCGTTCGCGATTCACCCTTCGTTGCGGGTGAATTCGGTGAAGGAGCTTATAACGCTCGCCAAGAAACGGCCCGGAGAAATCTTCTATGCCTCATCGGGCATCGGCGGTTTTCCGCACATGTCCACCGAACTCTTCAAAATGATGACCAAAACGAATCTGGTTCATGTGCCGTTCAAGGGCGGCGGGCCTGCCGCGGCCGATGTCATGGCGGGGCATACGCAAATCCTGTTGGGATCGCTGCCCACTACAGTGCCCTTCGTCAATAGCGGCCGCATGAAGTTGCTGGCCACTGGCGGCGCAAAACGCAATGCCAACTATCCGCAGACGCCGACCGTCGCCGAAACCGTGCCCGGCTACGAATCGAGTATCTGGTGGGGCATGTTTGCGCCGAAGGCCACCCCGGCCGACATTGTTGCCCGCGTACACGCGGCCATCAACGCCGCGTTGACATCTCCGGAACTTCTCAGGCGGCTCGATGAGCAAGGTGCGGTGCCGACGAAAATGAGTTCCGCGGAATTTGGCAGCCTGATGGTATCCGAGACCAACAAGTGGCTTGAAGTGATCCGGATTGCTGGTATCAAGGGGGAATGAGCTGCTGCGCTACCCGGCGCACAGAACGCCGTGTAGGGCGGGAGAAGCAACGCGTAGGCCGCCTTCCGTGACGCAGCACCATAGCTGCAGAAGTTTTTAAATTATTGTTTTTACTGCGTTAAGTTTTCCTTACCGCTAACCCATCACCGCCACGCAAGTCTGCACCGAGACCCCCCATGCCCGACCCGCTAAAACCCCCGCTCGATTTCCAGCAGCACCTCGCCGACCTTGAAAAACACGGCTTGCTGGTGCGCGTGGATCGGCCCATCAACAAAGACACCGAGTTGCAGCCACTGGTGCGCTGGCAGTTCGTCGGCGGCGTACCGGAAGATCAGCGGCGCGCGTTTTTGTTCACCAACGTGGTCGATGGCAAGGGCCGGCGCTACGACATGCCGGTGGCGATCGGCGTGTTCGCTTCATCGCCGCAGATTTACGCGCGCGGCATGGGACAACAAGTGGCCGACATCGGCAGCGCGTGGGTGAATGCGATCAGGAATCCGCTGGCGCCGGTCGCTGTAGACCAGCCCGCGTGTCAGGAAGTGGTGATCACCGGCGATGCGCTGCGCAAACCCGGCGGCGGGCTGGCGGCGCTGCCGGTGCCGGTGTCCACACCGGGCTTCGATTCCGCGCCGTATCTCACAGCGACGCTGTGCGTCACGCGCGATCCCGAAAGCGGCATCCAGAACATGGGCACCTACCGCGCGGCGTTGAAGGCTACTGATCGCCTGGTGGTGCGCATGGTGGCGCGCGTGGGCGGTGCGGGCGGCTGGGTGCATTGGTTGAAGTATCGCGAACGCAAACAGATGATGCCGATTGCCATCGTGCTCGGCGCGGCTCCGGTGGTGTTTTTTACCGGCCCGCAAAAACTGCCGGTGGATATGGATGAGATGGCGGTGGCGGGCGGCCTCGGCGGCACGCCTATACGCATGGCCAAATGCGTGACGGTTGATCTGCATGTGCCCGCCGATGCGGAGATCGTGGTCGAAGGTTTGATCGACCCCTCCACACTCGAACCGGAAGCGCCGTTCGGCGAGAGCAATGGCTATGTCGCGCTGGAAGCGTACAACATGCCGATGCAGGTGACCGCGATCACCCATCGCAAAAACGCGGTGTTTTCGGCGATCATCAGTCAGGTGACGCCGAGCGAATCGAGTGTGGTGAAAAAAGTCGCCTACGAGCCGATGTTTCTCAACCACTTGCAGCACACGCTCGGCATCCGCGGCGTGAAACGCGTAGTGATGCACGAACCTTTGTCGAATCTGCGGCCAGTGATTTTTGTGCAGTACGCGCGCGACACCGCGCGCACCGAGGTGTGGCGCGGCTTGCAGGGGGCGGCGACGCTGCGCGCGGATTGCGGCAAAATTGTCATTGCCGTTTCCGAGGATATCGATCCGCAAAGCACGGACGCAGTATTCTGGTCGATGGCCTATCGCTCCACCCCATCCGAAGATGTGCAAGTCATCAACTATCGGCGCGGCGTGCAAGGTTCGCAGTACGGCCCCAAGACAGCGGAATCGACGCTGCTGATCGATGCCACGCAGAAATTCGCCATGGCGCCGCTGGCCTTGCCGGGCAAGGCCTACATGGAGCACGCCAAGACGCTGTGGGAAGAATTAAAGCTGCCGGCACTCTCGCCCAAGGGGCCGTGGCATGGCTATACGCTGGGCGATTGGACGGAAACTTGGGAGCGCTTCGCACAGCGCACTATCGCGGGCGATTGGGAGGCAAATGGCCTGGAAACCCTCCAGCGGCGGCGGGAGGATTTAACGCCCGAGACGCCGACAGCGAAGCATGAGAAATTGTAGTGAAACCCGCCCCTTTCACCTACCACGATCCGCACAGCATCAGCGATGCGCTCAGCCTGCTCGCCAGCCACGACAATGCGCGTGTGCTGGCAGGCGGCCAATCGCTGATGCCGATGATGAATTTTCGTTATGCGATGCCCGATCATCTGATCGATCTGAACCCGGTGAGCGAACTGGCGTATATCCGCGTCGAAGGCGACACCCTGAAGATCGGTGCGATGACGCGGCAACGGGACATCGAATTCTCGCCCGTGATCGGCCAGCACTGCCCGCTGCTGCACGCAGCGCTGGCGCATGTGGGACACCGGCAGACGCGCAATCGCGGCACGCTCGGCGGCTCCTTATGCCATCAGGATCCCGCCGCGGAACTCGCGAATATCGCCGCCTTGTTCGGGGCCACCCTGCACCTGAGGTCCCAACGCGGCACACGCGAACTACCGTACGCGGACTTCGCTGTGGCTTATATGACCACGGCACTAGCGCCCGACGAGATGTTGGCCGGGGTGACGTTTCCACTGCGCAACAGCGCTCGCGGTCACGCCTTCGTCGAATTTGCCCGTCGTCACGGTGACTTTGCCATCGTCGCCTGTTCCGCGCTGCTGGCGCTAGACGCAAACGGCAATATTGCAGAGGCGGCCCTGGCGCTGTCGGGATTGGCGCATGCACCGGTCAGACCCGCCACCATCGAGCAGGCGCTGCGCGGACAAGCGCCAGATGCGGCAACGTTTAAAGCGGCAGCCGCAGCCGCCGCAAAACTGGAAGCCGGCGCTGACGCCTATGTCAGCGCGGCCTACCGCCAGCATCTGGCGCGTGTGCTCACCTATCGCGCACTGGAACAGGCCGCCACGCGCGCGCATCCACATGGCTGATACCAGAACAATTACTGTAAACGTCAATGGCACAGCGCGCACCGCCACCCTTGAAACGCGCATGACGCTGGTGGATTTTTTGCGCCACGAACTCAAGCTCACCGGCACCCACGTCGGCTGCGAACACGGGGTGTGCGGCGCCTGCACGGTGCTGGTCAACGGCATCAGCGTGCGCGCCTGTTTGATGCTGGCGGTGCAAGGCGACGGGCAGGCAGTCACCACCGTCGAAGCGCTGGCGACAGACGGGAAACTCAATCTTTTGCAGCAGGCGTTTCAGGATAACCACGGCCTGCAATGCGGTTTTTGCACGCCAGGGATGTTGATGACGCTCACCGAATTTCTGCGCGACCACCGCGAACCCAGCGAGGCCGAAGTGCGCGAGGCGCTGTCCGGCAACCTGTGTCGTTGCACCGGCTATCAGGGCATCGTCGATGCGGCGCTCGACGCCGCAAAGCGCATGCGCGAGGGCGCACCATGAAAACCAGCGGCGCCGAAAAACTGAGCGGCTCATTTACCGGCTCAGTTACCGGCTTTGGCGCGTCGGTCAAGCGCAAGGAAGACCCGGCGTTCCTGCGCGGCGAGGGCCAGTTTGTCGATGACATACATCTGCCGGAAATGCTGCACGCCGCCTTCGTGCGCAGCCCCTACGCGCATGCCCGGCTGGGCCGCATCGACAAGCGCGCGGCGCTCGCTCTGCCGGGCGTGCATGCGGTGATCACGTTTGTCGATCTGCCCGAGGCGATACGGCGACAGACGCTGCCGCTGCTGGTGCCGCATCCGGCAATCAAGCAGCCGCTGCTGCCTTACGCCTTGGCAAAAGATGAAACCTGTTACGCCGGCGAGCCGGTGGCATGCGTGATCGCGGACAACCGTTATATCGCCGAAGACGCCGCGCAGTTGGTGGAGGTCGATTACGAAGCGCTGCCTGCGGTGAACGATTGCCGCGCGGCGATTGAAGACGGCGCGCCGCTGGCGCACCTGGGCGCCGAATCCAACGTGGCGGCGCGCTTTCCGGTGAAGGTGGGGGATGCCGATCGCGCCTTTAGCGGTGCCGCCCATGTGTTCCGCGAAAAGATTTATCAGCATCGCGGCGGGCCGTTTTTCATGGAATGCCGCGGCGCCATCGCGCAATACGACGCGCAGTCAGAAGGCTATACGCTGCATATCTCGTCGCAGGGGTCGCACCGCCTCAAACGCAGCATGCTGGACATGTTCGACCTTGGCGACCATCAAATGCGTGTGATTGCGCCCGACGTGGGCGGCGGCTTCGGACCCAAAGGTTCGTTCTACCCCGAATACATCAATATCGCGGTGGCGGCGCGCCTGCTCGGCCGGCCGGTAAAATGGATCGAAGACCGGCGCGAGAATTTTCTCACCACGCATCAGGAGCGCGATCAATACTGGGATATGGAAATCGCCGTCGATGCCCAGGCCAAAATCATCGGCGTGCGCGGCCTGCTCATCCACGAAACCGGCGCCTACGTGCCGTGGGGCATCGTGCTGCCGTGGATCACCGCGACCACGGTGCCGGGACCCTATGTCATTCCGCATTTCAAACTCGACGTCATTTCGGTGTTCACCAACAAAATCCAGACCACGCCGGTGCGCGGCGCGGGACGGCCCGAAGCGGTGACGACGATGGAGCGCCTGATGGATCGCGTGGCGCGAGAATTGAAATTGGATCGCGCGGAAGTGCGGCGGCGTAATTTCATCCAGCCACAGCAAATGCCCTACCAAGTGGGCATTATTTTCCGTGATGGACGGCCGGTGACCTACGACAGCGGCGATTATCCGGCGTGTCAGGCGGCCGCATTGCAAGTATCGGATTATGAAGGTTTTATCAAGCGCAAAGCCGATGCGCTCACGCACGGCCGCTATCTCGGTATAGGCCTCGCCAACGCGGTGGAGGCCACCGGACTCGGCCCCTATGAAAGCGCGACCGTGCGCGTCGCCACCTCCGGCAAGATCGTGATTTATACCGGCGCCACGCCGCAGGGCCAATCCCACAAAACCACGCTGGCGCAGATTGCGGCGGATCAACTGGGCGTGGATTTCAACGCTATCACCGTGGTGACTTCCGACACCGCCACCACCGCTCTGGGCATGGGCAGCTTCGCCGCGCGCACCGCGGTCAATGCCGGCTCATCGGTACACCTCGCTGCAATGGAAGTCGCCGCCAAAGCCAAAAAAATCGCTGCTGGCATGATGGAATGCCTCGAACACGATCTCGAACTCGCGGACGGTTACGTGCGCCTGAAAAGCGCGCCGGATGTGCGCAAAAGCCTGCGTGAGATCGCCGTCAAAGCCATCGGCATGCCAGGCTTTTCGATGGCGGGCGGCCTGCCGCCGGGACTGGATCACACGGCGCATTTCACGCCCGATCAGGCGGTATATTCCAACGGCGCGCATGTGGCCGAAGTGGAGGTCGATATCGAGACCGGGGAAGTCAAAATTCTGCGCTACACCGTCGCCCACGATTGCGGACGGGTGATCAATCCGATGGTGGTCGACGGGCAGGTGGTAGGCGGGGTGGCGCATGGCATAGGCAATGCCTTGTTCGAGCGCCTGGCCTTTGATGAAAACGCGCAGCCGCTGTCCACCAACTTTGGCGAGTACCTGTTGCCGATGGCCACCGATGTGCCGCGCGTGGCTCTGGTGCATCTTGAAACCCCGTCGCCGCTGAATCCTTTGGGGATCAAGGGCGCAGGCGAGGGCGGCACCATTTCTGCTATCGGTGCGATTATCAGCGCGGTGGAAAATGCGCTGTCGCCTTTTGGCGTGACCATAGCCGAAGCGCCCATTTCACCGCAACGCATCGTTGAGTTGCTGGGCCCACACGCCTAGCGGCGCACGCGATGATTACGACGCTGTTGATACTACGCACGACATGGGGCATTTTTGCGGGCGTGTTGCTGCTCGCCACAGGCGCCGCCTGTGCTCAGGACAAATACCCTAGCAAAGTCATCCGCGTATTAACCGCCACCCCCGGCAGCAACCACGACTGGGGGGCGCGGGTGGTGGCGCAGGAGTTGACGCCGCGCATCGGTCAGCGCGTGATCGTCGAGAACCGCGGCAGCATGTCGACGGAAATCATCGCCAAGGACACCCCCCCCGATGGCTACACCCTATTGTTTTACGGCGCGTTTACCTGGCTGCAACCGCTGCTCGCCAAAGTAAACTGGGACCCGCTCGAGGATCTCGCGCCGATTGCGCTGGCGATCAGTTCGCCCAACGTGCTGACCATTCATCCCTCGCTGCCAGTGAAATCCACGCAGCAACTGATCGCGCTGGCCAAGGCCCAGCCCGGTGCCCTCAATTACAGCGCGGGCGGCGGCGGCTCGACGCCACATATGGCGGCCGAGTTGTTCAACCACATGGCGAAAACCAAAATCGTGCGCATCAACTACAAAGGCTCCGGGCCGTCGATGATGGGGCTGTTTGTGGGCGAAGTGCAGCTGATGTTTGCAGCGCTCGGCCCGATGATGCCGCATGTCAAAAGCGGCAAAGTTAAAGCGCTGGCGATCACCACACCGAAACGCTCGCCGCTGGCGCCCAACTTGCCGCCTGTCGCCGAGGCGCTTCCCGGTTATGGGTCGGAGGCAGCCATCGGATTTTTTGCGCCACGCAAAACACCTGCACCCATCATCAAACTGCTCAACAGCACTATAGCGCAGGCGCTTAACGGACTGGATGCCCAGCTGGTCTTTAATGCTGGCGTGGAAATCGTCGGCGGTTCGCCGGAAGACTTCGCGCGCTTCATCAAAGCCGACATGGCCAAGATGGGCGAAGTCATCAAGAGCGGTTCATTCAATAACTAACGTGCAAATCGAAAACCACTTTGATATACCACTGCCGCCTGCAACGGCGTGGCCCATCCTGATGAACGTGCCGCAAACCGCCGCCTGCTTTCCGGGCGCGAGCATGATCGAGCAGATCAGCGCGGATCACTACAAAGGCCGTGTCACCGTGAAGCTCGGGCCTCTGACTATGGTGTTCTCCGGCAACCTGCGCATCGAGAGTCGCGACGACCTCGCGCATCGCGCTGCTGTCAAAGCCGACTGGACTGAAACCAAAGGGCGCGGCAACGCCAATACCGTCACCCGTTTCGCACTGCAAGCGCAAGGCGTAGGCGCGCGCGTCACCCTGCACAGCGCTCTGCAACTCGCCGGGCAGGTCGCGCAATACGGGCGCGGCGTGGGCATGATCTCGGCCATTTCCGCACAACTCATTTCGCTGTTCGCGGAAAACCTGCGGGCGCGGATTCAGGCGGGCGGGGCCGTCGCTCCGGAGTCGCAGGTCGCCCCCGAAATTTCCGGGCTTACGTTAATGGCGAGGGCGCTGGGGAATCGATTAAAGGGGTAGTCGATAAGAGCCCGTCATAAGGGTCAGTTCTTGATATTGCATCTCTCTTGCAGTTTGCGCAGTATCGCTGAGGGAGCGCTGGTCTCGATTTCACGCTGAATCTTCGATATCCGCGATGGCGAAACCTTGCAGCATTCCGCCACCGCCGGCAACGGCATATTGACCGCGCGGCGCAGTAGGTACGCCCACCCTTGAAACGCTTCCTGATGGGCGCGGCTGCGCAACGACTTCTCGTCCTTGATGCCGTAGGCCGACAGCACCCATGCTGTTAGCGCAGCCGCCGACGGGCGTGATGGGTGCCGTTGCTGCTGCGGCACATTCGCCGCGGGCTTGCTTTGCACAAGCCGCTCCATGCGCTTGAGAAAAGGTGCGTGGCCAAGCCAAATCTGTCCTTTGAGCTTGCTCCACGGAGACGCCTGCTCCAAGCCTTGTGCGACAAAACGCTCAAAAGCCGAATCAGGATTGCGACCGCCCAACAAAGATCGAACCCACCCCGCATCGAGCCAATCTGGGGCGGCTGCCTTCCCCGCGCTGGCGCGGTAACTGCTCCACGCCCAGTCCGCCGCCCGTTTGACCATGCGCGCACGCACCGGGTTGAGCGCAATGTAGCGGCACAGTTCCAGCCCGTAGTTGTCCTTGTCCACGACGATGCTTTTGTAGCGCCCCTGAAACACATGCCCTACGCGCTGATGACGGCGATTGAAGGCCTGGGTATACACGCCGTTTAACCGGCGCATGCCGGCAACCAGATTGGCTTCGGGCGTTTCGATAAGCAGATGATAGTGGTTGCCCATCAAGCAATAGGCATAGCAGCGCCAGCCTTGCTGCCCGATTTCCTTGCCGAGTAACTCCAGAAACAGCCGCCGATCCTCGTCGTCGGCGTAGATATCGGCGCGCGCGTTGCCGCGAGCAGTCAGGTGATAAAGGGCGCCGGGGAATTCCAGGCGCAGGGGGCGTGCCATGAGTGAACGTTATACCTCGTTAGATGCAATGTCAAGAACTGACCCCTTGTCCCTCAATCGACTTCTTCAGCGCCCGCGCCAGCAGCAGCCCGCCCTAGCCGATCCCGCACTGCCGCCCATTCGATAGCCAGTGGCGGTTCTTCCACCAGCATCACATCACAAGCGGCGGCATCGAGCTGGCGCAGGTTGTCATAGAGATCATGCGCGTAGCCCGCCGGCGCTGCAGGTGCGGCGATCCACACCAGACTGTCGATCAACGGCTGATGCGCGTTGCGCGCCAGCACCGCCACGCGTTTGCCCTGACGCGCGAAGCTACGCGTGAGTTCGTCGATAAGATCACCTTCCACCAGCATCAGCGGCGTGCGCGGTGCGTAGTGTTTCTCCAGTGTGCCCGGCGCGCGCGGCGATTGTGCGTCGGACGCGGCGAGCGCTGCACCGAGCACGCTTTCTATTTGCTGCGCCGTGATCAGTCCGGGGCGCAGCAATGCGAATTTCGCACCCGACAAGTCGACGATGGTGGATTCAATGCCCACCTCACAGGCGCCACCATCGAGCACGCAATCGATGCTGTCGCCGAACTCCTGTTGCACGTGTTCTGCAGTGGTGGCCGAGACGCGGCCGAAGCGATTCGCCGACGGGCCCACCATCCCTCCACCAAACGCTTGCAGCAACGCTTGCGCCAGCGGATGCGAGGGCACGCGTAACGCGACGGTGTCTTGCCCGCCGGTGATGAGATCGCTCACGCCGTGTGCGCGCTTGAGTATCAGTGTGAGCGGGCCGGGCCAGAATTTTTGGGCGAGCGTGTGTGCCGCAGGCGGAATATCTTGCGCCCAATCATGCCATTGCGCACTGCTGGCAATATGCACGATCAGCGGATGATCATGCGGCCGCCCCTTAGCGGCGAAAACTTTTTTTATGGCTAGCGGATTGGAAGCATCAGCACCGAGGCCATAAACGGTTTCCGTGGGGAAGGCGACGAGGCCGCCTGCGCGCAGCGTGGCTACAGCGCGGGGGAGGTCGTTCGACGTCATTTCAACTCACTACCGGCGGCTTGAACTGCTTGGAGAGTTTCAACCCCTGCGCCTGATAGTTGGAACCGATGCTCACGCCATAGAGGCGCTCCGGCTTGCCGAGCAAACGCTCGTAAATCAGGCGCCCGACTCCCTGCCCGTGCTCAATCAGAAACGGCACTTCGTGTGAGCGCACTTCGAGTACTGCGCGTGCGCCGTTGACGTCGTTGTTGCCGTAGCCGAATCCCGGATCAAAAAACCCCGCGTAGTGGATGCGGAACTCGCCCACCGAGGGATCATACGGCACCATCGTCGCGGCAAAACTCGGCGGGATACGGATGCGCTCGCGTGAAATCAGGATGTAAAAATCGTCGGGGTTGAGCACCAGACTGTGATGCGCTTCACTGCGCAGCGGCTCCCAGAATGCCATCGGGTCGTAATGGTCGACGCGGCTCAAATCAATCAATGGCGCATGTTGCTTGGCACGATAGCCGACGATGCCGCCGCTGGCGTCACCCTCGAGATCGACGGATATCCACAGCCCGTCGTTGACGATGGCGGCCATCGGCGACTCGGCATCCGAATACACCAGCGAGTCCAGCGATTGCAGTTCGTCGAGCTTGTGATCGGAAGGCGGCGGATGGCCACGCACAAAACGCATTTGATTCAGCCGCGCACCCTGCTGCGCCAGCACGCTGAAGGTGCGTGGCACGATTTCGAGATAGAGCTTGCCGCGATAGCCTTCGGGCACGCTCTCGAATTCGGTGCCGCCATCGGCGATCAGGCGCGTGAAAATATCGAGACGGCCGGTGGAGCTTTTGGGATTGGATTTGCCCGAAATGTCCGCCGGCAGCCGCAGTTCTTCTAGCAGTTCGGCGATGTAGACACAGCCCTTCTCGAACACTGTGGGCTGCGTCAAATCGATCTGATGCATCATCATGCGCTCGATCTTGGCGCTGACCGGCGAGCCCTTGCCCGGCAGAAAACTCGCGCGCACGCGCCACGCGGTTGCGCCCAGCCGCAGATCGAGGCTCGCCGGCTGCAGCTGCGTGTCTTCAATGGGCGCAGCCGCATTGATGCGTCCGCCGCTCACCAGCTTTACGATATCCTGATACGGCAAAATGCCGGTGGTGAAATCGGCGGTATACGGCTTGAGGTCTTTCTCAAGTTCCGGAAAGAGCGTGCCGAGTTCGCGCTTCATCAGGGTCTGTGGTGACCGCAGTGCGCAATTATTGCGTCAGCAAGCGCTGCACTTCACGATATTTATCCGCAGTCCTGGCGAGCACTTCCGGCGGCGGGGTAGGCGCGGGTGGCTGTTTGTCCCACGAGGTTGTTTCGAGCCAGTCGCGGATAATCTGCTTGTCAAAGCTCGGCGGACTAATGCCAGTGCGGTATTCGGCTGCAGGCCAGAACCGCGACGAATCCGGGGTGAGAATTTCGTCGATCAGCACCAGATTGTTGCCGGCATCAATCCCGAATTCAAACTTGGTATCGGCGATGATGACGCCGCGTGTCGCGGCAAAATCCGCAGCCTCGGTATAGAGGCGTATCGACACCTCGCGCACTTGCGCGGCCAGCGCCACGCCGACCAGCACCTCAACATCCGCGTAGGTAATGTTTTCGTCGTGCTCTCCGGCAGGCGCCTTGGATGAGGGCGTGAACAACACCTGCGGCAGTTTCTGCGCCTGCTGCAAACCTGCGGGTAATTTGATGCCGCACACCGCGCCGGTTTTTTTGTAGTCGCTCCAGCCCGAGCCGATGAGGTAACCGCGCACTACCGCTTCGACCAGCAACGGTTTTAATTTTTTGACCACCATCGAACGGCCCGCGACTTGCGCGCGCTCCCCTTCCGCCACCACCGATTCCGGCACAATGCCGGTCAAGTGATTCGGGATAACGTGAGCCAATTTTCTGAACCAGAAATTCGACAACTCGGTGAGCACGTGGCCCTTGCCCGCTATCGGCACCGGCAGTATCACATCGAACGCGGAGAGCCGGTCCGTCTGTATCACCAGCAGTTTGTCGTCGCCCACCGCATACAAATCACGCACCTTGCCACGATGCAGGAAGGGGAGGCTGCTGAGTTTGGTTTCGAGTATGGCATCAGTGTTGGGCATGGCGTGCTTACAGCTCCGGCAGTTTCGCCGCTTTCACGGTTTCGGTTTGTTTTTTGCGGAAAGCGACCAGCTTCTTCGCCAGCGCGGCATCATGCAGCGCCAGCATCGCCACCGCGAACAACCCGGCATTCGCCGATCCCGCCTCACCGATGGCGAACGTCGCGACCGGTATGCCCTTGGGCATCTGCACCATCGACAACAGCGAATCGAGTCCGCCCAGATGTTTCGACGGCATCGGCACCGCCAGCACCGGCAGCGTGGTCTTTGCCGCGGCGACGCCCGCGAGATGCGCCGCGCCCCCCGCACCGGCGATGAAGCACTGTGCGCCACCGGCAATCAATTTTTCCATCCATTCGATCAGCAGATCGGGCGTACGGTGCGCCGACAGCGCGCGCGCCTCATACGCGACACCGAAATCCTTGAGTTGTTGCGCGGCATGCTTCATGACCTCCCAGTCACTGGTACTGCCCATGACGATGCCCACTAGCGGATGGCTCATAGCGAAAATTCCAATGCACTGAGAAAGGGCGTTATTGTAGCCGAAGCCCCGTCTGTGCAAGGTAGTTACACAAGGATATTTGTTGACTGCGGATGTGCGCCCAATTTGATTAGAATACTGCCATGACTCCATCTATCGAAGACCTTTTCACCCACAATCGCGCATGGGCGGCGCAGATTGAGCGGGAACGCCCCGGATTTTTCGCCAGCCTGGTCGAACAACAAACGCCTAAATACATGTGGATCGGCTGTTCCGACAGCCGGGTGCCGGCCAACCAGATCACCGGTCTGGAGCCGGGTGAAATATTCGTGCACCGTAATGTGGCCAATATCGTGGTTCACTCCGACCTCAATGCCTTGTCGGCCATCCAATTCGCGGTGGAGCTGCTTAAGGTCGAGCACATCATGGTGGTCGGACACTACGGTTGTAGCGGCGTGCAAGCGGGCCTCGAAGGCCAGCGTATCGGACTGGCGGATAACTGGATTCGGCATGTGCAGGATGTGCGTGACCGCCACTGGCATTTGCTCAACAACATGCCACCGGAAAAGCGCGCTCACGCGCTGTGCGAGCTCAACGTGATTGAGCAGGTGGTCAATGTCGGTGTCAGCACCGTGATGGTCGATGCCTGGGCCAAGACGCAGCCGGTGAGCATCCATGGTTGGGCCTTCGGTGTGCATGACGGTTTGTTGCACGATCTCGGCATGACCATTAGCGGCACCGATGCGATCGAGTCGCTGTACCAAAGCGCACTGAGTAGCGTGATCGCGGC